>JAITWS010000120.1 GCA_031285185.1 Methylobacillus sp.
GGGTTCGGTGATGGTGCCTTCGCTGTCCGCAAGATTGTCGCGGTTGATATTTCCCTGAAAGATGCGGCCAGTCGCCGTGGTGTAAGTTCCCTGACCTGACCACATATCGTCCACCCAGCCGCCTTCATAACGATCACCGTTGGTGAGGATGAGCGTGCCGTGGCCTGTGCGATTGTCGGCGACCCAATCGCCTTCGTAGATCTCGCCATTGTTCCAGACATACACGCCCTTGCCGTCGCGCAAATCGTTGGTCGTCGCGCCTATGTAGTGATCGCCCGCGTCCCACCAGGTGACGACGCCCGAACCATGCAGTTTTCCGCGCTTGCGGGGAACGGTGTCGGTTTCGAGCAGTCCGCCGTAGGCATACCATTCGGTGATGCCCGAGCCTTCGGCGTAGCCGTTTTTGCATTTGCCGCTCCAGCGAACGCTGTCGTTTTGCTGGCCGGGGCTGTGATAAACCGCGCATCCGTTTTGATCCTTGAGCCAGCCGGTCGGCAATTCGGTCGTTAATTTCGGCACCTGGGCGCACGCGGTGGTCAGCGCCGCGATTGCAACGGCGGTAAGCAGATTTCTCAAACTTTTCATGCTGAAGTTCCCTTAAAAAATACCCTGTTTATTTTCCCGAAGCGATGCGATCTTCGATGTGTTTTGCGCGCGCGGTGGATGACGGATGCGAACTCATCATGTCGCTTTTGCCGCCGTCCAGTTTGGCCAGCTTCTCGAAAGCGGTGACCAGACCTTGAAGATTCAGTTTGCGTGCCTTAAGCATGTCGAAGGAATGATCGTCCGCCGCGCTTTCCTGCGATTGGGAAAACTGCGCGTTGATGAATTTTTCCGTCAGATCGCCCAACTGCGAAGCGTTGAGCGCCTTGACCGCATCGCCACCGGCCACATTGGCGGCATCGCGCGCGGCGGATACGGAATAGGCCGTCTGCATCGCCTTTTTGCTGTGACCCAGCGCGACGTGTCCCATTTCATGGCCGATGACGCCCAGCAGCTCGTCGTCGGTCATCATATCCATCAAGCCGCTGTAAACGCGGATGCAACCGTTCGCCATCGCCCAGGCGTTCACGTCGTTGGTGAGATAGACCTTGTAGTTGACCGGCTGGCCTTTGATGTTGTCGCCCAACTGCTTGCCCAGCTTTTGCAGACGCGCATCGTATTGGCTGCCGGATGCCGCGATCTTGGAATTTTTGTCGCTCTCCGCGCACGCCTGATCCGTGAGTTGCTTGAGATCCGCGTCGCTGAGCGTGACGGCCTTGACCGCCTTGCTACCGGCTTCCAGCGCGCCTTCGAGATCAAAGGCGTGCGCCTGGGTGAAGCAGAGTGTGCTTGCCGCGATCAGCGCGACATGAATGATGCGAAAAGACATTTTATGTTTCCTTTATCAACAAAATTATTGGTCAAAAAATTCGTCAAGACTGCCCGGGTGTTTTTTTCCGTTGGAATCGGTGATGATGCCATCGCCTTTCGGATCGCCCTCCACAAAGTTTCCTTCATAACGACGTCCGTCGGGCATGGTGTAGATTCCCGTGCCGTGCCAGTAATCGTTTAAAAAACCGCCGTCATAACGTTCGCCGTTGCCATAAACGATGCTGCCTTTGCCGACCATTTTGCCGCGTTTCCATGTGCCCGTGGAAGTCGAATCCAGTTCGCCGCCAACCGTCCACGTCAGCGTGCCCGCGCCTTCGGCGTAGCCGTCCTTGCATTTTCCGCTCCAGACAATGCTTTCGCTGGGCTGGGGATCGGGATTGAAAACCGCGCAGCCGTTTTTGTCCTTGAGCCAGGTGTCATCCGCTGCGTGAGCGAAGGGGATTGTCAGCGCCAGAATCAACAGCGTCTTGAATAAAGTTCCCGAGATTTTCATCATAGTCATCCTTTACGTAAAAAGTTTATGGGTGTTGTGTAGTCGTCATTGCGAGCGTAAGCGAAGCAATCCAGTGACGGTTTTTCTGGATTGCCACGGCGCGTAGCGCCTCGCAATGACGTGGATCATTTGCCCAATCACGGCTTCACTACCTCCAGCGTTCCGCTCTCGCCGTAGCCTTGCAGTTTGCGGTTGTACAAGCCTTCCGCGAACGGGGCGGGGATGGTGAATTTGCCGGCGTTGGTGGCGCGGACGCGGTAGGTGAATTGAGCGGCGTTGCGATCCAGCGTGCCGTACAAAATCACACGGTCGTCGCGGATGTCGGCGTAATCCGGTTGCCAGCCGCCGCCTTCGCCTATGGGCGATTGCCACGCGGGGAGGGCGGGTTCGCCTTCCGTGTAATCACCGCCTTCGCAGCCTTCCTCGCCGCAATCTCCCGGATTTTCCGTGTCGGGGTTTTGCGGTTGCGCGGTGGGCGTGCGGAACACGGGTTCCATGCCGCCGGGCAAAAGATCAACGATGGCGACATCGGAAAACTTGTCGCGGCTCGTGCTGCGGAAGGTGAGCTTGATGAGAAACTCCTCGCCGACCTTGATCTGTTTGATCGGCTTGCCGTCCAGCCCGGTGATGGTCTGCGCGATTTCGAGACCGGCGGATACCTTGCCCGACGGTTTGCGGTCGAAGCCGCTTTCCGACAAGGTGTAAAACGCCGGAGCGTCGCCTTGTTTGGAGTATTGCAGCTTGGCGGCTTTTTCCGAAACCTTGCCGAATTTGAGCAAACCTTCGGACAGCGCGATCATCGCACTCTTGCCGGATTTGTCCAGTTCGGCGATGGCGAGCTGGCCGGTATCCCGTCCGCCCGCCGCCGCATACGCATCAAAGCCCAGAATGAGATAGGCTGCCGACAAAGTGTGATAACTGTTGTCGCTGATGGCATTGCCCATGTTGGCGACAGCGTTCGCGGGCACATCGCTCACGCGCTCCTTGAAATGTCTGGACGTGAGATAGATCAACTGCGCGTCGTGCGTGAGCGGATCGTAGTAAATCTCGTCCGCCATGCCCTTGCCGCCGCTGCGCCACGGCACGTTTTTCAGCAGCTTCGCGGCGAGATCGTCCTGCTTCATCAGTTTGTAACTCGCGGCGAGATACGCGGCGGTGATGTCCTGCGGCCACTCTTTCGCGTAACGCGCGTCCAGTTCTTGTTGCAGCGCGCCTATCATGCCGCTGGTGACGCGTCCCTGGCGCGTAAGCAGGTAGATCGCGTAAGCGCGGACGCGCGCGCCCGCGAGACCTTCGCTGCCGCCGGTGGCGGTTGCTTCCAGCCAGTTATTCGCGTTGTTCAGCATGTCGGCGGGCACGGGCAGGCCGCGCTCTTTGGCTTCGACCAGATAATGCACGGCATACGCCGAAGCGAACGGCTCGACTTGCAGATTGGCCGCCCACAGGCCGAATCCACCGTCGTCGTTCTGGCGTTCGCGCAGAATCTGGATCACCTTGTCGAAACTCGAAGTGCGCGCGCTGATGTCGCGGTTCGGATTCGCGCCGGTGGCGATCACCAATCCCGGCATTCCCTGACTCACCAACTGCTCGGTACAGGAATACGGATACACCTTGAGATAGCCGTCCAGCCCTTCCGCCCACACCATCGGCGTGAGCGAAATCCCGGCTTGCACATCGCGATGCTGCGAATACAGATTGCGCGTGATGTCCTGATTATGCGTGGCCTTGTCGAAACGCCCCACGGTGATTTTGGTGGCGAGCGGCGCGGCGGGGCGGATGCTGATCGCGTCCGCTGCCTTGCCCTGTTTGTCGCCGCTAAGTGCGATGAATTGCAGATTGGCCGCGCCCAATACATCGTTGGCCTTGAGCCGGAATTCCGCCGCGACTTCCTGCTGTTGCGGAATGTTGAGATCGAGCTTGGGCGCGGAAAGCACCGTGATCGCGGGATCGGCCTTGAGCGTCAACGTGACCGGCGATTTATCCTTGCCGCCGCGCAGATTGTTGAACACGCCGACCGACACGACGAACTCGTCGCCGGGTGCTACCATTGCGGGCAGATTGGCGGAAAGAATCAGATCGCCGCGCACTTCGGTTCCGCCGTCGAACACGCCGACATGCGCCGGATTGACCGCCACGGCGAAGATACGCAGCTTGCCGTTGAAGCTGTCCGGCACGGTGTAATGCAGCGTTTTTCCGTTCTTGTCCACCTCGATGATGCCCGACCAATACGCAACCGGCGGCTGGCGTTTTTTCTTGAACGGATTGAGATGGCGACCCAGCACGCCGTCACCGTCGCCGCCGGGCGCGGCAGCGTTCATCAACTGTTTAAACTCCGGCAGGATGAGATCGAGAATCTGCGTGGTATCCACCTGCAACGCGCGTTTCTGGAAGAAGAAGCCAATCGGGTCGGGCGTTTTGTAACGCGCGACTTGCAGGATACCTTCGTCCACCGCATACACGATTACGCGCGTCGGATGCTCGCTGCTGACCTTGATATCCACCGTCTGTCCCGGCTTGACCACATCGGGCGCGATCACCTTGATCGCCTCGCGCCGCGCGTCGAGATTGACCGCGAACGGAACCACGCCATACGAGAGCGGACTCATGAAAATTTCATCCGAACCCGGATCGCGCACAAACTGCACCGAGACATAACCGTTGCCTTCAAAATCCTTGGGCAGCGTGATTTTTTGCACCGAACTCGTGGTCGTGGTTTTGAACCAGACATGGCGATACACCTTGTCGCGCTCAATGGTAATCAAGCCTGCGCCGACATAAGGCGCGCGTATGCTGATCTGCATGGTGTCGCCGGGCGCGTAGCTTTGCTTGTCGAGCGTGAGTTGCAGCTCGGCGTTGCGTTCCAGCGAGCGCGTGATATTGCCTTCGCCCGCCACACTGTATTCGACGCGATTGAGTTCGTTGCCCTGCGCGTCCTTCAGCACCAGCGCGAAATCGCCCGGCTCGGAAGTGTTGAGCGGCAACTCCACGCCGCCCGTGGGCAGATGATACGGTTTGGTTTCGCGCACGATTTCCTTTTTGCGCGATTCGTATTTGTAAGTGCCGTCCGACTGTTTGACCAGCACCGACACATATTTGCGCTCTATCCACTGCTGGCTGAGATTATCAGCCTCGACCATCTTGAGCGTCGGATCAATCGCCAGCCAGCGCGTGGAACGTTTCGCATCGCGCTGGATGTAATTGAGATTGCCGTCGGTTTTCACGCCGACCAGATACGGCGCGGATGAAACCAGCAGCGCCGATTCCGCCGTCACGCCGCGTCCGCCTTCCGCCTCGAACACGCGCGCCGAGAGATAAAGGCGATAGGTGGCGCGCGCGAAGCGTTGCAGATTGAGGTTGAGCGTGGCTTCGCCATTCGCGTCGGTGGTGGTCGGCGCGAGTTTTTCGTCGAACGGATCCTTGAGTTTGAATTTATCCTGGAAGCTGTATTCCTTGTATTTGGCGAACACGGGCAGGGCGGGGCTCAACGTCATTTCGCCTTCCACGCGACGATCATTCGCGGGGCTGCCGAACAAGTGCATCACCTTCACCCGCGCCTGCGCTTCTTCCGGCTTGATCCAGCCTTCGACCGCACGGTCGGCGAGCGTGACGTTGACCTTCAAACGATCCGGCTCGAAATCGCGCACCTTGAAACTTGCGCTGCCGATTTCCTCGTTGCGCTGATTGCCGCGTATGAGATAAACGCCAACGTGGTAATCGCCCGTGGCCGATGTTTCGCGCGTGGTGAAATCCAGCCCGTCCAATCCGTCTGCGGTGAGTTGCAGACGTTCCTTCTTCACCGGCAAACCGCGCGGATCGCTGATCTCGACTTCAAGCGGAATCCCCGCGAGCGAACCCGCCCAGTTCGCGGTGCGCGTGATGATGCCGACATGCGTGGTTTCGCCCGGACGGTAAATGCCGCGATCGGTAAATGCGTAACTCGAAAGTTGCTGCGCCGAAATCGCGTTGTCTATGCCGCCGATATCGAAACGGCTCATGTTGAGCTGGCGGTCGTAACGGTTGATCGGCAGAAAGGAAAGATCATCGCCGTGGCTCGCCACGATCATCAGCGGCTGTTTCTCGCGCTGCAAATCATTGAGATTCGGGAAGTGCGCGCGCCCGGTCGCGTCGGTGGTATCCGACATCGCCGCCTGACCGTTGCGCCCGACGATTTCCACGCGCGCGCCGCTGATCGGCTCGCCCGTGCGTATGGATTGCACAAACACATCCTGCGTGCCGTCCACCGCTTTTTTGGCGATGATGCCGATGTCGGTGACAAGGACGAAGCGCGTGTCGGGCTGGCCTTGGACATAGTTCGTTTTCGGATCGTAACCCTGCAAGCGGATCATGAACACGCCGCCGCCATGACTGGCTTTGTCGCGCAGATATTGCCCGACATCAAGGCTGTCGTAACTCGGTTTGCCATTCCCGTTTTCCGGCAACGGACGATTTTCGCTGAAGCGCTCGACCAGCGTATCCAGCAGATTGTCATACACATTCGGCGTGGCGAAGCCGCCGTAATTTTGATCTACCAGATGATGCAACTGGTTGGGCAAAAGCCGCCCGATTTCCACCTTCACGCCCGTCAATCCGCGCGCCATGTAGGCGAGTTTGTGATCGCCGGAAAGCGACAGCAGCGCGCCCTGCGACAACAGTTTGACGGATTGCGGCCAGGGTTGAACCCGGAACAGCCGATCGGAAGGTTTGCGCGATTGATAGCCGCCGAACGCGCTCACGCCGCCATCCACCACGACATAAATCGAACGCCCGACCGGCGCTTTGAATTTGTAGCTGTGCGTGGTATCAAATTCCTCGGCGGAAGGCACGGCAGTCAACATCAGCGGCTCGGATTGCGCCAGCAATTGCTTGGTGGCCTCGGACGTGTTCCAGTTATACGGATTCGTGCGCTGCTCTTCCGGCGTTTTCGGATTGAACTCCGGCAGCAACCAGGCTTTGACGCGGCCTTTGATCGCGGCCTCACTCACCGCCGCGTTGGAACCGACGATCAGCACCTGCTCCGGCTCGTAACGCTCGTTATCCACCAGCGTCATGCCGATCTGGTCGAAGCGCAGGCTGTAAAGTCCGGGCACAATAATGTCGTGCTTGATTTCCTCATCGGTCTTGTTGCCACCGCGAATGGCGCGTATGCCCTTGTCCAGCGTCATCGTGAGCCGCGTATCTTCCTTGGGAATCGCGAGCGGCGCGGAATGCACATAAGCCTGCAACTTCAACTTGTCGAAACTGACGGTCGCATTCTGCTTGTCGCCCAGACCAAGAAAACTCAGCCCGCCGCCGAGCTTGAGATTCACGCGCTCCTTGAAATCCTCCGCATCAACCGGATGCGAAAACATGATCGTCGCCACCAGTTTTTTGAGATTGGGATCAACCGGATCCTGATAAAAATCGGCCTGCGCGATTTGCGCCGTGAACGGCGCGGAACGGAATTCAAAACTGTAATCCTGAAGCTTGACCGTGGGCGCGAGTAATTTCTTTGGATCGAAATTAACCTTGAACTCGGCATCAATCGGCCAATCGGATTTGGGGCGGAACAGCAACAAACGATCATGATCCCAAGTCCACTCACCGGCGATCGCGGGCTTTATCTCAATACCGGCGGTGACGGGTTTGGTGAGTTGATCCACCGGCGCGACCGGCTCGGAAAACTCAATCGCGAGCGGCTGGATATACGGCTTGCCATTCTCGTCATAAGCCGTAATGCCGGGACTGCGAACCTCATAAACCGTCATCACCGGCTTGGGCTGGCTTTCATACCACTTGTACCCATACCAACCGCCCGCCACAACCGCGATCAGAGCAAGAATAATCCCGCTCGCCCCGCGCGGATGCGCCATCCCCCAATTTTTCAACCGCCCCAACCACCGCCCCAAAAACGCCGCCCACCCCGGCGCCTGCCACGAGACCGACCCCAACAACTGCCGCAACACCCATCGCACAGGCGTGAAAATCAAGGCAAAAATGCGCGCGATAACAGCGACAAGGCGGGAGAACATGGTGCTTTTCCTTTGGTTTGGGTTGGTCGAACGATGCCGATTTGACACGCGTATCATACCCCGAAAAACTCAAAGTGGATTTGCTTATCGTACTAAAAATCAAATTTGGAGTGACCGCGCGGAACATTGGTTAAAATCATGATTTTTTGTGATAAATGGAAACTCGGATTTCTGATCTCTCTGAACTCGGCTTGCCGTGAAAGCCTTGGTTGAAAGGAGGGTACAACAAAAAAGGGTGCGGCATCGCAAGACACCGCACCCATGAGGCAAGCCGCTAGGGGGAACTGCTGCGGCTTGAGTGCTACAACTTCAAATTCAATTACATCTTTCTTGCTCTGTACCGAGAGGGTTAGCCTCCCGACAATCCCCTCACCCCTTGTGGGAGAGGGGTAGGGGAGAGGAGTCATTTTCCGTTCATCCCCGCGTAGGCGGGGATCCAGAATAAAATAAAATCTGTTCGCCCTGAGCTTGTCGAAGAGTGAACAGCTACCTATCAACCAGACGCTCAACCTCCGACCAAATGCCCCGTCCATCCTTCGACCCGCTCAGGATGATCGGAGCATTTCACCCCCACCCCTCTCCCACAAGGGGAGAGGGGAGCGCATGTTGCCGTCATTGCGAGCGCAGCGTGGCAATCCAGTGTTTTCCGTTCACCTCCGCAAGCAGTTCGTAGGTTGGGGTGAGTTTACGAACCCCAACATAGCAGCGGCTGCAACGTTGGGCATCGCAGAGCCTGTCCTGAGTATGTCGAAGCGGCTCACCCCAACCTACAACTGCATCCATCCTTCAACACACTCAGGACGAACGGAATATTTATCCGCCCCCTCACCCCAGCCCTTGTATGTTTCCTCTTTAAATGGAAATAAAATGAAAGTAAGTCTGTGGAGTGTGTGATTAAAGAGCTGTCGCAGGTCAATAATCTGCAAAGCCACAGGCTGTTGGTTTCGGTTCGG
>JAITWS010000124.1 GCA_031285185.1 Methylobacillus sp.
CCGCCGTTATTGTTGCAACCCATGGTGGAAAACAGCGTTCGCCACGGCCTTGAACCCAAAATCGAAGGCGGGGAAATCACGGTGCGCGTGCGGCGCGAAGATCGGCATCTGATCGTCGAGATCGAGGATGACGGCGTGGGATTGGACGAGGCTGCCCTGACACCGCGCCCCCTTGTCGAGAACGCAAGCGGTTTTGGATTGCACCAGGTGCGCCGCCGCCTGACCAGCATCTATGGCAAGACGGCAACGCTCGATCTCCTGCCCGCGCCAAATGGCGGAACACGCGCCGTGCTTGTGTTGCCGGAGGAATCTGGAGCGCGGATTAAATAAGCACCGCGCTTGTCGGCAAGCAAACTTTCATTTACCAAATTCCACACTTCGCGCAATGCGGCATAATCAAATTGACACATTGCACGCATAAAATTCATATTGAACGACACGAGTAGTAATATCGAATGATAAATCCAGTTAAAAAATCCATGAAAATCACCGCACTGATCGCCGAGGATGAACCCTTGGCCGCGCAAGCGCTACGCAATCAATTGGGCATCGTCTGGCCTGAGTTGGAAGTGGTGGCCTGCGTGACCGACGGCTTGAGCGCCGTGCGCGAAACATTGGCGCATTTGCCGCAGGTGCTGTTTCTCGACATCCGCATTCCGGGGTTGGACGGGCTGGGCGTGGCCGCCAAACTTGCCGAAAGCTGGCCTGCCGATGCCGCGCCCATGCCGCATCTGGTCTATGTCACCGCGTATGACGAACACGCCATTCGCGCCTTTGAAGTGCAAGCGACCGATTATCTGCTGAAGCCGGTATCCGAGGAACGCCTGCGTCACGCCATGCAGCGGGTGCAAACCACGCTCGCGCAACGCACTGCTGCTGCGCCCGCGCCCGCCGTTGCCCCGCTGCTCAAACTGATTCCGGTCAGCGAAACCGGCGGCAACGTGCGTATGATTTCGATCAATGAGGTGCTGTATTTCGAAGCCGAAGGACATTATGTCCGCATCCTGACCACACATCGCGAACACCTGATCCGCACGCCCTTCAAGCAACTGCTGGCGCAACTCGACGCGCAAGTTTTCTGGCAAGTTCACCGCTCAACCGCAGTACGCAGCGACGCCATCGAATCCGTACACCGCGACGAATTCGGCAAACGCCACCTCCAACTGCGCGGCTGCCCCAAAAAAATCCCCGTCAGCCCCGCCTACGCGCATCTTTTCAAGCCGATGTGAGGGTTAAGACGATAATTTCCTGCCGGAGAGGCTGAATCATAATCTGCTGATTTTTTGTTTAGGCATGGACAGTTAACCCGCACCCCAAGCGACCTCATTCACCTAAACCGCCAACTCCGCCTGCATTTTCATCGCGGCTTCCATGTCCACCTCGACGATGCGCGATACGCCGGATTCCTGCATGGTGACGCCTATCAGTTGTTGCGCCATTTCCATGGTGATTTTGTTGTGGCTGACGAACATGAATTGGGTGCGTTCGGCCATTTTTCGCACGAGGTTGCAGAAGCGTTCGGTGTTGCTGTCGTCGAGCGGCGCATCAACCTCGTCCATGAGGCAGAACGGCGCGGGGTTGAGGCGAAACAGCGCGAATACGAGCGCGATTGCGGTGAGTGCTTTTTCGCCGCCGGAGAGCAGATGGATGCTGGTGTTTTTCTTGCCGGGGGGTTGCGCGAAAACCTGTATGCCGGTGTCGAGAATTTCGTCGCCCAGCAGTTGCAATTGTGCTTGTCCGCCGCCGAACAGCGTGGCGAATAGTTCGCCGAAATGCCGGTTGGCTTCGTCGTAGGTTTCCTGCAAACGGCTGCGCGTTTCGCGGTCTATGCGGTGGATCGCTTCTTCCAGCGTCGCCACGGCTTCTTCCAGATCGGCGGCCTGGCTATCGAGATAGGTTTTGCGTTCGCGCTCGCTTGCCAACTCTTGTATCGCGGCGAGATTAACCGCGCCCATGGCCACGATCAACTCTTCCAGACGCTTGATTTCACGATCAAATTCATCGGCCTTGGCGTTTTTCGGCAAGCCTTCTTCCAGCTTTGCTTCATCTGTTTCCATCGCGGCAAGCTGCTCCACGCAGCTTTCAAAATGCAGACGCGCCTGTTGTTCCTGCAAACGTCCCTGTTCCAGCTTGTCGCGCAGCGGATGCAGTTGCTGCTCGGTTTGCAGCCGGGCGCGTTCCGTTTCGAGCAAACGCTGTTCGATACCGGAGAGCACATTACGCGCTTCGGCCAGCCCGTTTTCGCCCAGCCGACGCACTTCAAGCGCGGCTTCCAGATCGGCGTTCAGCGCATCGGGCGAGGCTTGCGCCCGCTGATTTTCGGCCTCGGTTTTGCGTGCAGACAAGCCCGACATAACTTCATCTATATCTTTAAGTTTGTTTTCCAGCTCATTGATATTATTAAGTATCATATTCACGGAAAACGCTTGTTGTTGCGCCAGTTTTTCCGCTTCCATCAAACGTTCCTGCGCTTGTTTAAGCGCGCTGTCGGCTTCTTGACGCAGTCGTCCGGCGGCATCGCGTTCCACGCGCAGATCGCCCATTCCGGCTTGCAACGCGGCGATTGCCTTGTCGCGTTCCGCAAATTGCGTTTCGATTCCGGTTTTTTGTTCCGCCAAACCGCTGCGTTCCAGCGATAACTGTTGCTGACGATCGCGGATATGTTGCTGCTGCTGTTGCAGCCGTTGCAACTCCATGCGCGCGGCGTGCAGCGCGGAAGTTTTTTGGCGTTGCGCGGTTTGCGTGTCGGCAATTTCGCGGCGCAGGTTTTGCAACGCCTGCTCCGTCGCGTGCAGCGCGGTTTCCTGCATTTGTTGTTGTTGCTTGAGCGCGGGCAAATCCGCCGCGATTTGCGCCAGTTCGCGCTGGCGTTCCAGCACGCCGTGCAAGCCGGATTGCGGCGCGTAGAGCGCGGCGCTGTGGCGGGTGTAAACATCGCCTTCGCGCGTCACCAGCCATTCGCCGGGATTCAACTGCCCGCGTGCCGCCGCGATGTCGCAACCTTCGGGCGCGAGCCAGACGTGTGTGAGCCAATCATCCAGCACGCCGCGCAGTTTCGCGTTGGCGGTTTGCACGCATTCGCCCAGCGGTTTCCAGCCCGCCGCGTGGATGCGGGCGGCGCTGCCGCCCTCGCCTTCGTCGAACAACACCACGGCGGAAGGCGGGCGTTCCGTGTTTGTTTGCAGGCCGGGGATCGCGTTCAAACGCGCGCCCAACACGCCTTCCAGCGCGGTTTCGCAGCCGGGCGCGACTTCAAGGGATTGCCACAAACGCTTGTTGCCATCAATGCCGAAACGCGACAGCCAACCGTCGAGTTTGCCCTCGTGCCCCAAGGCTTGCTGCAACTTTTGTAAAGCGGCCAGTTGCGCCTCGGCTTGCGCGATCGCGTGGGCGTGCTGCCGGGTTTCCTGTTGCAGATTTTTCAGTTGTTCGGCTTGCGCGGATTCGGCCTCGGCGTGTTTGAGCAGCGCCGCTTCGAGCGCGGAAAGTTCCTGTTGCAAGGCGGCGCTGTCGTTTTCCCGCGCGGCGAGCATGGCGGAATCGGGCAGCACCAGTTGCCGACTTTCCTCCGCGAGCCGTTCCAGCCGCATATTGATCTCGGCAAGCGAGCGCCGCGCGTGGCCGAGGTGGGTGAGTTCCAACTGAATCTGCTGTTCGCTTTGCGCGATGGTCGTCTGGATTTTGCCGAACGCGGCTTGCGCGTCACGCGCCTGTTGCTCAGCGGCGGGCAAGGCGGCGCGCGCGATTTGCAAATCCTGTTCGGCGCGTTCCGCATCGGCGGCGGCTTGCTGCTGTTGCGCGCGCCGCTCTTCGAGTTGGCGACTGTATTCCTCTTTTTGTGCCGTGGCGCGTTCCTGCTCGCTTTCGATCTGGCGCAGTTGCTGCGCGAGCCGCTCGCGGGTTTCGTGGATATGGCGCAATTGCTGTTCCAGCGCGGAAACCTGCGCGTTGGCTTCGTAATAACGCCCTTGCGCGACCTGCACCGCCTCGCCGCCCGCATGATGTTCCTGCCGCAACTGTTCCAGCTCGGCTTCGGTTTTGCGGAGTTGCGCGGTTTGCGCTTCCAGCTCGATCACGAGCTTTTCCACCTGCCGCTGCGAACGTTCCCAAGCCAGACCCGCATCGCGTTTTTTGAGCAGCCAGAATTGCGCCTGCGCCGTGGCCTGCGCTTCGCGCAACTGGTGATATTCCTGCGCGACCACGGCTTGCGCTTCCAGCCGCTCAATCTGCTTGCCCAGCTCCAGCCGGATGTCTTCCACGCGCGTCAGATTTTCCCGCGTATCGCGCAGCCGCAACTCGGTTTCGCGCCGACGTTCCTTGTATTTGGAAATCCCTGCGGCTTCTTCGAGAAACACGCGCAGCTCTTCCGGCTTGGCCTCGACGATGCGCGAAATGGTGTTCTGGCCGATGATGGCGTAAGCGCGCCCGCCAAGGCCGGTTCCGAGGAACAAATCCGCCACGTCGCGCCGACGCACCGGCGTGTTGTTGATGTAATAGGTCGAGCCGCTGTCGCGCTGCAACACGCGCTTGACCGAGATTTCGGCATATTGCGCCCATTCGCCGCCCGCGCCGCCCAGACTGTTGTCGAACAGCAATTCGACGCTCGCGCGCGAGACGGGTTTGCGGTTGGCGGAGCCGTTGAAAATCACGTCCTGCATGGATTCGCCGCGCATTTCCTTGGCCGAGGATTCGCCCAGCACCCAGCGCACGGATTCCATCACGTTGGATTTTCCGCACCCGTTGGGGCCGACAACGCCCACGCGCTGGCCGGAAATATGCAGCGTGGTCGGGTCAACGAAGGATTTGAATCCGGCAAGTTTGAGATGGGTCAGGCGCATCGAAAGACACTTCTTTGTATAATCCGGGTTTGATTTATACGGAACTCATCATGCCTAGTCAACCCGGCAAAAACCTCGAAACCTTTGAGAACCCGCATTCCAATCGGGATTTCCACATACATATGGAAATTCCCGAATTTACCTGTTTGTGCCCAAAAACCGGGCAACCCGACTTCGCGACGCTGTTGCTCGACTACATTCCCGACCAAAAATGCGTGGAGTTGAAAAGCCTCAAACTCTACATCTGGTCGTTCCGCGACGAAGGCGCGTTCCACGAAGCCGTCACCAACCGCATTCTCGACGATCTCGTCGCCGCGACGCAACCGCGATTCATGCGACTCACCGCCAAATTTTTCGTGCGCGGCGGCATCTTCACCAACGTCGTCGCCGAACACCGCAAACCCGGCTGGCAACCGGCTCCGCGCGTTGATCTCACGCAGTTTGAGCATCAGTCCAACATTCGCGGATAAGCCGCGCAGAGATTTTCCCCCACTCGTGAGGATTGTTGCCGTTCTCCCTCCTTCACTTGCGAGGGCTATTGTCGTTCTCCCTCTCCCACTTATGAAGGCTGGTGGTGTTCTCCCTCCCCTACTTGTGAGGGCTGTTGCTGTTCTCCCTCTCCCGCTTGCGGGAGAGGGTTGGGGTGAGGGTGGGGGTTCATTTGGTTCTGTGAAAAAGAGAAAATAAACCTTGCAAACTTCTCCCACTGATCTTTTCCTCGGCCTCGATTTCGGCACAAGCGGCGCGCGCGTCAGTCTCATTGATTCCGCCGAACAGGAACATTTTCACGCCAGCGCCTCCTTTTCTGACAACACCTGGCAGGAATGGCAAACGGCATTGCAACAACTCATCGCCGCGATTCCCGCAGATTTGCGCCGCCGCATCGCCGCCCTCGCCTTTTGCGGCACTTCGGGCACGGCGCTCTTGTGCGACGAGAACGGTACGCCCCTGCTGCCCGCCCTGCCCTACAACGACAATCGCGCCGCGCAACCGGATACGCCTTCCACACGCGCCAAACTGCTGTGGTTTTTGCGGCAACCCGAAGCGCGAAATGCGCGCTATTTTCTTCACCAAGCCGACTGGCTCGCGTTTTTGCTGCACGGAAAACCGGGATTAAGCGACTACCACAACAGCCTGAAACTTGGCTACAACGTGGAAAAGCTCGCGTATCCGGCGGAAATGCTCCGCGCGGAATATGCCGCGCTGCTGCCGCAAATACGCGAACCCGGCAGCGTATTCGGCACGATCACCCCGCACGCCGCCGCCGTATTCGGTCTGCCGGAAAATTGCGTGATACGCGCCGGAACCACCGACAGCATCGCTGCGTTTTTCGCCTGCGGCATCACCGAACTCGGCATGGCCGTCACCTCGCTCGGCTCCACACTTGTGCTGAAATTGTTGAGCCGAACCC
>JAITWS010000125.1 GCA_031285185.1 Methylobacillus sp.
ACACAGTTGCCGCGCCATGACAACTTCGCGGACTTATCGGATCAGCGATTTTGTGCCTTATTCAGAACCTTGGCGATTTCCATCAAAACGCGCTGATTATCCGCGCATAACGTGTGGAAACCATGAAGCAACTGCACTGCCTCTTTCGACAGCGCATTATCTGAAGCCGCGCGTTCTTGCCCGCTTGTTTTGGCATCGTTCTCGGC
The DNA here is from genome assembly GCA_031285185.1 of Methylobacillus sp. Classification (GTDB taxonomy): domain Bacteria; phylum Pseudomonadota; class Gammaproteobacteria; order Burkholderiales; family Methylophilaceae; genus MM2. The sequence goes on from JAITWS010000125.1 coordinate 207, forward strand.
TGCTTCCAAAATGAGCGAGGCACGCACGCCCAAGGCCGCCGTGGTGAGCTTGTTCAAGGCGCTGGGCGGCGGGTGGGAAAAGGACGCGGGCGTGGATCAAGAGAGGCCGTAATATCGTGCCCGATGATGTGGTGTTTACTTGTTAACAAAAAACAGCGCTGATGTCGCACATGCCTTGCATTCCGCGAAAAATTGATCTTTATCCTTGCGGATTTTCAAAAGGCGATTACAGCCCGGACAAGTGGCATCAATTCGAGTGTTGGTGTCGCAATCCAGACATCTGAAAAAATAGTTTTTCACATAACGGATTTCCAGATTGCCGGAACCGCACTTCCGGCAGCCATGCGTGAATTTGTTTTTTGAACTGGCTGTTGTGTCGGCTACGCCAATAAATTTCTTCAGTGTGTCAACGACATATTCAGCCAGCTTTTGCTCTACAACCATCTCTGACCGGGGCGCAGCTTGAGTCGGAAACGGTACGGGAGTTTTATCCGCGCTTCCGGGCGCGGGTTGATAAGGGCGATGACGCGAAATCAGGTAGTTGGCAAGCTTGGTTTTGTTAGCGTCCGAAAGTTTGAAATCATTCTCTTTGGTGTTTTCAGCGCGACGCAAAAGAATTTCTTTAACATGCTCCTCTGTTTTATCCGCTTTGCATACTTCCGGGTATAGCAAACGATCATGCGCGAGAAACACTCCGCCGTCGGAAACGGTTACCAGAATATCAATGGGGAAATTTTCAAGCACTTTCCGGGTATCCTCCGAGGCGGCATCAAGCAACACGCGACGCAACGTTTGCCCTTGGAGCTTTGCTTGCTTGATGGGATCTTGCATCCCGATACTTCGATCTTTTCCGGTTTTTTTGTCCAGATACCAACGTACCCATTGACCATCATCCCGCACTTGCAGTTTTCCGGTGACACTTTTACTTTCAATGATAATCAGGCCGTGCGGATGGATTAGCAAATGGTCAATCTGCGCGGTGATGTCATCTTTATGTTCCAGACGCAGATCATTCAGAATCAACGTATCAGGGTCTTCGTCAAATGCCATCCGCAGATAAAAAGCAACCTTGCGTTCCGCGTCGTATCCGGCTTTTTCAAGTTTGTCACCGGGAATGGAATCAGTTTTTTCTTTGGCAATCATGACGGCTCTTGCTTGTTAACAGTCAACACACCTGGAAAGTATAAATCAGACCTTGCTCCCCCGCTCAACCACCACTCCCAACTGCTTTACCCCCGGCAAAATCCCCGGTTTGCCGACTTTCACTTTCACCCACGACGTTTCAAATTCCTTGAGTATCATCCGGCACACATGTTCCGCGAGCGCTTCGACGAGGCGGAAATCGGTCGCGCCCAATGTTTCGCGGATGCGCGTGACGATTTGGCCGTAATCTATCGTGTCCGCGATCGCGTCCGTCTCGCAGACGCGGCTGTTGGGCAGAGCGAGTTCAATGTCGAGGACGATGGTTTGCGGCAACATGCGCTCCCATTCCGGCACGCCGAGACGGGTTTCGACTTTCACTTCCTGCAAGAAAATAATGTCCATATCGCTTAAAATCCGGGTTTTCTGAATTTTAGAGCATCTTCCATGAACGAGCAGATTTTTGTTGTGGTCGCGTATCTGGTGGGGTCCGTCGCGTTCGGCATCATCGTCAGCAAGCTGTTCCGTCTGCCCGATCCGCGCACGGTGGGATCGGGTAATCCCGGCGCGACCAATGTCATGCGCAGCGGCAAAAAAACGGCGGCGATTCTCACGCTGCTGGGCGACGCGGGCAAGGGCTGGCTCATGGTGTGGCTCGCGAAATATCAATACGGCCTGACCGAAACCTGGGTGTGCATCACGGCGATCAGCGTTTTTCTCGGCCACCTGTTCCCGGTGTTTTACGGCTTCCGGGGCGGCAAAGGCGTGGCAACGGCGGCGGGAATTTTGCTCGCGATTCTGCCGTGGCTGGGCTTGAGCGTGCTGGCGACGTGGGCGCTCGCATTCGCCATCTGGCGCGTATCCTCCCTCGCCGCGCTCATCGCCGCCGGTTTCGCGCCGATCTATGCCCTCGCCTTTTTCGGCAGCGGCAACGTCAGCGCCACCGCGCTTCTGCTCTCCGCAATGCTGGTCTGGCGCCATCGCACCAATATCAAAAAACTGCTGGACGGAACGGAAGCGGGGTTTGGAAAAAAGAAGGACGGTCAGAACTAAATCGTACCAGGAATACTGGCTCTGACAGCTTCTTCCGAATCCAGTGAATCATCGCCCCGACTCACGGCGCGACCAGTTCCGCCAAATCCCAGCGCGGTTTGACGGTGAATCCGTAATTTCCCGTTTTCCGGTTTTTCAGGCGCATGGCACCGGCGAAGGCGATCATGGCTCCGTTGTCGGTGCAAAACTCCAGACGGGGGTAATGCACCGCACAGCCGTGTTCGCGCGCGGCGGCGTTGAGTGATTCGCGCAGGCGTTGGTTGGCACCCACTCCGCCGGAGACGATGAGGCGGTTCATGCCGCATTGGCGCAGGGCGGTGAGGCATTTGGCGGTGAGGACTTCGACCACGGATTCCTGAAAGGCGCGGGCGATGTCGGCTTGGGATTGTTCGATTGGTTCCGCGTTGTTCACGGCGGTCAGTACGGCGGTTTTGAGGCCACTGAAGCTGAAGTTGAGGTCGCCGCTGTTGAGCATGGGGCGCGGGAGTTTTTGCGCGCCGGGTGTGCCGCGTTCGGCGAGTTTTGCGACCGCAGGTCCGCCGGGGTAGGGCAGACCGAGCAGTTGGGCGGTTTTGTCGAAGGCTTCGCCTGCCGCGTCGTCCAGCGTGTCGCCGAGCAATTCGTAGCAGCCGATGCCGGAGACGCGCATGAGTTGGGTGTGGCCGCCGGAGACGAGCAGCGCGACGAAGGGGAAAGGTGGCGGATTTTCTTCGAGCAGCGGCGCGAGCAGATGGCCTTCGAGATGATGCACGCCGATGGCGGGGATATTGAGCGCGCAGGCAAGCGATTCGGCCACGCCCGCGCCGACCAGCAGCGCTCCGGCGAGGCCAGGGCCTTGGGTGTAGGCGATGGCGCGGATGTCTTGCAGCGTTTTTCCGGCTTCGCGCAGCACGGTTTCGGTGAGCGGCAGCACGCGCCGGACATGGTCGCGCGAGGCGAGTTCCGGCACGACGCCGCCGTATTCCGCGTGCATTTTGATTTGCGAGTGCAGCGCATGGGCGAGCAGGCCGGTTTCGGTGTCGTAGAGGGCGATGCCGGTTTCGTCGCAGGAGGTTTCGATGCCGAGGACGATCATTTTAAATATCAGAAGTGATTGATAAAAAGCGGATGACTGGCTAGAATAGCAAATTTTTTCGCTAGCTCTCAAGGAGAGATGATTTCAATGACTACCGTCCGTGTTAAAGAAAACGAGCCGTTTGACGTGGCGCTGCGCCGCTTCAAACGCATTATGGAAAAGACCGGTCTTCTGACCGAACTGCGCGCGCGCGAGTTTTACGAAAAGCCGACTTGGGAGCGCAAGCGCAAAGCCGCCGCTGCCGTCAAGCGCCATTATCGCCGCATCCGCGGCCAAACCCTGCCGCCCAAGCTGTATTGATCGCAGTGTCGCTGAAACCCCGCATCACCGAGGATATGAAGTCCGCGATGCGCGCCAAGGATGCGCCGCGTCTGGGCGCGATCCGGCTGTTGCTGGCGGCGATCAAGCAGCGCGAGGTGGATGAGCGCATTGAGCTGGACGATACGCAGGTGATGGAGGTGATCGAGAAGATGCTGAAACAGCGCCGCGATTCGATCAGCCAGTACGAGGCGGCGAAGCGCACCGATCTCGCCGATGCCGAAAAGTTTGAGGTTGCGGTGTTGCAGGAATATCTGCCGCAGCCACTCACGGAGGCGGAAATTGCCGCGTTGATCGAAAAAGCGATCGCCGATCTCGGCGCGAACGGCATCAAGGATATGGGCAAGGTGGTTGCCGCGGTAAAGCCGCTGGTGACGGGGCGCGCGGACATGGGCAAGGTGTCCGGCCAAATCAAGGCAAAGTTGGGTGGCTAGTTTCCGCGCAGCTTTCGGCCTGATCGAAAAGGAGCTTGAAGCTCCTTTTTTGTTTTTTGCGGGAGACTGATTTATGGCGATCCCGGAGACATTCATTCAGGAATTGTTGAATCGCGTTGATATTGTTGACGTGATTGACAGCAGCGTTCCGCTCAAAAAAGCGGGCGCGAATTACAGCGCGTGCTGCCCCTTCCACAACGAAAAAACGCCATCGTTCACGGTCAGCCCGACCAAGCAGTTTTACCATTGCTTCGGTTGCGGCGCGCATGGAACTTCCATCGGCTTCCTCATGGAATATCAGGGGCTGGGTTTTGTGGACGCGATACACGAACTCGCCAAGCGCGTCGGCATGAGCGTGCCGCAGGAGACGCGCGTCGTTGACAAGGCCGCCGAGCAAGCCGCAGTGGGGATGCAGGAGGCGCTGCAACTCGCGTTGAATTATTACCGCGCCGAACTGAAAAAATCCGAAACTGCCATCGCCTATCTCAAGGGGCGCGGATTGAGCGGCGAGATTGCGGCGCGTTTTCAGATGGGTTACGCGCCTTCCGGCTGGCAGAATCTTGCGGGTGTCATCAAGGATTATCAATCTGAATCGCTAAGCGCGGCGGGGCTGGTGGTGACCAGCGATCAGGGGCGGCGCTATGACCGTTTCCGCGATCGCGTTATGTTTCCCATCCACGATCAGCGCGGTCAGGTGATCGGCTTCGGCGGGCGCGTGCTGGAAGGCGGCGGCGACGATGCGGGGCCGAAATATCTTAATTCCCCCGAAACGCCGCTGTTCCAAAAAGGCTATGAGTTGTACGGACTTTTTCTCGCGCGGCGGGCGATACGCGCGGCGGGCAAAGTGCTGGTGGTCAAGGATTACATGGATGTGGTCGCGCTCGCGCAGCACGGCGTTGAATACGCGGTGGCGACGTTGGGAACGGCCACCACGCCGCAACACATCACCAAACTCATGCGGCAAACTGACAATATCGTGTTCTGTTTCGACGGCGATGCAGCCGGGCGCAAAGCCGCATGGCGCGCGGCGATCAACGCGCTGCCCGCGCTGACTGACGGTTTGCAACTGAGCTTTCTTTTTCTGCCGCCGGAACACGATCCCGACAGCTATATCCGCGCGCACGGCAAGGAAGGTTTCGAGGCGGCGCTCAAGCAAACCGTGCCGTTGTCGCAATATCTTGTGCAAACGCTCGCGGAGGAAAACGACATGCAATCGCAGGAAGGCCGCGTGCGTTTTCTCAATGATGCCGAGCCTTTGCTGAAACAGATTGCCGCGCCCAAACTGGGTTTGCTGCTACGCAAGCGCGTGGCGGAATTGGCGCAGGTTGCGCCGGGCGAAATGGAATCGGTGATGAAATTGCCGCAGCCCGGAAAACCGCGTCCGCAAGCGCCCGCGCGCGCATCGCGCAAACCGCCGACGCTGGCGCGGCGATTGATACGCATGGTGTTGCTACGCCCGGATTTGGCGCGAAATTTGCCGCGTTCCTGGGTCGAGGGCAAGGGCGCGGAGTTTGATTTTCTGGGCGTATTGCTCCAGTTGGCGGCGGAAAATTCCGCGCTCACGACCAATGCCTTGCTGGAATTGCTCAAGAGCCGCGTGCCTTTCGATCTGCTCAAGGAAGTGAGCGCGGAGGCGATGGAAGTGGACGAGACTTTCGAGTTCGAGCAGGAATTTGAAGGCGCATTGCAGCAGTTGCGCGCATCGGCGGAACAGCGCGAAATGGAAACGGTTTTGAAGATCGCGCAGGAGCGCGGTTTGCAGGCGCTCACGGCGGAACAGAAGGCCTTGCTGCAAAAGTTTCGCAGATAGCGCCCGAAGAAACGGGCAAGGTTTGATATAATACGCGGTTTTCCCGATTTTAACTGGGGTCGAAAATATGGCTAAGGAACAGCAAAACGAAAAGCCGGAAATTCCGGCTGACGCTGACAACGAAGACCGCCGCATGAGGCTGAAGTCGCTGATCGTTCTCGGCAAGGAACGCGGCTATCTCACTTACGCCGAAATCAACGATCACCTGCCCGACGACGTGCAGGACAGCGAGCAGATTGACGGCATCATCGGCATGATTAACGACATGGGCGTGCAGGTGTACGAGGAAGCGCCCGATGCCGAATCGCTGTTGATGTCCGATGTCATCACGCCCGCCGTGACGGATGAGGACGCGGTCGAGGAAGCCGAGCAGGCGCTTTCCACCGTGGATTCCGAATTTGGTCGCACCACCGATCCCGTGCGTATGTATATGCGCGAAATGGGCACGGTGGATTTGCTCACGCGCGAGGGCGAAATCGAAATCGCCAAGCGCATCGAGGACGGCCTCAAGCACATGGTGCAAGCCATCGCCGCCTGCCCCACCACCATCCACGAACTGCTCGCGATGATAGACAAGGTCGAGACGGACGAGCTGCGTGTTGACGAAGTGGTGGATGGTCTCATTGATTCCGATGTCGGTGTGGACGAAGCGATGACGGAAGCCGAGGAAGGCGACGAGGACGAAGTGCCGGAAGACGAGGAGGAGGAAGACGACGAGGACGGCTCCAAAGCCTCCGCCGTTTCCGCCGCCGCGCTGGCCGCGCTCAAGGAAGAAGTGCTCGCGCGTTTCGCCGTCATCCGCAAGGCTTTCGCCAAGCAGCAGGAGGCGCTCAGAAAATACGGCTCGCAGCACAAGATTTACAAGGCGCGGCAAAGCGAGATTCTCAACGAGTTGATGGCTTTCCGCTTTTCCGCCAAACAGGTCGAAGCCTTGTGCGATCAGGTGCGCGCGATGGTTGAGGAAGTGCGCTCGCACGAACGCAAGATCATGGATTTCTGCGTCGAGCAAGCCGGTATGCCGCGTATGCACTTTATCAAGGTGTTCCCCGGCAACGAAGGCAATCTGGAATGGTTCGAGCACGAAGTCGCCTCCAAAAAACCGTATGTGGAAAAGCTGCTGCGCCATCGCCATAACGTGCAGGACAGACAGCAACGTCTGCTCGATCTGCAAGCCAAGGTCGGCCTGCCGATCAAGGAGATCAAGGAAATCAACAAGCAGATGTCCACCGGTGAAGCGCGCGCGCGCCGCGCCAAACGCGAGATGATCGAAGCCAACCTGCGTCTGGTCATCTCCATCGCCAAGAAATACACCAACCGCGGTTTGCAATTCCTTGACCTGATTCAGGAAGGCAACATCGGCCTGATGAAAGCGGTGGATAAATTTGAATACCGTCGCGGCTACAAATTTTCGACCTACGCGACGTGGTGGATTCGTCAGGCGATCACGCGCAGCATCGCGGATCAGGCCAGAACCATCCGCATCCCGGTGCACATGATAGAAACCATCAACAAGATGAACCGCATCAGCCGCCAGATTTTGCAGGAACCCGGATTGGAACCGGATCCCGCCACGCTTGCGGTCAAGATGGAAATGCCGGAAGAAAAAATTCGCAAGATACTCAAGATTTCCAAGGAACCGATCTCCATGGAAACCCCGATCGGCGACGACGACGATTCGCATCTTGGTGATTTCATCGAAGATCAGTCAACGATGGCGCCGGTCGAAGCAGCCGTTTACGCCAGCCTGCGCGACGCGACCAAGGAAGTGCTGGAATCGCTCACGCCGAGGGAAGCCAAGGTGCTGCGTATGCGCTTCGGCATCGAAATGAACACCGACCACACGCTGGAAGAAGTCGGCAAACAATTCGACGTGACGCGCGAACGCATTCGCCAGATAGAAGCCAAAGCGCTCCGCAAACTGCGCCACCCGACGCGCTCCGAGCGGCTTCGCAGCTTCCTCGAAACCGGCAACGACTAGGCGCGCGGTTTCAGTTTTCGGGCCTCTAGCTCATGCCTGGTTAGAGCAGCGGACTCATAATCCGTTGGTGCTCGGTTCGACTCCGAGGGGGCCCACCATCACACACGACCCGCAGCAATGCGGGTCGTTAACGTTGCATCGCCGCCCGTGCCGCCTCCGCCAGAAAGCCGGAGCGTGTTGCGCCGCGACTGCTGGCGTAGGCATCAATCTCGGTCAACAGATTGCGCGGAATGGAAACGTTTATGCGCTGCGGAGTCGGATCAATCCGGCTGACATCAATATCCACCAGCATCCAGATGCCCTCCATGTAGCCTGGGTGGTTTGCGAGTTTTTCCAGCGAGGTCGCATCGGGCAGGGGCAGATTTTCCCCGGCCATGTGGCACTCGACCGCTTCTTGCGCCATGCGCGGAATATCCTGCCAATCATCCGCCGCCGAAAAGCAGCCGGGAAAATCGGGAAATTGCATTCCGTGTGCGTGTTGTGCATCGCCGATGTGAATATAAACGGGATAAAGCATGGTGTTTTCTCCTATTTCCAGCGCCATCCGGCTTGGGCGTATATGCTTCTGGCAGTGCCTATGGGAATGTCTTTTTTCGGATGAGCCACCGTCACGAACCCGGATTTTTGTCCGTGCCTGAATTTGATATGGCTTCCCACCTGATGCACTCTGAACCAGCCTTCACGCTCAAGCCGCTTGATGATTTGCTTGCTATCCATGAATAGATTATACACATGATTACACAACCATAACGATTGAGAAGGTCGGTAATTGTTGAGAGTTGGTTTCGCTTTGCGGTTATGGTTCTTTACACCCGCAAGCATTCGCATGTACCCTTGCCCTTCTTCCCTTTCGTGATGTCAAGGAGCTTCCATGCCCGCCCTGCAACATCCTTACTATCCCATCATTTATGTGCGCGGTTATGCCATGACCCAGGAGGAGATTGAGAACGCGGTTGCCGATCCCCACATGGGGTTCAATCTCGGTTCCACCAAGATCAAGCAGGCGTGGGATCGTAGCATAGGGATGCACATTTTCGAGTCGCCTCTGGTGCGGCTGATGAAGGATTACCGGTATCAGGACAGCTTCCGCGACGGCAAGGCTGTGGAAGGCGCGGTTCCGGCGCGCAGCATTCACATTTATCGCTATTACGATCAGGCTTCGCAGCAGATTGGCAGCGACAAAACACCCAGCATTCAGGATGCCGCCACGGGTTTGTCGCAGCTCATTCTCAAGGTGCGCGATCAGGTTTGTGGCGACGATGCCGAGGCGCGCGCGAGTTTCAAGGTTTATCTCGTCGCGCACTCGATGGGCGGGTTGGTTTGCCGCTGTTTTTTGCAAAATTCCAAAGCGGGTTTGGCGGAAGCGCGGCAACTGGTGGACAAGGTTTTCACCTACGGCACGCCGCACAACGGCATAGACGTGAGTATGCTCGGTTTCAGCTTCAATGTGCCATCGTGGTTCGGTGCCTTTGATGCCAATAATTTCAGTCGTACTGAAATGCGTAACTATCTGGAATTGCCCAAGGATTGCGAGCGCGTGGACAGCCTCAACGGCTGCTTCGATCCAGCGCGATTTTTCTGTCTGGTGGGAACCGATCATCGCGACTACACGCTGGCGCGTTTCGCTGTTGGCGAAATGAGCGATGGCTTGGTCAAAATCGAAAACGCTGCTGTGGCGGGCAGCCCGCGTGCTTATGTTTATCGCAGCCACAGCGGACAATTCGGCCTCGTGAATTCGGAGGAAGGCTATCAGAATTTGACGCGCTTTTTATTCGGTGACACCTTCGTTACAGGCGAACTGGAAATTGACGCGCTGCCGCTGCCGCCGCGCGTCGCCGCCGCCAAGGAGGCGGGCAAACAGGTGCGTGCGTCCTATTTGTTTGAAGCCACGGTGACACCGCGCGGCGCATTCAATGTCAATCTTACCGAGCGTTGCGCCGACGACTCCTCCGCCATCTTTCGCACCTTCGATGAACTGCTGCGCCCCGCGAACCTTGGCCGCGACAAGCCGCGCAGCCCGGTGCTGTTTTCGGTGTTTCTCGACAGCAAAAAAATCGAAGTGGGCAATACCTTGGTGTTCGGCATCAAACTCACCGTGCGCTCCACCGATTACACTGTACTCGACGAAAACAAAACCTATCCCGCCGAAACCTTGTTTGACGAGCACATCACCATCCGCGCCACCGTCAAACCTGATGGCGGATGGCGATTGCGCTATGTGCTCTCCAATCAATGGAGCGAAGTGACGGGGCGCGATATTCCTCTCAATCCGCAAACCGGAGTCGCACGTTTGTCGCTGGAAAATGGCAAGGGTTTCAGCGGCACGTTGCTGCTGGATTTCTCGTTGTGGAACCGCTTTGGCTAAACACCGTCACGCGCCGGAGGATGGTCGCGCATCCTGTTCATTGCGTAGTCGCAGTGCCATGGCGCGCAGGAGTTGCATGGCGATTCTCGGTTCTTCGAGCAGCAGAGTTTCCAGATTGTCGGCGGAGATGTTGATGGTTTCGGCGATCTCGGATGTGACCACGGCGCTCACATAGCGTTGCGTGTTGGTCAGCAAGGCGACTTCGCCGAAATAATCTCCGGGATGCAGCGCGCGCGGGGACTGGCCAGGTTGCCGGATTTCCGCGTGGCCGGAAAGAAGATAAAACATTTCTTCGCTGGCTTCGCCCGCCTGAAAAATGAAATCGCCTTTGCGGTATTGCCGGCCAAAAAGTTTCGTCAGCCGGTCGAGATAGACGGTTTTGTGCGTGTCGCCACTGAACAGGTTTTTGATAAGCAGCGCGTCTTTTTTCCGCAGAGTGGCGATCAGTTCCGTGCCCAGCAGAAATGCGGCGAAGTTGTAGTACAGCCAGCCGATCGCGATGAACATGTTTTTCATGCTGCCGAACATGGTTCCGTAGGATTGTTTGAGCACGAGAAACAATTCAAACGCGGGACGCATCGCCATCCACAACAACACCGTCGCCACCGAGCCGATCACGATGTGACGAAGCTGCACGCGCACGGGGAAAAATATCTTGTAGAAAATCGTGAGCATGGCTGTGCCGAGCGCGAGCGAGATCAGCGTTTTGACCAGATAGATCGGTACGAAATCAGGCCGGATGACGGACATCAATTTGCCCAACATGCTGCCGCTGAAGAAGAACAAAAACAGCAGTATCAACATGCCCAGCACGGCGGATGAATCGCCCGCGATGCGGCGTATGAACGAAGGCGGCGCGCCGCTCGCCGAGATGGTTTGAAATGCGCCGCGCAACGCGCCCGCGAGCGGCGTGATCGCCCAAAACAGCGCGAGCAGACCAAACACGCCCCACACCGCCTTGTGGCTTGCGAGGTTGTAAACCTCGACCATGATGTGCTGGCTGAATTCCGGCAACAGATTGCTGACCAGTTGGGCGAGGCGACTGGGCGCGCGCGACGATGAAACGACCAAATGGCTGATGAGAAAAAGCAGTAACACCACCAGCGGAATCATCGCGAACAGCGCGTAAAACGCGAGCGAGGCGGAAATGCCGAAGCCGCGATGACGCTGAAACGCGCCCAACGTTTCGCGCAACACGAAGAGCGGCGTCCGGTAACTATATCGGTGCAGAGTTTCGCGTGTGCGGCTAACGGCGCGTTTGATAGGCGTGGCCATGAGTGCTCGGGTTTTCAGGGTGTTTCATTATAGGGTGCTTGCAGCGTTTTCGCCGCGTACATTTAATTGCAAAAACGTCCGGCGAATCCCGCCGAAAATGTACGATTGGCAAATGAAGCGGATTGTCCAAAGTCGGCATGGCACGGCCTCCCGGCGCTCAAATGTAAATAAATTGTAACAAAGTGTAATTTTGGCTTATGATGGTCAGGCTGTTTGGTTGGTATTTTAGCGTTGAAAGAAATTTGCGGTATGCCTATTGCAAATGGATTTGACCTGATCTACTATGCCTCTGGCACACAGTTTAGTGTTGCGGAAAGTGACGGTAACAAAAGCGTTACAACTCGCTACAAGAGATGTCGCGCGGCTGATTACCGCTGCTTTATTTACCCTTAGTTGTAATTACTATGGAGATTGAACATGGAGATGAGCAAACTCAAGATCGCTCTGGGTCTCGCCGCTGGTATTACCATTGCCATGCCTATGGCAGCAATGGCAGCAGCAGATCAGGAGAAAGCAATGGCCGATGCCAACAACTGGGCGCACCCGCGCGGCCAGTTTGACAATTCCGGCTACAGCAAACTGGATCAAATCAATGCAGCCAATGCAAAAAACCTGAAGGCAGCCTGGACGTTCGCGACCGGTGTTAACCGCGGTCACGAAGGTTCCCCGATTGTCGTCAATGGTGTCATGTACGTTCACACCGCGTTCCCGAACAACGTGTACGCGCTTGACCTCAACGACAACCAAAAGATCCTTTGGGCTTACTTCCCGAAACAAGACCCGTCCGTTCAAGCAGTTCTGTGCTGCGACAACGTGAGCCGTGGTCTGGGCTTCGGTGACGGCAAGATCTTCCTGCAACAGAACGACGGTATGCTGGTCGCTCTGGATGCGAAGACCGGTGCCAAGGTTTGGGACGTGAAGAACACCGACCCCAAAGTCGGCGCGACCAACACCAACGCTCCGCACGTCATCAAGGACAAGGTTCTGACCGGTTGCTCCGGCGCTGAATTCGGCGTTCGCTGCTTCCTCGCCGCTTACAACATCAAGGACGGCTCGCTGGCATGGAAGGCTTATTCCACCGGCCCGGACGCTGAAGTTCTGATCGGCAAGGATTTCAACAAAGACAATCCCCACTACAGCGCTCTTTCCGTCTATCAAGACGTGAACGGCGGCAACAAGCAAGGTGGCTCCTTCAAGGCCCTGACCAAGGACCAACTGAAGTACCCGGAAACCGATCTGGGTGTGAAGACCTGGCTCAAGCCGCAAGCTGTCAAGGATGGCTGGCAACACGGCGGTGGCTCCACCTGGGGCTGGTGGCCGTATGATGCGAAGTCCAACTTGGTTTACTACGGCACCGGCAACCCGTCCGTATGGAACCCGGACGTTCGCCCCGGTGACAACAAGTGGTCCATGACCATTTTCGCCCGTGACGTGGATACCGGTATCGCCAAGTGGGGTTACCAAATGACCCCGCACGACGAGTGGGACTATGACGGCATCAACGAAGTGATCCTGTTCGACAAGGGTGGCAAGAAATACGCTTTCCACACCGATCGTAACGGCTTCAACTACACGTTCGACGCTTCCAACGGTACCCTGGTTGTGGCTGAAAAGGCTCACCCCTTCATCAACTGGGCAACCAAGGTTGACATGAAGTCTGGTGTACCTGACAAGGATGCACGTTACTCCACCCACCAGGACTACAACGCCAAGGGTATCTGCCCGGCAGCGTTGGGTGTGAAAGACCAACAACCGGCAGCTTACTCGCCGCGCACTGGTCTCATGTACATCCCGCTGAACCACGTTTGCATGACCTACGAGCCGGTTGAATCCAAGTACGTTGCCGGTCAACCGTGGGTTGGCGCTACCCTGACCATGTTCGCAGGTCCGGACGGCGTGATGGGCGGCTTCCAAGCTTGGGATCCGATCAAGGGCAAATCCGTGTGGTACAACAAGGAGAAGTTCTCCGCTTGGGGTGGTGCTCTGGTAACCGCTACCGATGTGGTCTTCTACGGTACCCTGGATCGTTGGTTCAAGGCTGTTGATGCCAAGACCGGCAAGGAGCTGTGGAAGCACCAAGTTGGTTCCGGCGTGATCGGCAATGCCTTCACCTACGGCAACAAGGGCAAGCAGTTCGTCGGCGTGCTGTCCGGTATCGGCGGCTGGGCTGGCGTGGCCATGAACCTGGGTCTGACCAACGACACCGACGCGCTCGGTGCTGCTGGCGGCTACAAGGAACTGACCAAGTACAACGCTGCTCCTGGCGGCGGTGCGCTTAACGTGTTCGCTCTGTAATCGGTCGCGAGACTTGTTGCAGAACTAACCGTTGGTTAGTGTGTCACATAAACACCCCGCTTCGGCGGGGTGTTTTTTGTCTATAATGCAGTTTCACTGACTGGCGAGGAGCGCAAGGAAATGCTGAAACAACTGACCAAGATCACAACAGTCGCGGCCATCTGCATGATGGCGGCAAATGCGTATGCCGAAGGTCCCGGCGAATCGCTGGATGTGGATCCCGAAACCGGACGCGGCGGCGAGCCGACGCGGATCGAAGACCCCAACGCATTCCGCGTATGCGCGGATCAGGACAACCTGCCTTTCTCCAACGACAAGCAGGAAGGCTTCGAGAACAAAATCGCGGAATTGATCGCCAAGGATCTGGGCAAGAAACTGGAATATCAATTCTGGGTGGATCGCTTCGGCTTCATACGGAACACGCTGAACGCGCACCGTTGCGATGTCATCATCGGCACCGCAAGCGGCAACGACATGATGCTCACGTCCAAGCCCTATTACCGCTCCGATTATGTATTCGTTTACCGCAAGGAGAGCGGTTACAACATCAAGGATTACGACTCCCCCGACCTCAAAAAAGGCGTGATCGGTCTGGTCGGCATGAGTCCTCCCACACGCCCGCTGTCGGATCACGGGTTGCTGGAAAACTCCAAGCCATACCGCCTGTGGCGCGATCTGGAGCAGCCGCCCAGCCTTTTGATTGATGATCTCGTCAAAAAAGAGATTGACGTGGCAATTGTTTGGGGACCGATAGGCGGGTATTATGCCAAGAAGGCTCCGATTGAACTGGTGGTCGTTCCTGTTCCCGAATATGCCAAAACCAACGCGCATGGAAAATCCGAATGGAACATTTCCGTGGGTGTCCGCAAAAAGGAAAAGGAACGCATGGCGATGATTCAGGAAGTGCTGGATCGCCGCAAGGACGACATCCTCAAAATTCTTGACGAATATGGCATTCCGCATATGCCGGTGGTAGATGAGAAGCGGGGCGGGGATGAGCAACGCGGCGACGCGATTCCGAAATTCTACTGATTGACGGGCGCGCGCCGACACGGAAGTCAACGATGTCGGCGCTGCTTCGTTAATTGGTGACGGCTTGAGTAGTACGCTTTTGGGTGTGGTTTGTGAATAATCGAGGAGAAGTTATGAAAAGCAAGACGGTAGGTAAGATAGCTTTGTTTGCGCTCGTGGCTGCGGGTCTCATGCCGCTGACGGCAAGCGCCGAATGCAAATTTGTAACAACGAAAGCGGGCAATGCGCCCTTCGTAATCAAGCCGACGGACAAGGATTCCGCCGAGGCCAAGAAGTTCCTGGAAACCTGCATCAACCCTTACACCAAAATGTATGCGGCAGACCCGGAAGCGGCCAAGGCCGGCAAGAAGTTGTTCGGTTACTGGTCTTGCACCCAGTGTCACGGCGGCAATGCGGGCGGCCAAACCGGCCCCAGCATCATTGACGACACCTGGCAATACGCCAAGCACCAAACCGACAAGGGCATGTTTGAAACGATCGCCGACGGTTCCGATGCCGGTATGCCCGCATGGCACGCCCAGGCTGCCAACAACCCCGAGTTGTTGAGCACCGATGACATTCTCAAAATCATCGGCTGGTTGCGTGCCAGCTACAAGGGCACCGACCAGTCAAAACCCTGGATGAAAGAGTAAAGTCAGTCGCACCATCAAAAACGGCCACGCATGTGGCCGTTTTTTTGTTTATGGTCAAGTAATAACGCCCTCACTTCGGGTTAAAATTGCAAAAATTTGTCGTAACCCAAAAATCGTAAGGAGACGGAAATGCAAAAGAAACACTGGGCGCTGCTCGCAGCGTTAATCATGTTGGGCTTGAGCGCCTGCGGAAAAAATGACGGCACGGGCAGCAGCTCCGCCGCAAGCGGTAGCTCGGCGGCCGCGGATTCCGGCGGCGGCAAGATGCTTGATTTCGTGACCACGCAAGACAGCACGCCCCTGCCCATCAAATCGGAACAATTCGACACGCCTGCCGCGAAGGAATTTATGAGCACGGGCAAAAACCCCTACATCGGCAATGCCGACGCGATTTCCCGCGGCGAAAAACTGTTCAAGCTCTATTCCTGCACGCAATGTCACGGCGGCAGCGCGGAAGGGCAAACCGGCCCCAGCCTGCACGGGCCGGATTATAAATACGCCAAGGATGCCACCAACAAAGGCATGTTTGAAACCATCTGGCACGGCACCAACGGCGGCATGGGCGCGAAAGGCGCGGGCTTGATGGATCCGACCGACCCGACCAACGGATTATCGCCGGATGAAACGCTGAAAGTGATCGCGTGGATACGCACCCACGGCAAAACCACGGGTAACGAGTAACTTATCGGAAGGGTTGTATGGCATCGAAATCCCCGATGCCGGTGATCCCGCATCATGTGGTGATCGTCGGCGGTGGAGCGGGTGGTCTGGAATTGGCCACCCGTCTGGGCGACAAGCTCGGCAAGCGCGGCAAAGCCGTGATTACCCTGGTGGACAGAACTTCCACGCATTTGTGGAAACCGCTGTTGCACGAGGTCGCTGCAGGCAGCATGGATATAGACCAGCACGAACTGGAATATCTCGCGCAAGCCCGCTGGCATCATTTCAAATTCCGGCTGGGCGCGATGGAAGGCTTGAGCCGCACGATGAAGGAAATCGTGCTGTCGCCCGTTCATGACGACGAAGGCAAAGAGCTGATCCCCAAGCGTCGCATCAAATACGACACGCTGGTGATCGCGGTCGGCAGCGTCTCCAACGATTTCGGCGTTCCCGGCGTCAAGGAGCACTGCATCGCGCTCGACACCCAGGCCGAGGCCGCGTTCTTTCACCGCAAACTCGTCAACGCCTGTCTGCGCGCGCAAACCCAGCAATGGTCGCTCGCGCCGGGGCAGCTTGATGTTGCCATCATCGGCGGCGGCGCGACCGGCGTGGAACTCGCCGCCGAACTGCACAACACCACGCGCGAGCTCGCTGCTTACGGGCTGGATCGCATCAACCCCGACCGCGATGTCAGAATCAGCATCATCGAAGCCGCGTCGCGCGTGTTGCAGGCGCTGCCCGAAAACCTGACGCTCGCGGTGCAAAAACAACTGGCCGATCTCAAGGTTGATCTGCACTTCAACAAGCGCGTGGTCAAGGTGGATACCAACGGCGTTCACACCGACGACGGCGACTTCATCCCCGCCAAACTCGTGGTCTGGGCAGCGGGCATCAAAGCGCCGGATTTTCTCAAAAACATTGACGGACTCGAAACCAACTGGTGCGATCAGCTTCTGGTCAAACAAACTCTGCAAACCACGCTGGATTCCGACATTTTCGCCTTTGGTGATTGCGCCGCCTGCCCGTGGCCGGAACAAGGCGAAGGCCAGCTCGTCCCCCCGCGCGCGCAAGCCGCGCACCAGCAAGCCTCCATGCTGCTCAAAAGCGTGACCAACCGCATCAACGGCAGAGCCTTGCCGCACTATCGCTACCGCGATGTCGGCTCGCTGGTCAATCTCGGCAAATACACCACGATAGGCAGTTTGATGGGCGGCCTGACCAAAGGCAGTTTGTTCATTCAGGGATCAATCGCGCGCATCATGTACCAATCCCTCTACAAACTCCACCTGCTCGCGTTGCACGGCTGGACAAAAGTCACGCTGGACAGCATCGCCCGCATGATAACGCGCCGCACGGAACCGCGCGTGAAGCTGCATTGAGAGAAGATTGGGAAGATGAAAAAAGCCGCCGTCAGGCGGCTTTTTTATTTCCGCTGTCCGAGGTGCATCCGGTAAATCAGCCCCATGGACAGACTCACAAACGCGCCGAAGATGATGACGATGGACATGATGGGCATTTGCGCGTGCGTCATCCAGGTGTAGGCGTTGCTCATGATGAGAATGCCGATATTCTCGTTGAAATTTTGCACGGCGATGGAGTGGCCGGGGCCGATGAGAATGTGGCCGCGATGTTGCAGCAGCGCGTTGAGCGGGACAACGAAATAACCGGCCAACACGCCGACCAGAAAAAGCACGACAGCCGCGACATACACATTTGAAATCAGCACCAGACTGACCACGAGAAAGCCCATCAAAATCCCGGCGGGCAGCACTTTCACGGATTCCTGCAACTTGATGTATTTGGCCGCGAAAATCGCGCCGAACGCGGTTCCGAACGCGACCATGGCGGTGAGTTGCGTGGCTTTGTCCAAGCCGAATTTGAGCGCGACTTCCGCCCACGCAAGCACGACCAGCCGCATGGTCGCGCCCGCGCCCCAGAACAGCGTGGTGACCGCGAGCGAGATGCGTCCCTGCGGATCGCGCCACAGCGCGATGAACGCCTTGCCGAAATCGTGCAGCAGATAGGGCAGCGTTTTTTTCTCCAGCGAATGATTGGGCGGCAGGCGCGGGATGTAGTAATTGAATCCCGCCGCGGCGAGATAAAGCGTCGTAGTAAACATCATGCCCAGATACGGCGAAGTCAGCGCATAGCCAAAATACTCGCTGAAAATTTCCCCCAGATGCGGGCTGCCGAACATGCCGCCGATGACCGCGCCCAGAATGATGGCGGCAACGGTCGTGCCTTCCATCCAGCTATTCGCCGCGACCAGTTGGTCGTGCGGCAGATATTCGGTGAGGATGCCGTATTTCGCGGGCGAATAAAACGCGGCGCCGGTTCCGACGATGGCGTAGGAGTAGAGCGGCGGCAACCCCAGCAACATGGAAAGCGAACCGGCGAACTTGATGCCGTTGGAGATGAACATCACGCGCCCCTTGGGGAGCGAGTCGGCAAACGAGCCGACGAAGGGCGCAAGCACGACGAAGGAGACGACGAAAACGCTCTGCAAAATCGGCGTATGCCAATCCGGCGCGTGCAGTTGCGTGAGCAGCGCGATGGCGGTGAACAGCAGCGCATTGTCCGCGAGCGCGGACAAAAACTGCGCGACGAGGATGATGTAAAAACCGCGGTTCATCAGAGAATTTCAGCGGCGAAATCGGCAAGCCGCGAACGCTCGCCGCGCATCAGCGTGACATGGCCGTTGTGCTGCCAGCCTTTGAAGCGATCAACCACATAAGTCAGACCGGAACTTCCCTCGGTCAGATACGGCGTGTCTATCTGCGCGATGTTGCCGAGACACACCACTTTCGTCCCCGGCCCCGCGCGCGTGATGAGCGTTTTCATCTGCTTGGGCGTGAGATTTTGCGCCTCGTCAATAATCAGGAATTTGTGCAAAAACGTGCGGCCGCGCATGAAGTTGAGCGACTTGATCTTGATGCGCGTGCGGATCAAATCCTGCGTCGCGGCGCGTCCCCAATCGCCCGCGGAATCGTCGGTCTTGTTGAGCACGTCGAGATTGTCCTCCAGCGCGCCCATCCATGGCGCCATTTTTTCCTCCTCAGTTCCGGGCAGAAAACCGATGTCCTCGCCCACTGGCACGGTCACGCGGGTCATGATGATCTCGCTGTAAATTTTTTTGTCCAGCGTTTGCGTGAGCGCCGACGCGAGCGTGAGCAAAGTCTTGCCCGTGCCCGCCTGACCGAGCAGCGTGACGAAATCAATCTCGGGATCCATCAGCAGATTCAGCGCGAAATTCTGCTCACGATTGCGCGCGGTGATGCCCCAGATGCTGTTTTTCTGATGGGCGTAATCCTTGACCACTTCGAGCACGACGGACTTGCCTTCCTGCTGCCGCACAATCGCGTGGAACGGCTTTTCATATTCGTAATACAAAAATTCGTTCACGATGAAACCCGGACACATCGGCCCGCTGAGGCGGTAATACATGCGGCCTGATTCCTGCCACGATTCCATCGTCTTGCTATGCTTCTCCCAAAAATCCGGCGGCAATTCCGTCATGCCGGTATAAAGCAGCTCCGTATCTTCCAGCACCTTGTCGTTGAAATAATCCTCGGCGGGAATGCTCATCGCCCGCGCCTTGATGCGGATGTTGATATCCTTGCTGACGAGGATGACCTGGCGCTCGGGGTATTGTTTTTGCAGCGCGACCACCACGCCGAGAATCTGGTTATCCGCCTTGCTGCCCGCGAGCATGGGCAATTCGGCGCTCATTGCGTGCGTTTGCAAAAACAGGCGTCCCGTGCAAAAACTGTTGCCGTTGACCGCAAGCGGACAACCTTCTTCCAGTGTGGCTGCCGCGTCGCGGGTGACGATTTCCTCCAGATTGCGGCTCGCCTGACGCGCGTTGCGGGCGACTTCGGTGATGCCTTTCTTGTTGTTATCCAACTCCTCCAGCGTCACCATCGGCAGATAAATATCGTGTTCCTCAAAACGGAACAGGCTGGAAGGATCGTGCATGAGCACATTGGTATCGAGCACAAACAGTTTGGTGGAAGCGCCGCGTTTTTTTGCCATGCTGTGAAGTGTTCCTTAAAGGGTTTGGATGAAATTGAGCACCGCCTGCGCGTGACCGGCCACCTTCACGCCGCGCCATTCCCGCCGCAACACGCCTTTTTCGTCAATCACAAACGTGCTGCGCTCGATGCCGCGCACCTGCTTGCCGTACATGTTTTTCATTTTTATCACGCCGAATAACGCGCACGCCGTTTCGTCGGAATCGGAAAGCAGATCGAAGCTGAAATTTTGCTTGCTTTTGAAGTTTTCATGCGACTTCAAACTGTCGCGCGAAATGCCGAACACCTCCGCCCCCGCCCGCCGGAACTGCCCATGCAACGCGGAAAAATCCAGCCCCTCGGTCGTGCAACCGGGCGTGGAGTCCTTGGGATAAAAATAAAGCACCAGTTTTTTGCCGGCACATTGGGAAAGCCTGAACAGGCCGCCGCCGGTCGTCGGCAGCTCAAAATCGGGAATAACTTGATTCAACATGGTTGCCAGTCTAACAAAAAACCGGCTGCTTTACGCGAAAGTTGCGATGGATGCTGTGCCACCCATGATGAAGCAGGTGTAGGGGCAGGCTTCAAACCTGCCCGTTGTTCACCCTCTCCCCCACCCCTCTCCCATCAAGGGAGAGGGGCTATGCGGGATTTCTCTTTTCTTGTGAAGAAGGACGCTACGCGAAACTCCCCTCTCCCCTCGTGGGAGAGGGGTGGGGGAGAGGGGGATCATCCGAAGGATGATGGAACACCGCCAATTAAAACGGCACCCTAACTCCCACCCGCCCATCATAAACATACCCCTGCCCGCTCAAACTCGAAGTCGCGCCGAGATTGGCGGAGAGGGCGATGCCGGAATACCAGCCATCAAACCCCGCGCGGAGTTCAAAGCCTGCGCCGGTCAGTTTGCTCTCGAACGGCGTCGTTCCGCTCGCGGAAGAAAAGCGTGTTTCCGGCTG
>JAITWS010000028.1 GCA_031285185.1 Methylobacillus sp.
CAAATCAGATGGAGAGGCATCTACCAGCCACAAACAATATCGCTTGATACCATTGATGTAGTCATTTCCTGTCAGACATGGGCGGAACCACGGTTTGCTTTTTAACTCTTTGGCAACGAACGCTTGCATTTCATCTTCTGAGAATGCCGACAAAATGCCATTATCCAGTGGCGTTACGCCTTCCCACAAAGTGGGGACATTACACATTGGGCGATGCCGCCGTTCCATGAGCATGTTTCCCGCATCCACCAGATACGGGTTGATATTGGTTGCGGCGACGGAGTGAGGTTCTCCGCGAATGTCCGCGTATTCGTAAATGACTTTTTTCTGCATGCCCTGCAAGCCAAAGCCGATGATGACGCAATGCACCGCCGCCACACCTCTTGCTTCGTTGCTCCACTGAAAAGTCCGGTGCGCGAAATGAATGTGGATGCCTTGCGCCAGCAACCAACCCCAGAGGACACTCACTTGTTCACCTTGAGTAATGCTGTTGGTGGAGACGAAGGCGCAGCGGGTTGAATCGGTGATGTAACGCG
This sequence comes from Methylobacillus sp., assembly GCA_031285185.1. Classification (GTDB taxonomy): domain Bacteria; phylum Pseudomonadota; class Gammaproteobacteria; order Burkholderiales; family Methylophilaceae; genus MM2. Next base: position 537 of record JAITWS010000028.1, read on the forward strand.
CCGCTTTGACGTACCACGCGGTAACAAAATCGAGAACACCTGCGCCATTGATGCCTTGCATGACCGCCGCCATATTTGCCTTCTGTTGCGGCGATTGTTCCTTCTTTCCTAAAAACGGCGGATTCCCCAACACATAACTCGCCCGTTCTGCCGGTAACACTTCATTCCAATCCAGTTCAAGCGCGTTGCCGTGAACAACATGCGGCGACTTTTTCAGCGGAATCCGCGCGAAGTACATGCCGAATTCTTCCGAGATTCGCACGTTCATCTGGTGGTCGGCGAGCCATAGGGCGACTTGGGCGATTTGCGCGGGGAATTCTTCGATTTCGATGCCGTGGAATTGGTCAACGTCCACATTGATTTCGGTGTGGATGTCGAGAAAGCGCGAGCCGGGTTCGCGGTGGACGGCGCGCAGCACGTCGAGTTCGAGCAGGCGCAATTCGCGGTAGGCGATGACGAGAAAGTTGCCGCAGCCGCAGGCGGGGTCGAAGAAGGTGAGGCCGCGCAGTTTTTTGTGAAATTCAAAGAGTTTGTTTTTGTTGTTTTTGACGCGGTTGAATTCGTCGCGCAGTTCGTCGAGAAAAAGCGGTTTGATGAGTTTGAGGATGTTTTCTTCGCTGGTGTAGTGCGCGCCGAGGTTGCGCCGCGCTTTGGTGTCCATGATGCTTTGGAACAATGCGCCGAAGATGGCGGGCGAGATGGCGCTCCAATCAAGGGCGCAGCAGTCGAGCAACGCCTCGCGCATGGCGGCGTTGAAGTCGGCGATGGGGAGGATTTCTTCAAACAGTTTGCCGTTGACGTAGGGGAAGGCGGCGAGTTGTTCGTCGAGATTTTTTGAGCGTTGCGCTTCCGGTGTGTTGAGGGTTTGGAAGAAGCGGGCGAGTTGCGCGCCAAGGTCGGTTCCGTCATCGGCGGTGCGTTCTTCCACCCATGCGCGGAAGGCTCCGGCGGGCTGAAAAATTCCGGTGTCTTCGGCGAAGAGGCAGAACAAAAGCCGCACGAGCAACAGTTCGAGCGGATGATCTTTGTAGCCGGATTCCTTGAGCGCATCGTGCAGCTTGCCCATGCGCTCGGCGGCTTTGATGTTGACGGGGTTTTGCGGGGTGATGGTTTGCGTGCGATAGCCCGCGATGAAGGCAAAATGCTTGATGTGTTTGTGCAGATCGGCGAGCGCAAATTCATATTGCGTGCCCGCTTCAAGATCGTAGAGGCGAAAGCGGGCGAAATCGGAAACGAGCACGAATTTGGGCAGGTCGCGTTCCTTGATGCCGGGGAAATAATCAAGTGCCTGCGTGTAGGCTTTGTCGAGATTTTTGCCGCGCGATTTGTGCTCGACGAGCAGCGTGCCTTTCCAAAAGAGGTCTATGTAGCCTTGCTTGTCGTCGAGCTTTTTGACGGGTTCTTCAAAGCTGGCAACGCGCTTGCGGTCAATGCCGAAGACGTTGAAAAATTCCGTCCAGAAAGGCTTGGCTTCGGCGTCTTCGGAAATTTCGTCTTGCCAGCGTTTGGAAAATTCATGGGCGCGATTGCGGATTTCGTTCCAGGAGAGCGGCATGATTTTATGCTAAATCATTCCCACTCTATCGTGGCGGGCGGCTTGCCGGAGATGTCATAGACCACGCGGTTGAGGCCGCGCACTTCGTTGATGATGCGGTTGGAGACTTTGCCGAGCAATTCGTAAGGCAGGTGCGCCCAGTGCGCGGTCATGAAGTCTTGCGTTTGCACGGCGCGCAGCGCGACGACGTATTCATAAGTGCGACCGTCGCCCATCACGCCGACCGATTTGACGGGCAGAAATACGGCGAAGGCTTGCGATGTTTTTTCGTACCAGCTTTTGCCGTCGGCATCTTTCGCGGCGCGCAGTTCTTCGATGAAGATGGCGTCGGCGCGGCGCAGCAGGTCGGCGTATTCGCGTTTCACTTCGCCGAGAATACGCACGCCGAGGCCGGGGCCGGGGAAGGGGTGGCGATATACCATGTCGTGCGGCAGGCCGAGCGCCAGCCCGAGTTCGCGCACTTCGTCCTTGAACAATTCGCGCAGGGGTTCGAGCAGTTTGAGATGCAGCGTTTCCGGCAGGCCGCCGACGTTGTGGTGGCTTTTTATGGTGTGCGCTTTTTTGGTTTTTGCGCCCGCGGATTCGATCACGTCCGGGTAAATTGTGCCTTGCGCGAGCCATTTGGCTTGCGGCAGTTTGGCGGATTCTTCCTGAAAGACATGCACAAATTCGCGGCCTATGATTTTGCGTTTTTGCTCCGGGTCGGTGATGCCGGTGAGGTCGCGCAAAAAGCGTTCGCTGGCATCAACGTGGATGACTTTTACGCCGAGATTTTTGGCGAAGGTTTGCATCACCTGTACGGCTTCGTTGAGGCGCAGCAGGCCGTTATCCACGAACACGCAGGTGAGTTGATCGCCGATGGCGCGGTGGATGAGGGCGGCGGCGACGGAGGAATCCACGCCGCCGGAGAGGCCGAGGATCACCTGATCGGAGCCGACTTCGGCGCGGATGCGGTTGATCGCTTCGGCGACGTAATCCGGCATGTTCCAGTCTTTGCCGCAGCCGCAGATTTCGTGCGCGAAGCGGCTGATGATGGCCTTGCCTTGCGCGGTGTGCGTCACTTCGGGGTGGAATTGCATCGCGTAGAATTTGCGCGTTTCGTCCGCCATAGCAGCGATGGGTGTGGCGGCGTTGCTGGCGATCACCTTGAAACCCGGCGGCAATTCGGTCACCTTGTCGCCGTGGCTCATCCACACGTCGAACAGGCCGTGGCCTTCCGCGTTGCCGCGATCCTGAATGTCGCGGAACAATTCGGAATGGCCGCGCGCGCGCACTTCGGCGTAACCAAATTCGCGCTGCGCCGAACTTTCCACTTTTCCGCCGAGTTGCGCGGCCATGGTTTGCATTCCGTAGCAAATGCCGAGCACCGGCACGTCGAGATCGAACACGGCTTGCGGCGCTTTGGGCGTTTCATTTTCATACACGGAGTTGGGGCCGCCCGAGAGGATGATGCCCGCGGGTTTGAAGTCGCGGATGAAGGCATCGTCCACATCCCATGAATGCAGCTCGCAATAAACATTGGCCTCGCGCACGCGGCGGGCGATCAGTTGCGTGTATTGGGAACCGAAATCGAGGATGAGGATTTTCTGGCGCATGGTTGTTTCCGTGAATGAAAAACGGACGGACGCGAGCGAGGCATCCGTCCGCGCAAGCGTTATTCGATGTGGTAGTTGGGCGCTTCTTTGGTGATCTGCACGTCGTGCACATGCGATTCGCGGATTCCGGCGGAGGTGATCTCCACAAATTCCGCCTTGCTACGCATGTCGTCTATGGTTCCGCAGCCGACATAACCCATGGACGCGCGCAAACCGCCCATGAGTTGATGGATCACCGCGAGCACGCTGCCCTTGTACGGCACACGGCCTTCGATGCCCTCGGGAACGAGCTTGTCCACGTTGCCTTCGTTATCCTGAAAATAACGGTCGCTGGAACCTTTTTGCATTGCGCCGACCGACCCCATGCCGCGATAGGATTTGTAGGAACGCCCCTGGAACAATTCGATTTCGCCCGGCGCTTCCTCGGCTCCGGCGAACAGCCCGCCCAGCATCACGCAATGCGCGCCCGCGGCGATGGCCTTGCCGATGTCGCCCGAATAGCGAATACCGCCGTCGGCGATGAAGGGCACGCCCGTGCCTTCGAGCGCCTTGGCCACATTGGAAATCGCCGTGATCTGCGGCACGCCCACACCCGCGACGATGCGCGTGGTGCAGATCGAGCCGGGGCCGATGCCGACCTTGACCGCGTCCGCGCCGGAATCCACCAGCGTGCGCGCGGCGGCGGCGGTGGCGATGTTGCCGCCGATCACCTGCAATTGCGGAAAATTCTTTTTGACCCAGTTGACGCGATCCAGCACGCCCTGCGAATGTCCGTGCGCGGTATCCACCACGACCACATCCGCGCCCGCCTCGGCCAGTGCCGCCACGCGTTCCTCCGTGCCTTCGCCCACGCCCACCGCCGCGCCGACGCGCAGCCGACCTTCGTTATCCTTGCAGGCGAGCGGATGATCGCTGGATTTCTGGATGTCCTTGACGGTAATCAGCCCCTTGAGTTCCCACTGATCGTTGATGACCAGCACGCGCTCCAGCCGGTGCTTGTGCATCAGCGCCATCGCATCCTCGCGCGGCGCGCCTTCGCGCACGGTCACGAGGCGCTCGCGCGGCGTCATGATATTGCTGACCGGCTGGTCGAGACTGGTTTCAAAACGCAGATCGCGGTTGGTCACGATGCCAACCACCTTGCCGTTATCCACCACCGGCAGACCGGAAATCCGGTGCTGTCGCGTAAGCGCGAGCACCTGCCGCACCGTCATGCCCGGCGGAATCGTCACGGGATCGTTGACCACGCCCGACTCAAACCGCTTGACGCGCGCCACCTGCGTGGCCTGCGCCTGATGCGACATATTCTTGTGGATGATGCCGATGCCCCCCGCCTGCGCCAGCGCAATCGCCAGCGGCGCTTCGGTCACGGTATCCATCGCTGCGGAAACCAGCGGAATGTTGAGACGGATGGAACGGGTTAATTGAGTGGCAAGGCTGACTTCGCGGGGCAAAATGTTGGAGTGCGCGGGCACCAGCAGCACATCATCGAAAGTAAGCGCTTTTTGAAGCAGACGCATATGCTATCCCTATGTGGCAAAAAGCGATTATACAGGCAGACGGGGCGGGGGTAAATTGCCGGAGCAGTGGCGCTTTCCTCCTGAAATCCAGTTGCCAGTTTGGTGACTAAGGGTTATTGTTTCAGGGTTACATACATTGGGGGTAAAGATAATGAAGAGACTGTTGCTTGTTTTGTGTTGCGTGCCGTTGCTGGTGTTTTTGACCGCCGCTGCCGAGGTTTACAAGTGGAAGGACAAGAACGGCAAGTGGCAATATTCGGATTCGCCGCCTGTGACCAACGTGCCTTATTCGACGTTGTCGGGCAAGGTATCTTCGCCGCAACCCACGCCCACGCCGGAGGCAGCCGCGGGCAAGGAAGGCGCTGCGGCGGGCAAGGATGGCAAGGCGCAAGATCCGAAGGACAAAGCCGCGCAGGATGCCAACAAGAAGAAGCAGGACGAGGAAAAGGCGGCGGCGGAAGCCAAGGCCAAGGAAGAAAAGTGCAAGCAGGCGCGTGTGCGGCTCGCGCAATTCCAGCAGGGCGGGCGCATTTATCGCTCGAACGAAAAGGGCGATCGCGAATACTACGGCGACAAGGAAATCGCCGCGGAAATCCAGAATGCCCAAGGCGACGTTGACGCCAACTGCCCGCCGTAACAGCGTGGTTTCGCATGATTCGGCGGAGGGCGTTTCATCCGCCTTTTAATCGGGGGTAGCCATGAAAAAACTGTTGCTTGTTTTGTGTTGCTTGTTGTTGGCCATGCCGTTGATTGCGTCCGCCGATATGTACAAATGGAAGGACAAGAACGGCAAATGGCAATATTCCGATACTCCGCCGCCGGGCGGCGTGGCTTATACGAAAGTGGTGACGGACCCCGCGCCGACAAGCTCCGGCGCGGCAGGTGGCGCGAATGTGAGCAAGGACCCGGAATGGAAATCCAGAGCCACGCAGGATGCGGCTCAAAAGAAACTGGAAGAGGACAAGCTTGCCGAGGAAGCCAGAGCCAGGGAAGCGCGATGCAAACAGGCGAAGTCGGTCAAGGCAACCTTTGAGCAGGGCGGGCGCATCGTCAGCGTGAACGAAAACGGCGAGCGCCACTACTATGGCGATCAGGAACGCGCCGCGATTATTCAGCAATCCCGCGAGGTCATAGAAACCGACTGTCTGGAGTGAATTGCAGCTAACCGAAATCACTCGGCGGCGGGGGCATCCCCGCCGCCTTTTTTCATCACCTTGCCCTCGGCGGCGCGTTGGCGGCGGACTTCCTTGGGGTCGGCGATCAGCGGGCGGTAAATTTCCACGCGGTCTTTTTCGCGCAAGACCGTATCTGCCTTGACCAGCTTGCCGAAAATGCCCAGCTTGTTTTGCGCGAGATCAATCTCGGGAAATTTCGCGAGTATTCCGCTTTTTTGCACGGCTTGTCCGGCGGTCGCGCCTTCCGGCACTTTGAGTTCCAGAATCAGTTGTTGCGCGGGCAGCGCATAGGCGACTTCGACGTGAATTTCGTTGTTCATTTGGATGCGTAAAGAATATCGGCGCGGTTCACGAATGCCTCGACAAAGGTGTTGGCGATGTGGCTGAACACGGGCGCGATGATTTTTTCCAACAGGTGATTTGAGAACTCATAGTGTAGCCTGAATTCGATCTTGCAGGCATTGTCCGCAAGCGGAATGAAACGCCACACGCCTTCGAGTTTGCGAAACGGGCCGTCCACGAGCTTGATCTCCATCAGCGTCGGAAAAGTCTTGGTGTTTTTCGTGGTGAATTTTTGCCGGATGCCGCGGTAATCAATATGCAGCGTGGCGATGGTGATCGCGTCATCGCGCTGTTGCAAATCCACGCCGCCGCACCACGGCAGAAATTCGGGATAACGCTCGGGCGCATCCACCAGCGCATACATCCGCTCTGCGGAATGCGACACCAGCACGGATTTTTCGACTTGCGCCATGAGAGGAGGGGGATGGTTTAAAATGGCGTGATTTTAAGTCATTAAGCCCGTCCATGAGCATTGCCCAGAACAAAAAAGCGTTTCACGATTATTTCATTGAAGAGAAATACGAAGCCGGCATCGTGCTCGAAGGCTGGGAAGTCAAGGCCATCCGCGATGGTCGCGTGAACCTCAAGGAATCCTACGTCGTCATCCAGCGCGGCGAAATTTACATCATCGGCTGCCACATCACGCCCATGGGAACCGCCTCCACGCACATCCGTCCCGACGCCACGCGCACGCGCAAACTGCTGCTGCACAACGAGGAAATCGCCAAACTCATCGGCAAGGTCGAACGCGCCGGATACACGCTGGTTCCGCTCGACATGCACTACACACGCGGTCGCGTCAAAATTGAAGTCGGTCTCGCCAAAGGCAAAAAACAATACGACAAACGCGCAACCGAAAAAGAACGCGACTGGGAACGCGAAAAAGGCCGGATACTGCGGGCGAAGAACAAGTAGTCCCGGAGATTTGGCTGTATAATAGCCGTGCTGCTGAAACTTTATTGACGCTGTGTTGGTCAATAAGAACGAACCGGGGGTGACCTGGCTTCGACGTGGGTTGCAAAGCAGTGCAGGGCATACCGAGGACCAGATACCTCGTAAATCCTCTGGAACCTAAGATAGTCGCAAACGACGAAACTTACGCTCTGGCCGCTTAATCCGGCCGGACGCTGCACCGAAGAGCCTCTCGGTCGGGCGGGGTAAAACCCGCAGCAGCGTCATTTAGAGAGGATCGTGTCGCGTCGGGTTACCTGGCGCGGCATTAAATCAAGGTGACTCGCCTTGCCTCAGCCTGTCGGTCGGCGGTTGCAAGGTTAAAACAAACGGCCTGACTAAGTATGTAGAACTGCCTGTAGAGTGCTTGCGGACGGGGGTTCAATTCCCCCCACCTCCACCAAACGCAAAGGCCGACCGGAAACGGTCGGCCTTTTTTATTTTGTCGTTTCGGTCAGGGCATTGCTGTGCCGCGTTTCGTTTTATACAATAACCCGCGCAAGGCAACAAAAACCAATGCACACTGGGAGCGTCCTTGAAATACCTGCCTTTAATGACTCTTGTGGTGGTGTTGCTCTCCGAGACGGCGACCAGCCCGGCTATTGCCGAATGGGGCAAGCTGGATGACTGGGGGGAAATACACGGGGATACCGCCGGATCGAACGGCTATATCTGCACGGAAAAATCCGGCAGGGTGATACGTTCCGAGAAACCCATCGGCGGCGATGAATGTCGTATCGCCATGGCCGCGCCGTCGGACACTTCCACATTGCCAAAACGGACGCCGCAAAAATCCGAAGAAGAAAAAGCCAAACGCGCGCGCGGAAGCGAACCTTCGCCCGAAGAAATCAAGGCGCAGTTCGACGCGATCCGCAGCGAACCGCAAGTTGCCCCGCCGGAAGCCGCTCCGCCGACAATCGCGCCGCCGGTTGCTCCGTTGCCCATCCCAAACAACACGCCGCAGGATACCGCGCCGTCGAACGTTGTCCTTGAATCGGAAAGCGTCGTATGGGGGCTGGTGGGCTTTATTTTGGCGGGACTCGGTTTCATGGCACTCGCCGTGCTGGGCTTCATCGCCATCAAGCGTTCCCGAGAGACACGACACTCGGAACCTGCGTTCGCCCCGCCGCTGGCATCCCCTTCCGCCGCGCCGCGCGCGCGCAAAACGACAAACGAAACCCGCCGCGCCGCGCCGGAACCCTTGTTGCCCACCGCCGATGCGATTTCGGTGATGGAAGAACCGTTGGAGATGGGAAGCGCAAAACGGCCACTGCAATTGACTCCCGACAAAAAGGAAAAACACACGGGCGGCGATCCCGTGTACCTGTTTTTCGCGATTGAAACGACCGGATTCGGCACGACCAACGCAAGAATCGTGCAAGTCGGCTGGGTCGTGACGGACGAACTGGGGCGGACGGTTTCGGAAAACGAATACATCATCCGCCCGGAAGGTTATACCATCCCCGGCGGAGCCGCGCGCGTGCACGGCATCACAACGGAACACGCCAAGGCGAACGGAGTCAATCCGATCGTGGCGCTGGGCAATCTGGCCAAAGATTGCCAGAGCGTGCGCTATGTTGTCGCGCACAACGCGACTTACGAATTGATGGTGTTGCGGCGCGAGATGCAGGAAGCGGGCATCGAAGACCCCTTCCTCGACAAAACCGCGTTATGCACCATGCAAATCTCGACCGAATATTGCGCCCTGCCCAAGAGCGACGGCGGATGGGGATACCGCCCGCCGAAATTAAACGAACTTTACACCCACCTGTTCGGCGGCTCCTTTGAAAACTCCCACAACGCCCTGACCAACGCGCGCGCCTGCAAACAATGCTTCGGCCAACTGCTCAGATTCGGCGTGGTCAACGCCTCCACCGCCGACGGCGCGAACGCTTCGGATTCTCCGAGCGGCAATTAGAGCGATTTTTCCGTTTGTCCTGCCACCACCCGCGCCTGCGGGAACACCAGCGCGAAGCGGGAGCCTTGTCCCAGTATGCTGATGATTTGCAGTGTGCCGCCGTGGCGTTCGGCGACGTGTTTGACGATGGCGAGACCCAGACCTGTACCGTCTTCGCCGTGGGCGTGGCGGGCGCGGCTGCGGTCAACGCGGTAGAAGCGTTCGGTCAGGCGCGGCAGGTGATCGGGGGCGATGCCGGGGCCGTTGTCGGCGACTTCAAAACGCGCGCCGCCGTTGTTTTCGCGCGACCAGCGCGCGTTGATTTTTCCTTTCGCGCCGGAATAGCGCACGGCGTTGGCGAGCAGGTTGCTCATGGCGCTGCGGAGTTCGGCGGGGGTGGCGGCGAGGTCGAAATCAGGCGCGGTTTCGATTTCGATTTTCTGCGCGTCCGCACCGTACAAGCGCACGGAAAGCGCGTGCGTTTCGGCGGCGCATTGCGTGGTCAGTTCGCGCAGATCGGCGCGTTCGTTCATGCCGGGCGGCGGGCTGCCTTCGAGCCGCGAGAGCGTGAGCAGATCGGCCACCAGCGCTTGCATCCGCGTGGTTTGTTGCGCCATCAAAGCCAGATAGCGTGTTTGTTCGTCGCGCGACAAAGTCAGGCTTTGCAGGGTTTCGACAAAGCCCGCGAGCACGGTGAGCGGCGTGCGGATTTCATGCGAGACATTGGCGACGAAATCGCGTCGCATGGCTTCGGTCTGGCGTTGCGCGGTCACGTCGGTGAACAGCAGCAGCGCGCAATCGTCGCCGTAAGGTTGGCGCTGCACCATCAGACGCGATGACAATCCGGGCGCGTCGGGATGGGCGGTCATTTCCAGCGGCGTGTCGGCGTGCTGCTCATGCCAGGCGACGAACGCCGGATCGCGCACCAGATGCACGATGTGCTGCCCCCGATCGCGCGCCGGATCAAGCTCGAAATGCGCCGCCGCGATCGCGTTGCAAAACAGGATGCGGCCTTCGCGGTCGAGCAGCACGATGCCGACGGGGAGGGCATCGAGCGCGGCCAGCAAGGTGGCGAGTCGCGCCGCGCTTTCGTTCGCGTGCGCCTGTTCGCGCCCCAGCGCGCGCCGCGTGTAGGCGGCAGCCAAGCCCCAGGTGGCGGACATTTCCGGCATCGGGTTGTGCGCGGGATCGGTGATCCAGCGCACAAAACGTCGCGCGCGCCGACGCTCAATGAGCAGCAGCGCCACGCAAACGGCCAGCAGCAGCGCGAGCAAAATGACGATGAAATTCACGATGTCGAGAGCGCCTGCGCGCTGAGTCGGTAACCCACGCCGCGCACGGTTTCGATCGCGCTCGCACCCGCTTCGCCCGCTGCGTCGCACAGGTTTTCGCGCAGGCGTTTGATGTGGACATCCACTGTGCGTTCTTCGATGAACACATGATCGCCCCACACCTTGTCGAGCAATTGTGCGCGGCTGTGCACGCGCTCGGGCGCGCGTAACAAATGGTGCAGCAAACGAAATTCGGTGGGGCCGAGTTTGACCGGCGCGCCGTTCCAGCTCACGCGATGCGTGGATGGATCGAGCGTAAGCGCGCCCACGGTCACGGCCTCGCCCGTGGCGTGCGGCGCGCGCCGACGCAGCACGGCGCGCACGCGCGCGAGCAGTTCCTTGGTCGAAAAAGGTTTGACGATGTAATCGTCCGCGCCCGCGTCCAGCCCCGCGATGCGGTCGGCTTCCTCGGCGCGCGCGGTGAGCATGAGGATGGGAATTTCGCGCGTGCGCGGATTCGCGCGCCATTGCCGCGCCAGCGTCAAACCGCTTTCGCCGGGCAACATCCAGTCGAGCAAAATCGCGTCGGGCAGGCGCTCGTCCACCTCGCGCTGCGCCGCGCGACTGTCGGCGGCGATCACGCTTTCGTAACCGGCATGACGCAGATTGACTTCGATCAACTCGGCAATCGCGGCCTCGTCCTCCACCACCAGTATGCGCGGCGCGTTACTCATGGCGTGTCTGCCCGAAATCTATGTGCGCGTCCATGATTTTTTCCGCGTTTTCCGCTGCTGTAATTTCGGCGATTTCGGCTTCCGCCTCGGTCAGCGAACGGTGCCGCACATCCGCGCCCTTGACCACATAGATCACGCTTTCGGCGATGTTTTTGGCGTGGTCGCCGATGCGCTCAATGGCCTTGGCGATGAACAGCAAATCCAGGCTCGCGGAAATCGTGCGCGGGTCTTCCATCATGTAGGTGATGAGCTTGCGGACGAAACCGTCAAACTCGCGATCCACGACGATGTCTTCCTTGAGTATCGTGATGGCGGTGGTGGTGTCGAGCCGCGCGAACGCATCCAGCGATTTTGCGATCATCTCGGCGGCCAGATCGCAGGCGAGGCGCAGATCGGACAGCGGCAGCGAATGCGAACCCGCGCTGACGATGGAGCGCACCATGCGCGCGATTTTGGCCGCCTCGTCGCCCGCGCGTTCCAGATTGGCGGTGACACGCGCGACGGAAAGCAAAAGCCGCAGATCAACCGCCGCCGGTTGCCGCCGCGCGATGATGTGCGTGAGTTCGTCGTCTATCGCGATTTCCATCGCGTTGACGCGCAACTCGCCCGCCAGCACAGCTTCGGCGATTTCGTCGCTCTGGTCGGTCAGCGCCTCCAGCGCCTGCCGCAACTGCGCCTCCACCAGCCCGCCCATCGCGAGCAGGTGGGAGGAAAGATGCGCCAGCTCGCTGTCGAACTGGCTGGAAAGATGTTTGTCGGTCATAAAATCAAATTCCTTATCCAAAACGTCCGGTGATGTAATCTTCGGTTTCCTGCCGCGCGGGTTTGAAGAAAATCTGTTGCGTCGCGCCGAATTCGATCAAATCACCCAGATACATATAGGCGACGAAATCGCTGCATCGCGCCGCTTGCTGCATGTTGTGCGTGACGATGGCGATGGTGATCTCGCTTTTCAATTCGGCGATCAGCTCCTCGATTTTGCCGGTGGAAATCGGATCGAGCGCGGAGCAGGGTTCGTCGAGCAACAGCACTTCTGGTTTGATCGCCACGCCGCGCGCGATGCACAAACGTTGCTGTTGTCCGCCCGACAAACTCGTGCCGCTGGCGCGCAGTTTGTCCTTCACCTCGTCCCACAGCGCGGCCTTGCGGAGCGCCCATTCGACGCGGTCGTCCATGTCGGCGGGATTGAGTTTTTCGTAGAGTTTAACGCCGAAGGCCACGTTGTCGTAAATGGTCATGGGAAACGGCGTGGGCTTCTGAAACACCATGCCGACGCGCGCGCGCACCAGCGCGACATTCTGGCGGCGATCGAGCAAATCCTGATCGCCCAGCATCACATGCCCTTCGGCGCGTTGGCCGGGATAGAGTTCGTACATGCGGTTGAACACGCGCAGCAAGGTTGATTTGCCGCAACCGGAGGGGCCGATGAAAGCCGTCACCTGTTTTTCCGCGATGTTGAGCGAGATGTTTTTGAGCGCGTGAAAATTGCCGTAATAAAAATTCAGATCACGCACGGTGATTTTGGGGGGCAATGAAATTTGAGTTGGTTTGTCCATGTCGTTATCGCCGTTCGCGCGCGATCCAGCGCGCCACGATGTTGAGGAAAAGCACCGCCAGCGTGATGAGGAACACGCCCGCCCACGCCAGTTGCTGCCAGTTTTCGTAGGGACTCATGGCGAATTTGAATATCGTCACCGGCAAATTCGCCATCGGCGCGCCGAGGTCGGTGCTCCAGAACTGATTGTTGAGCGCGGTGAACAAAAGCGGCGCGGTTTCGCCCGTGATGCGCGCCACCGCAAGCAGGATGCCGGTGATGACGCCCGCGCGTGCGGCGCGCAGCGTGATTTGCAAAATCACTTTCCACTTGGGCGCGCCCAGCGCATAGGCCGCTTCGCGCTGGGCGGCGGGCACGAGGCGCAGCATGTCCTCGGTGGTGCGGATGACGACAGGAATGACGAGCAGCGCCAGCGCCAACGCACCCGCGATGGCCGAGAAGGTATGAAAAGTCCTCACCGCCAGCGTGTAAACAAACAGGCCGATCACGATGGACGGCGCGGACAGCAGAATGTCGTTGACGAAGCGCGTCAGGCTCGCCAGCCATGCAAGCCCTCTGATGTTGCCGTATTCGGCGAGAAACACGCCCGCCATCACGCCAATGGGCGCGCCAACGAAAGTGGCGAGCGCCACCATCACGACCGAGCCGAAGATGGCGTTAGCGAGACCGCCCGCCTCGTTGGGCGGCGGCGTCATTTGCGTGAGCGTCGAGAGCGCGAGACCGCCCAGCCCCAAGCGCAAGGTTTCCCACAAAATCCAGACCAACCAGAACACGCCGAAAACCATCGCCAGCAACGCCAGCGTCAGTGCGATGCGATTTACGCGCTGGCGTGCCGCGAAGCGCCGGGCGGCGATGTCGTCGCGTAATGCAATGCTCATGTCCGCGCTCCTTCCGCGCGCTGCAGGCGCAACAGCAGCCACTTGGAAAATGCCAGCACGACGAAGGTGATGAAGAACAGCACCAGCCCCAGATACAGCAACGCCGCTTCGTGCAGGCCGCCGCCGCTTTCGGCAAATTCGTTGGCAAGCACCGAGGTGATGCTGTTGGCGGCCTGGAACAGCGAAGGCGAATCGAGCTGGCTCATGTTGCCGATGACGAACGTCACCGCCATCGTCTCGCCCAAGGCGCGTCCCAAGCCAAGCATGACGCCGCCGATGACGCCCGCCTTGGTGTAGGGCAGCACCACTTTCCACACCACTTCCCATGTCGTCGAGCCGAGTCCGTAGGCCGATTCCTTGAGCAGCGCGGGCGTGACTTCAAACACGTCGCGCATGACTGCGCTGATGAAGGGAATAATCATGATCGCCAAAATAATCCCCGCCGACAAAATTCCGATACCCACCGGCGGGCCGGTAAACAGCGTGCTCAAGCCTGGCACTTCGCCGAACATATTTTGCAAAGGCTGCTGCACATACGCCGCCAGAAACGGCCCGAACACGAGCAAGCCCCACATGCCATAAACAATTGAAGGAACCGCCGCGAGCAGCTCAATGGTCGTGCCCAGCGGACGCTTGAGCCACGCAGGCGCAAGCTCGGTGAGAAACAGCGCGATGCCGAAACTCACCGGAACCGCGATCACCAGCGCGATGAACGATGTCGCCAGCGTGCCATAGACCATCGCCAGCGCGCCGAAATCGCCCTGACCCGGATCCCACACGCTGCGCGTGAGAAAACCCAGACCGTATTTTTCAATCGCCGGTTGCGCGCCTATCAGCAGCGTAAGCAAAATGCCCGCGAGCAGCAGCAAAGTAAACAGCGCCGCGCCGCCCGCGAACAGGCCGAACACGAGGCTGCCCCAGACGCCCGGCGCGCGACGCGCGGACGGGGAGGGCGGCTTCCTGTCCGTGGCGGACGGGTGAAACGGTTGTGAAGAATTGAGTGCGGTCATGGGTGAATTTTATTCGAGATTCATCATGTGGGCGTTGATATCCGTATCAACGTTCCATCACCAGACGACTGCTTTGCCCGAGCCGTCCTTGAGTTGTTCCCACGATTTGCGGATCAGCGCCGTGACCGAATCCGGCATGGTCACATAATCCAGAGCTTCGGCGGTTTTGTCGCCTTCGCGATAAGCCCAATCGAAAAACTTGAGCGTGCTTGCCGCTTGCGCGGGTTTGTCCTGCGACTTGTGCATGAGGATGAACGTCGCGCCAGTGATCGGCCACGCATCCTTGCCCGTCTGATTGGTCAGCACCTGATAAAAGGTTTTGTTCCACTCCGCGCCCGCGGCGGCGGCTTTGAAACTTTCCGCGCCGGGCGTGACGAACACACCCGCCGCGTTACGCAGCACGGCATAGGTCAGTTTGTTTTGCTTGACGTAGGCGTATTCGACATAACCGATGGAATTGTTCAAACGACCCACATACGCGGCCACGCCTTCGTTACCCTTGCCGCCCACGCCGGTCGGCCATTTGACTGCCGTGCCTTCACCCACCTGGGTTTTCCATTGCGCGTTGACCTTGCCCAGATAATTGGTGAACAGAAAAGTCGTGCCCGAACCGTCCGAGCGGCTCACCGGCGCGATGGCCGCGTCCGGCAGCGCAAGACCGAGATTGAGCGCCTTGATCGCCGCGTCGTTCCAGCGTTTGATCTTGCCGAGATAAATATCGCCCAGCACCTGTCCGTCGAGCTTGAGTTCGCCGGGCTTGATGCCCGCGATGTTGACCACCGGAATCACGCCGCCCATCACGGTCGGAAACTGCATCAGCCCCTTGGCCTGCAAATCCTGATCGGTCAGCGGCATATCGGACGCGCCGAAATCCACCGTTTTGGCCTCGATCTGCTTGATGCCCGCGCCCGAACCGACGGACTGGTAATTGATCTGAACGCCGGTCGCCTTGTTGAAATCCGCCGCCCACTTCGCATAAAGCGGTGCCGG
>JAITWS010000087.1 GCA_031285185.1 Methylobacillus sp.
GCCGAACCAAGGAAGATAAGGCGCTCCTAATATACAATAAAATTGAAATTAAATGCAATAAATTGCAAATGCGATCAGTGGGTAAGTTGGGGGGAGGGGTTAATAAAACTCCGTTTGTCCTGAGTTTGTCGAAGAGGGAACGACCTCCGATCAAACGCGCCGTCCATCCTTCGACTGGCTCAAGACGAACGGGCTTTTGTTCTGGATCCCCGCCTACGCGGGGATGAACGGAAAAACTGGATTGCTTCGCTGCGCTCGCAATGACGGGGTTCCAAATTTCTCTCTATGGGAAAGGGGAATTAAAACCTGTTGGTTCTTTTGTTCAAATAACGACATTTAACCCCCACCCTCACCCCAGCCCTCTCCCGCAAGCGGGAGAGGGAGAGCCTTACTCCGTCGGCACATCAGCCGATGATGCCACCACTGCCGCAGGCAAATCAGAAAGCGCGGCGAGTGCGGCTGTGTGTATTTGCGCGGAGGGGATGGATTCTCCCGTGGTTTTGAGGGGCAGGGCGCGGGTTGCGGTGGCGGAGGCGACTACGGTGGGGCGGTAACCCATGTCGAATGCGGCGCGGGCGGTGGAGTTTACGCACATGTGGGACATGAAGCCGACGAGGATGAGATTTTCAATTCCGGCTTGTTTCAGCAGCGCATCCAGTTGGGTTTGGGCGAAGGAACTGGGGTAATTTTTGGTGATGACGGGTTCGCCGTTCGCGGGGGTCAGCAGGTCAACGATTTGTCCGATGCGGCTGTTCACGTCGTAGGGCGTGCCGACGCCTGCGTCGTGCCGGATGTGAAATATCGGGCGGCGGGCGGCTCTGAATCGGTCGAGGAGGACTTTGCATTCGGCCAGCGCCTTGTCCATGCCGTCCAGTTTCATGATGCCTTCGCAGTAGGTGTTTTGCGCGTCTATGATGATGAGCGCGGAGTTTGCCACGGCGCTGGCGGCATCGCCCAGACCAACCAGATCGCGAAGTGTTTTCAGTTCTGACATTGTGTGTTCCTTACTATCCAAAGTTAATGCAGATTATTTCTTGCCTGATGTTAACCGAATATTTTCGGTCATTTAAAACGGAATATCGTCGTCAAAATCATCAAATCCCGCGCCGCCGCCCGCCGGTTTTGCGGCGGGTTTGGGTTCGGCTTGCTGGCTGGGCGCGGAGGGTCTTGGGGATTCCTGATTCGCGTCGTCGTCCATGACTTCAAAGGCGTTGCCGCCGCTGCGGCTGCCGAGCATTTGCATACGGTCGGCGACGATTTCGGTGGTCTGGCGTTCCTGGCCTTCCTTGTCCGTCCATTTGCGCGTTTGCAAACGGCCTTCGAGATAAACGGGCGAGCCTTTTTTGAGGTATTGCCCCGCGATTTCGGCGAGTTTGCCGAACATGGAAATGCGATGCCATTCGGTGCGTTCCTGCTTTTGGCCGCTTTTGTCTTTCCAGGTGTCGGTGGTGGCGATGCTGAACGATGCGAGCGCGTCGCCCGAGGGCATATAGCGCATTTCGGGGTCGCGCCCCAGATTGCCGACGAGGATTACCTTGTTGACCGATGCCATTTCATTCTCCTTTTTCGATGAGTTGTCGCGCGGTGGTTTCGTCCCACGCGCGCATATCCACTTTGAGCAGCGCCACGCCTTCGTCCGCGAGCACCGTTGCTTCGCGCACGCCTTGCACCGTTCGCAGTTGGTCGGCGAGGTGCCGGGCGGTTTCGGGCGGCATTTCCTTGAGGCGGAACATGAGGCTGCGAACCGCGGGCGGCGCTTTCATGCCGAGGGCGAAGATCAGCCACAGGGCGATCAGCACGCTGCAAAACATGAATACGGATGCGTAGCCGTAGTGGTGCGAAAGCCAGCCGCCCACGCTGCCGCCGACGAAGATGCCGAGCGATTGCGAAGTATTATACACACCCATCGCCGTCCCCTTGAACGCTGCCGGGGCGACCTTGGAAATGATGCTGGGCAGGCTGGCTTCGAGCAGGTTGAAGGCGATGAAATAGACGGTGAGCGAGGCCACGATGCCCCAGAATTGGTTTATCAATCCCGCGAACAAAAGTTGCGCGCCGAACATGAGCGCGATGGCGGCGACGAATACGGTTTTGAGTTTGGCTTTTTTCTCGCCGTAGATGATCGCGGGAACCATGCAGATGAACGATGCGACCATGATGGGCAGATACACTTGCCAGTGGTGGTTTTCGTCCAGTCCGCTGGTTTTCACAAGCGCGAGCGGCACGACGACGAACATGGCCATTTGCGCCGCGTGCAGCGAAAAAATGCCGAAGTTGAGGCGCAGCAACTGGGTGTCGCGCAGCACTTCCTTGAGCTTGCCGGTGGAGGCTTCCGCGTCGGAATGGAAGCGGCTGAATTGCGGATCGGGCACGACGAAGCGGATCACCAGGATCGCAAGCACGGTCAAAATGCCGGTGAGCGCGAAAATGCCGGGCACGCCTATCCACTGGTTGAGCGCAGGTCCCGCGACCAGCGAGACGGCGAAGGAAATGCCTATGGTTCCGCCTATCATCGCCATCGCCTTGGTGCGGTGTTCTTCGCGCGTGAGATCGGCGACCAGCGCGGTTACGGCGGCGGAAACCGCGCCCGCGCCCTGAATCGCGCGTCCGAGAATGATGGTTTCGATGGAAGTCGCCAACGCCGCGACCAGGCTGCCGAGCGCGAAAATCACGAGGCCGACGTAGATCACGCGCTTGCGTCCGTAACGATCCGATGCCATGCCGAAGGGCAGTTGCAGCAAGGCTTGCGTGAGTCCGTAAGCGCCGAGCGCGAGTCCGATTTTCCAATCGGCCGCGCCGCCCGGCAATTTTTGCGCGTAAATCGCGAAAATCGGCAGGATGAGGAACATCCCCAGCATACGCAGACCATAGATGGAAGCCAGACTCAGGCTGGCGCGTAGCTCAAGGGCGGTCATGCGTTCGGGGTGCGACATGGAAATAAGGGTGGCGGCAACGGGTGAAAATTGCGTATATTAACAGGTTGACCCAACCGGGCATGACCGAAATTATGGAAACCATACGCATACGCGGCGCACGCACGCACAACCTCAAAAACGTTTCGCTGGATTTGCCGCGCAACAAAATGATCGTGATTACCGGGCTTTCCGGCTCGGGCAAATCTTCGCTCGCGTTCGACACCCTGTACGCCGAAGGCCAGCGGCGTTACGTCGAATCGCTTTCCGCCTACGCGCGGCAATTTCTCGCGCGCATGGACAAGCCGGACGTGGATCTCATCGAAGGCTTGAGTCCCGCCATTTCCATCGAGCAGAAATCCACCTCGCACAATCCGCGTTCCACGGTCGGAACCGTGACCGAAATT
This sequence comes from Methylobacillus sp., assembly GCA_031285185.1. Taxonomy (GTDB): domain Bacteria; phylum Pseudomonadota; class Gammaproteobacteria; order Burkholderiales; family Methylophilaceae; genus MM2. The sequence goes on from JAITWS010000087.1 coordinate 3,320, forward strand.
CATGATTATCTGCGTCTTTTATATGCGCGCGCGGGCGATCCCGAATGCCCGGAACACGGCATCAAGCTTGAAGCGCAAACCGTTTCGCAAATGGTGGATCATGTGTTGACGCTGCCGGAAGATACCAAGCTGATGATCCTCGCGCCCGTGGTGGCGAACCGCAAGGGCGAGCAGGTCGAGCTGTTCGACGAAATGCGCGCGCAAGGTTTCGTGCGCGTGCGCGTGGACGGGAAAATCCACGAAATTGACGCCGTGCCCAAGCTCGCCAAAACGCATAAGCATAATGTGGATGTGGTGGTGGACAGGCTGAAAGTGCGCGCCGACATGAAGCAGCGTCTCGCGGAATCGTTTGAGACCGCGCTGCGCCTCGCGGACGGGCGCGCTCTGGCGCTGGAAATGGACAGCGGCGCGGAGCATTTGTTTTCCGCCAAATTCGCCTGTCCGCTGTGCAATTATTCGCTGGCCGAACTGGAACCGCGCCTGTTTTCGTTCAACAATCCCATGGGTGCCTGCCCCGAGTGTGACGGCCTCGGACAGATCAATTTTTTCGATCCCAGGCGCGTGGTCGCGTTTCCGCATCTCTCGCTCGCGGCGGGCGCGATCAAGGGTTGGGATCGGCGCAACCAGTTTTATCACCAGATGCTGCAAAGTCTGGCCGCGCATTACGGTTTTGACCTTGAAACCACGTTTGAAGACCTGCCGGAAAATGTGCGTGAAATCGTGCTCGACGGCAGCGGCAAGGAAAGCATTCCGTTTCGCTACATCAACGAGCGCGGCGGCGTGGAACAGCGCAGCCATCCGTTTGAAGGCATATTGCCCAATCTCGCGCGGCGTTATCACGAGACCGATTCGGTCATGGTGCGCGAGGAGCTGGCAAAATATCTCAACGATTGCCCCTGCCCCGAGTGCGACGGCACGCGCTTGCGCCGCGAAGCGCGTCATGTGCGCGTCGGCGGCAGCAACATCCATGAAGTGTGCGAAATGCCGTTGCGTCAGACGCTGGATTTTTTCGCGCATCTCAAACTCACCGGACAAAAGCTCGCCATCGCCGACAAAATCGTGCAGGAAATCAGCAGCCGTTTGCATTTTCTGACCAATGTCGGGCTGGATTATCTTTCGCTCTCGCGCTCGGCGGAAACGCTCTCGGGCGGCGAGGCGCAGCGCATCCGCCTCGCCAGCCAGATCGGTTCGGGGCTGACGGGCGTGATGTATGTGCTGGACGAACCTTCCATCGGTCTGCATCAGCGCGACAATGATCGCCTGCTGGAAACGCTGTTTCGCCTGCGCGACCTCGGCAACAGCGTGATTGTGGTCGAGCACGATCAGGATGCGATCGAATCCGCCGATTACGTTGTGGATCTCGGCCCCGGCGCGGGCGAGCACGGCGGGCGCGTTATCGCGCAAGGCACGCCGAAGGAGATCAAACAAAACGCCGATTCGCTGACCGGCCAATATCTGAGTGGTCGCAAAAGCATCGCCGTGCCGAAAAAACGCCACAAACCCGACCCCAAACGCATGTTGAAACTGAGCAAAGCCGCGGGCAATAATCTCAAACAAGTCACGCTTGATCTGCCGGTCGGTCTGTTCACCTGCGTCACCGGCGTTTCCGGCTCGGGCAAATCCACGCTCATCAACGACACGCTGTTCCGCGCCGTCGCGCGCCATCTCTACGGCAGCACGACCGAACCCGCGCCGCATGAAGCGATCGCGGGACTGGAATTTTTCGACAAGGTGGTGGATGTTGACCAAAGCCCGATCGGTCGCACGCCGCGTTCCAATCCCGCGACTTATACCGGCTTGTTCACACCCATACGCGAATTGTTCGCCGGCGTGCCGGAATCGCGCGCGCGCGGCTACGGCCCCGGGCGCTATTCGTTCAATGTCAAAGGCGGTCGCTGCGAATCCTGCCAGGGCGACGGCGTGATCCGCGTCGAAATGCACTTTCTGCCGGATATTTATGTGCCATGCGACGTGTGCAAAGGCCACCGCTACAACCGCGAAACTTTGGAAATCCAGTACAAGGGAAAAAACATTCGCGAAGTGCTCGAAATGACCGTGGAACACGCCGCCGAATTTTTCCACGCAGTCCCCGTCGTGCGGCGCAAACTGGAAACGCTGCTCGATGTTGGCCTCGGCTACATCACGCTCGGCCAATCCGCCACCACGCTCTCCGGCGGCGAAGCGCAGCGCGTCAAACTCGCGCTCGAACTTTCCAAACGCGACACAGGCCGCACGCTCTACATCCTCGACGAACCCACCACCGGCCTGCATTTCGCCGACATCCAGTTGCTGCTCAACGTCCTCCACCGCCTGCGCGACCACGGCAACACCGTCGTCGTTATCGAACACAACCTCGATGTCATCAAAACCGCCGACTGGCTGGTGGACATGGGACCCGAAGGCGGCGACGGCGGCGGAACCATCATCACCCAAGGCACACCGGAACAAGTCGCGGCAACGGGCAAGAGTTACACGGGGAAATATCTCAAGGCGATGTTGAAGTAAGCGCGTGACCGTGAAACAGGTCAGGGTTCGCGTGATCTCGCGCAGCCAAACCCGCCGCGCTCACAGTCCATAAACCCTGTCATCCACCGATGCGTCGCCGCCTTCCCGCATCCGCACTTTACGCACATAGTCAATGTGAGCGCGCAGCGCGTAGAGTTGATCGGCGAATCGTCCCTTGACGCGCATCTGGTTCACGGCTGTTTCGAGATCATCAAATTCGGCGCGCAGTTCTTCGCGTTTGGTCGGGTCTTGCTCTTCGGTCAGCGCGCGTTCGAGATTGAGCAGTTCGCGGTAACGCTGATAAATTTTGATCTGCACCCGCCAGCGCAGAATGGCCGGAACCGCGCGTACCACCGGGACGATAATCAAAACCGCAGGCAGAAACACGACCAGAACGCGACTCAGCAAACTCGCCAGCCAGTATGGAAGATAGCGGTAGAGAAACGATTTGCCCGATTTGTAATAGCGGGCGGCGTCTTCGCTGATGGGAATCGAATGCTCGACCAGCGCCGGAAATTCGTTTCGCTGCTGAAAAATTCCGGGGCGCGAATGCACCTTTGCGGCGGCTTCAAGAATCAAATCCGAAATGGCGGGATGCAAATCATCCCGCGCCACAAGCTCTATCATCGGCCCCAGCAGGTTCACATCCCGCGCGGGCAGATTCGCGCCCAGATCAATCGTGCCTTCGGGCAGCACGAGCGGATCAAGGTAATCGTATTTGCGGGCATAAGCGCCGACTTGCCGGAAGCTGTAGAGATGAATTTCCGGGTCGCGCATGAGCGTCTTCAAATTGGCGATTGAAGCCGATTCGCTCATGATGAACGCGGCGGCGATTTTGTTTTCCTGCAACGCCCGCACCGCTTCGTCCGAATCCAGATTCAACAGCTCGGTTCCCGCCTCATTCGGCTTCACGCCGTTGGCAGCCAGCAATGTCAACGCCAGTTGATTCGAGCCGCTTCCCGCAGGACCAATCGCGATTTTCTTGCCCTTCAAATCCGACAACAGCGTCAGCTCGCCCAGATAAAAAATCAGGATGGGCTGATGCGAAACGCTGCCCAGGGAAACCAAATCTTCCGCGCCTTCCGCATCCGCTCCGCCCTGGATAAAAGCCAGATCAACGCCGGATTTCGGGTCTTTCAACCGCTGCCAATTTTCGTACAAACCCGCCGAAGTCACGATCTTGAGCGTCACCCCGTTTTCCGCCAGCAACGCGGCATAACGCTGCGCCTGCCGATCAAACACGCCATCCTTGGGGCCGGCGCTGATCGTGATCGAAGTCGGAGGCGCCGAGCGGATGAAGAACACGATGACAACAGCCACTGTGGCAAAAGCCGCGATAACAACCGCAAGCGCCGCCTTGGGGCCGAGATCGAACATCTCCATGACACGGTTCACATCAAAGATGGCGGGTTTTTTGATACGAAGTCGGCGGGGTTTCGGGTTCATGATATTTCCAGAAGAAAAAATTTAATGTTGATTTTAAGGCAATTGCGCGAGTCGCATACGCGCCAGGATGATGCCGGTTTTGCGGTTGAGGCCGGTGGCGTTGCGGTGGGTGTCGTAGTAGCGCGGATTGGGGATCATGGCGGCGAGTTTGGCGGATTGTTCGGCGGAGAGGTTGGCCGCGCCGGTGCCGTAATAGTGGCGGGCGGCGGCTTCCGCGCCGTAAATGCCGTCGCCCCATTCGATGACGTTGAGGTAAATCTCGAAGATGCGGCGCTTGCTCATGGTTTGTTCCAGCATGACGGTGATGACGGCTTCCTGCAATTTGCGCCAGGGCGAGCGGTGGCCGGAGAGGAACAGGTTTTTCGCGAGTTGCTGGCTGATGGTGGAGCCGCCCGCGACGACTTTTCCTTTTTTCAAATTTTTTTCGTAGGCGTATTGGATGCCTTCCCAGTCGAAGCCCTGATGCGTGACGAATTTGGCATCTTCCGACACGATGACCGCGCGTTTCAGATTGCTGGAAATGCGGGCGTAAGCCACCCATTGCTGTTTGAGTTTCGCGTCGGGTTTTTTCTCCTGCATGACGGCGAGCCGCGCGTCCATGAACGCGGTGGATTCGGGGTTGTGATTCACCCACCAGCAGACGTGCAGAAAAATCCACAACTGGTAAAGCAGCACCCAAACCAGGAGCGCGAGCAAAACGCGCTTGATGAATTTTCCCATGATTATTGCCGGAGTTTTTCGATGACGGGGCGCGTTTCGGGGCGAACGCCGCGCCACAGAAAAAACGATTCGGCGGCCTGCTCCACCAACATGCCCAGCCCGTCCGCGACTCGCGCGTTTTCCGCGCGCGCGAACTGCATAAAAGGCGTGTCGCGGCCATACACCATGTCGTAAGCCAGCGCGTCCGCCGCGAAAATTCCGCGCGGAATCGGTAACGCGCTGTCGCTCAAACCCGCTGAAGTGGCGTTGATGACGAGATCGAAAGTCAGCCCCGCGAGTGCGTCAAACGTCCGCGCTTCAACCGCGCGATTCGCCGTTTTGCGTTGCAGCGCAATCGCACGCTCCGGCGTGCGATTGGCGATGACGAGCAGCGCCGGCTGCTCGCGCAACAACGGAAACAACACGCCCTGCGCCGCGCCGCCTGCGCCCAGCAGCAAAATGCGTTTATGCGTGAACGTGAAATCGAGATTGTGGATCAGATCACGTGTCAAACCCGCGCCGTCGGTGTTGTCGCCGAGAATTTCGTCATGATCGAATTTGAGCGTGTTCACCGCCCCGGCATCGCGCGCGCGCTCCGTCAGCGCGGTCGCCAGCGCAAAGGCATCGTTCTTGAACGGAACCGTCACATTCAGCCCGCGCCCGCCCTCGTCACGGAAACGCAACGCGGTCGCGCGGAAATCATCCGGCGGCGCAAGCACGCGACCATACTTCAGCGACTGCCCGGTCTGCCGCGCGAATTCCGCATGAATCGCAGGCGATTTGCTGTGCGCGACGGGATTGCCGATGACGGCGTAACGATCCACGATCAACTCGGACACGATCAATTTGTCCAGGGCAACCCGGCGACTTTCCAGCCGTTGACTTTGCCGCGCTGCCCGCTCGCGGGATCGGTCACGCCCTCGAACCCTTCCAGCACGTTGTAGCAACTGGCGTAACCCGCCTCGGCAGCCAACGTCGCGGCGCTGTGCGAACGCGCGCCGGAACGACAAAGAAACATCACCACCGCCTCCTTATCCACCTGCTGCGTGAGCTGCCGCAAAAAATCGGGATTCAAGCGCATATCCGGGTAATACGCCCACTCGATATGCTCCGCGCCGGGCACGCGCCCGACCAGATCCAACTCAGGCCGGGTACGCACATCCACAAGTTTGGCGGACGGCACATTCTCCAAAATCCACCCCGCCTCCAAAGGCGTCAACGCGCCCGCATAAGGCAAATGATGGTCGGACGCGCGCTGATGCGCGGCTTCAAAAACAGCATTGAGCGTACCCATGCGAACTCTCCAAGTGGGGGATGGCGGATTATACCGCCGATTTTCTTTTGCCTTCCGATATGAGAAAATAAGCGGCTTTTCAATCAATGGCATACTTGGTTTTGCGGTCAGGTGTGCGGTTCAAAATTCTAATGGAGCTTGAGATGGCGGTCGCCGACGTAATCAAAATGGTGAGGGAAAACGAGATCAAATTTGTGGATTTTCGTTTTACCGATACACGGGGCAAGGAGCAGCATGTTTCCGTGCCGGTTTCGCATTTTGACGAGGACAAGTTTACCGAGGGCTTGGCGTTTGACGGGTCTTCCATCGCGGGGTGGAAGGGCATACAGGCTTCCGACATGATGTTGATTCCCGATCCGGCCACGGCGAATATTGATCCGTTCATGGATGAGCCGACACTGATTTTGACGTGCGATGTGGTTGATCCGTCCGAGGGCAAGGGGTATGACCGCGACCCGCGCTCGATCGCCAAACGCGCGGAGGCATATCTGAAATCCACCGGCATCGGCGATACCGCTTATTTCGGCCCGGAACCCGAGTTTTTCATTTTCGATTCGGTCAACTGGCAGGTTGATATGTCCGGCAGCATGTGCAAAATCCACTCCGAAGAGGCGGCGTGGGTTTCCGGCGAGAAGTTCGAGGGCGGCAACACCGGCCATCGCCCGACCGTCAAGGGCGGTTATTTCCCCGTGCCGCCGGTGGATTCCTTTCAGGATATCCGTTCGGCAATGTGCATCATCCTCGAAGAAATGGGTGTGCCGGTGGAGGTGCATCACCACGAAGTTGCCACCGCCGGGCAAAATGAAATCGGCACGCGCTTTTCCACGCTGGTGCAGCGCGCCGACTGGACGCAGATTTTGAAATACGTCGTGCACAATGTCGCGCACCAGTACGGCAAAACCGCGACCTTCATGCCCAAGCCCATCGTTGGCGATAACGGCTCGGGGATGCACGTTCACCAATCCATCTGGAAAGACGGCAAAAACCTGTTCGCGGGCAACGGTTACGCGGGTTTGTCCGAGTTCGCGCTGCATTACATCGGCGGCATTATCAAGCACGCCCGCGCGTTGAACGCGATCACCAATCCGCTCACCAATTCCTACAAACGGCTGGTTCCGCATTATGAAGCGCCGGTCAAGCTCGCCTATTCCGCGCGCAATCGTTCCGCCTCCATTCGCGTGCCCCATGTGCAATCCGACAAGGCGCGTCGCATTGAGGTGCGCTTCCCCGACCCCGGCGCGAATCCGTATCTGGCGTTCACGGCCTTGATGATGGCGGGGCTGGACGGCGTGCAGAACAAAATACATCCCGGCGACCCGGCGGATAAAAATCTCTACGATCTGCCGCCGGAAGAAGATGCCCAAATCCCGACCGTCTGCACCAGTCTGGAAGAAGCGCTGGACTATCTGGACAAGGATCGCGAATTTCTGACCCGCGGCGGCGTGTTTTCCAACGACATGCTCGATGCCTACATCGCGCTCAAGATGGAAGAAGTCACGCGCCTGCGTATGACCACGCATCCGGTCGAATTTGAAATGTATTATTCGATCTGAAGCTGATTTCCTGAAATGCAGGGGCGGGTTTTAAATCCGCCCCTGTCCGCATCCGCCACCACCGTGGGGAATCCCATGCGTTGCCTAAACTTTCCAACTGCACTACACTCCAAATATTGATAAAACACGCGGGGGCGAATCATGAAGAAATACTTGTGGTTACTGGTTGGATTGGCGGTCAGTCTGCCTGCGATGGCGGATATGTATAAATACCGCGACAAGCAGGGCAACTGGGTCTATACCGACCAGCCGGTGAAGGGCGCGGTTAAGGTCACGACCGAGGTTTCCGTGGTGAGCGATGCGCCGCCTCCCGCCAAGACGCCGCCGGACGAATCTGCGGGCGCGGAAAAAGGCGAGCAAACGCCGGGCGATGAAAAGCAAAGCAACTAAGAGGGCTTTATCATGAAAAAATATCTGTGGCTGCTGCTTGGATTGGGAATCAGCTTTTCCGCCGGGGCGGAGATTTACAAGCACGTTGACCCGACGACCGGCAAGGTGACTTACAGCGACAAACCGGATAAAGGCTCGACCAAGATTGATCTGCCCGAGCCGGTGTCGCCCGGCACGTCGGGGGCTTCAGGCACACCTTCCAAGGCGCAAACGCCCACACCCGCGAATTTCCCCAAGGTGGACAAGGATCAGCAAAAAGACCGTGATTCTGCGCGTCGCAAGATTCTTGAGCAGGAATTGGCCGATGAAAAGCAGGCGCTGGAAGAAGCCAAACAAGCCTACACCGAAGGCGAAAACAAACCCGAAGTGTTCAAAACCAAGGACAAAAACGGCAACACCGTGGTGCGTCGCGCGGCGGGACGCTATCAGGAAAAAATGGACGAC
>JAITWS010000068.1 GCA_031285185.1 Methylobacillus sp.
GTTTGGTAGGAAATGGTATCGCCGTTCGCGGTCGAGGTCAGTTGCGCGGCGTGGCTTTCGAGGCCGAGTTCATCGGCGAGTTGTCTGGAAATGGCGACGCCGGTCGCGCCCGTATCCACCATCACACCGACTTTTTTTCCATTGATGAAGGCTTCCGCGCGATAGTGTCCATACGGGTCGCGTTGCAGCACAACGGTTTCGTCGGTGCCGAGATTTTCCGCGCGGTTGGGATAGAGCAAATCGTTGACGATATACATGATGCCCGCGAACAGCGCGAGCCAGACGATGGCGATGATGAGCGTGTTGCGCGACGGCATGGTCAGAATGGCAGCTCCGCGTGCGGCGCGGCGGCGAGCAAAATGGCGCGGAATTGTTCCTGTATGCGGCGCAGCGCGGCGGCGTTGTCGGCCTCGAAACGCAATACGATCACCGGCGTGGTGTTGGAAGGACGCATGAGGCCGAAACCGTCCGGGTATTCCACGCGCAAACCGTCAATGGAAATCACGCGATCCGCGCCGTCGAATTTCGCTTCCTGCGCGAGCCTCGCCAGCAGCGCGTGCGGTTCGCCCTCGCGCATTTTGATGTGTTGCTCGGGCGTGCTCACGCTGTCGGGCAAGTCGTTGAGCACGGCGGATGGATTGTCCGCGCGACTCAAAATTTCCAGCAAACGCGCGCCAGTGTAAAGACCATCGTCGAAACCGTACCAGCGTTCCTTGAAAAACACATGGCCGCTCATCTCGCCCGCAAGCGCCGCGCCGGTTTCCCGCATCTTGGCCTTGACCAGCGAATGGCCGGTTTTCCACAACAGCGGTTCGCCGCCGTGCTGCGAAATCCACGGCTGCAAATTGCGCGTGGATTTGATGTCGTAAATGATGGTCGCGCCCGGCGCGCGCGACAGCACATCGGCGGCGAACAGCATCAACTGGCGGTCGGGATAAATGATCTGCCCGCCCTTGGTCACCACGCCCAGCCGATCGCCGTCGCCGTCGAAAGCCAGCCCCAATTCCGCATCGCCGGTTTTCAGCGCGGCGATGAGATCGCGCAAATTTTCCGGCACGGACGGGTCGGGATGATGATTGGGAAAACGACCATCCACCTCGCAAAACAATTCATCCACCTCGCAACCGAGCGCGCGGTAAAGTTTCCCCGCGATGTTCCCCGCCACGCCGTTGCCGCAATCCACGACGATTTTCATGGGACGCGCGAGTTTGATGTCGGACGCGATGCGCGCGATGTATTCCGGCGCGATGTCGTATGAACTCACACTGCCCGTGCCCGCGAACAATTCCCCCGCGACAATGCGCGCGCGCAAACCCTGAATCGCCGTGCCCGCAAGCGTTTCACCGGCCAGCACCATTTTGAGACCGTTGTATTCCGGCGGATTATGGCTGCCCGTGACCATCACGCCGCAGCCGGTATTGAGATGATGCGCGGCGAAATAAACCAGCGGCGTCGCAACCATGCCGAGTTCGATCACATGAATGCCCGCCTTGCGTATGCCGCGCGACAACGCCGCCGCCAACTCCGGGCCGGAAAGCCGCCCGTCGTAACCAATGCAAATTTGCGTCTGCCGCCGCGCGACCGCCTCCGAACCGACGGCGTGACCGACAGCCTCAACGATCTCCGGCGTCAACGTTTTTCCGACAATGCCGCGGATGTCGTAGGCTTTGAAAATTTCTTCGGGAATGTGCATGGTGGGTTCTCTGTGTTAGCAGGTATTTTGGCGGCAATGAAGGCACTGCACAAGCCCTTTACGCCTTGTAGTTCTCCCGCTCTGCTTCAAGGTGACGGAGCGCGGCGAAGTTCTCACCCTCACCCCAACCAATCCCTGCCGATCAGATAATCCGAATACAGTTTCGCTTCTGCCGAGCCGGGTTCGGGGTGCCAGTCGTAGCGCCATTTTACGGTGGGGGGGAGCGACATGAGGATGGATTCGGTGCGGCCGCCGGATTGCAGGCCGAACAGTGTGCCGCGATCAAATACGAGGTTGAATTCCACATAACGACCGCGCCGATACGCCTGAAAATCGCGCTCGCGTTCGCCATAGGGCGTGTCTTTGCGACGTTGCAGAATCGGGAGGTAGGCGTTGAGGAAGTTGTCGCCCACGCTTTTGACCATGGCGAAACTTTGCTCGAAACCGGCGGTGTTGTAATCGTCGAAAAATATGCCGCCTATGCCGCGCGGTTCCTGACGGTGCTTGAGGTAAAAATATTCGTCGCACCAGCGTTTGAAGCGCGGGTAGAGTTCCGCGCCGTGTGAGGCGAGCGCTTGTTGGCAGGTGCGGTGAAAGTGGATCGCGTCTTCGTCATGGCCGTAGTAAGGCGTGAGATCCATGCCGCCGCCGAACCACCAGACCGGCGTTTCGCCCGGTTTGGCGGCGATGAAGCAGCGCACGTTCATATGCACCGTCGGCGCGTGGGGGTTGCGCGGGTGCAACACGAGCGAAACGCCTGCGGCTTCGAAGCTGCGTCCGGCCAGTTCCGGGCGGTTCGCGCTGGCCGACTGCGGCAGGCGGTCGCCGGTGACGTGCGAGAAATTCACGCCGCCGCGCTCGAACACATGGCCTTCCTCAATCACGCAACTCAGCCCGCCGCCGCCTTCGGGGCGCTGCCATCCGTCATGCAAAAAGTTTTTGCCGTCCACGAGTTCCAGCGATTCGACGATGCGCTGCTGCAAGTGGGTGAAGTAATCAATGATGGGGCGGGTGTCCATGAGTCAAACAATCTCCATGCGAATT
>JAITWS010000010.1 GCA_031285185.1 Methylobacillus sp.
TGGGATTCGCCGGTTTCCGTGGTTTCCGCCGCGACCAGCGCGGGCTGCTCCGCCTTCTCCGGTCTGGGTTGGCGCTGTTGGCGCGGCGGACGTTCCGCGCGCTCCTGACGCTCTTCGCCCTGGCGATTTTCCTGCGCGCGTTGATCGCTGCGGCGTTCCTTGCGTTCTCCGCGCTCGCTGCGCTCACTACGTTCTCCGCGTTCCTTGCGCTCGCCGCGCTCGCTGGTACGACCGCGCCCGCCGCGTTCTCCGCGTTCGTTGCGACGCGCGCCTTCGCGTTTGCGCGGTTCGGGCGTGGCGGTTTCCTCTTCTTTTTCGGCAGAAATACCGGAAAGCCAGGAACGGAAACGACCAAACAGCGAGGTTTTGGGCGCGCTGCTCGGCACGGGGTCGTAGCGCGCGGGCGCGGGCGAGGTGGGCGTGATGCCTTTGACGGCGGCTTCCTGACGCGCAGGTTCCGGTTTTTTCTCGGCGGAGGGCGCGTCTTCGGTTTCGTTAATCATCTCCATCAACTCGTAGCTCGCCTTGCTGTCGTCGCCCACATCGTCGTGGCGCAAACGCAGGATTTTGTAGTTCGGCGTTTCGAGATAAGTGTTGGGGATAAGCACGACCTTGACACCCATGCGGTGTTCGATGGCGTGGATTTCCGAGCGTTTTTCGTTGAGCAGAAAGGTGGCGGCCTCGACCGGCAACTGCACCTGAATCACGGCGCTGTTTTCCTTCATCGCTTCTTCCTGTGTGATACGCAGGATGTGCAGCGCGGTGGATTCGATGCCACGAATATGGCCGGTTCCGTGGCAGCGCGGGCAGGGGATGTGGTTGGTTTCGCCGAGCGAGGGACGCAGACGCTGGCGCGACAATTCGAGCAAACCAAAGCGCGAAATTTTGCCGGTTTGCACGCGCGCGCGGTCGTAATGCAGCGCGTCGCGCAGACGGTTTTCCACTTCGCGCTGGTTGCGCGCGCTTTCCATATCTATGAAATCAATCACCACAAGACCGCCCAGATCGCGCAAACGCAACTGGCGCGCGGCTTCGTCGGCGGCTTCCAGATTGGTTTTGAACGCGGTTTCCTCGATGTCGCTGCCGCGCGTGGAGCGGCCTGAGTTGACATCAATGGAGACCAGCGCCTCGGTGTGGTCTATCACGATCGCGCCGCCGGAAGGCAGACGCACTTCGCGCGCGAAGGCAGTTTCAATCTGGTGTTCGATCTGGAAGCGCGAGAACAGCGGAACATCGTCGCGGTAGAGTTTGACGCGCTGACCGTGCCCCGGCATGACCACGTTTTCAAAATAGTTCCGCGCCTGCTCGTACACATCTTCGGTATCAATGAGAATTTCGCCGATGTCGGGCTGGAAATAGTCGCGCATGGCGCGGATGACCAGACTGCCTTCCTGAAAAATCAGCGACGGCGCGCTTTCGTTTTTGGCCGCGCCTTCAATGGCTTCCCACAACTTCGTGAGATAGTTCAAATCCCATTGCAGGTCTTCCAGATTGCGGCCTATGCCCGCGGTGCGCGCGATGATGCTCATGCCGGAGGGCACTTCAAGTTGCGCCAGCACATCGCGCCATTCGTTGCGATCTTCGCCTTCGATGCGGCGCGAAACGCCGCCGCCGCGCGGGTTGTTCGGCATCAGCACGAGGTAGCGACCGGCCAGACTGATGAAGGTGGTGAGCGCCGCGCCTTTGTTGCCGCGTTCGTCCTTGTCAACCTGAACGATCAGCTCCTGACCTTCGCGCAGATTTTCGCGGCTGCCGTTTTCCTGAAAATAACTGCGCGCGACTTCCTTGAGCGGCAAAAAGCCGTGGCGATCCGTGCCGTAATTGACGAAACAGGCTTCAAGCGAAGGCTCGATACGGGTGATGACACCCTTGTAGATATTGCTTTTGCGTTGTTCCTTGCCGGCCTGTTCGATATCGAGATCAATCAGTTTCTGGCCGTCAACGATGGCGACGCGCAGTTCTTCTTCCTGCGTCGCATTAAAAAGCATGCGTTTCATGTGGTTCTTCTCCCGCGCTCTTTAGCGGGCGTGCGAGGCAAGCCGCAAGTTATGCGGCAGGTGGGAAAGGAAAGATGACGATGTGCGAAAAGCTTACGGAACACCGCGCTGCACACGCAAACCCAAGCGGAAACGGCTCTCGGTATGTGGAAAGATTTCCCGGTTGAATTTGTATAAATATCAGTTAGTTATGTTGATTTGTTAACAATTAACTTTGATTGTGGGTTGCGGTTTTATGTCCGTTAAAACTGTCTTTTCGTTTACAATTCCGTCAAGTTCGGTTTCCCGCCGCGCGGAATTTTCAGCCTGTCCGGGCGCGGCAGCTTTGAGCGCTAATGATCCGAATCCAACCGACCGCCCGTCGCTGGTGCGAACGTATCCCGCACAGGGGGAGGGCGGATGTTTTCGGAAACTTCAAACCGCTTCTTGTTGCCCCAAATCGGGCAGATGGTGAGCGGCGTTAACCAGAAATTCTTTTGCTTCAAAAGCCTATGCTTTGAAAAGCAAGGGCATAGTATAGGCGAGATGAACGATTTAAGCAAAACGAAAGCGGCAGTGAGCCTCGTGACCGTGGATGAAAGCGGCGAGGGGCAGCGTATAGACAACTTTCTCGCGCGCCATCTCAAGGGCGTGCCGAAAAGCCACATTTACCGCATTCTACGCAGCGGCGAAGTGCGCGTGAACAGCAAGCGCGTGGACGCGACCTGCCGCCTGGCATTCGGCGACGCAATCCGCATCCCGCCCATACGCACGGCGGCGCAGGCTCCCAAACCGGATGCTCCGGTTGCGGCGCGTTTTGTCGGGCGCGTGTTGTTTGAAGACGACGCCCTGCTCGTGCTCGACAAACCCGCGGGCGTGGCCGTGCACGGCGGCAGCGGCATCAGTCGGGGCGTGATCGAACAGTTGCGGCTGGAACGTCCGCAGGCGAAATTTCTGGAACTGGTGCACCGGCTAGACCGCGAAACTTCCGGCGTGTTGCTGCTTGCGAAAAAACGCGCCGCGCTCGTCGCGCTGCATGAGGCCATACGCGCCAACCGCATGGAAAAACGTTATCTGATGCTGGTGTGCGGCGCGTGGAAAGACAAAAAACGCAAGGTCAAACTGCCGCTCAAAAAATACACGCTGGAAAGCGGCGAACGCCGCGTCAGCGTTGACCCGGAAGGCCAGCATTCGGAAACCGTGTTTCATCTGCGCGAAAACTTCGCTGACTTCACACTGCTCGAAGCCGAACTCATCACAGGCCGCACACACCAGTTGCGCGTGCAGTTGCAGCATCTGGGCTTTCCCATCGCGGGCGACGACAAATACGGCAATTACGAAGTCAACAAAGCGCTCGCAAAACGCGGACTCAAACGCATGTTTTTGCACTCGCACATAACCATCATCCAACATCCCCTGACCGGCGAAACACTCACCCTGACCGCGCCGCTACCGCAAGAGCTTTCCGTATTTCTGGATTCCCATGCCCAAACAATTTGATCTTCTCGTATTCGACTGGGACGGCACGTTGTCCGATTCCACTCACGCCATTGTCGTTTCCGTTCAGGAGGCCGCCAGGGACGCGGGGTTGCCGATTCCGGGCGAGGCCGATGCGCGGAGCATCATCGGGCTGGAGCTGCATCGCGCGATTACTGTGCTGCTTCCTGATGCGGACGCGGCGCAACTTGAGCTGCTTGCGGAACGTTATCGCGTGCAATTTCACACGCGCAGCCACGGCATTGCGCTGTTCGATGGCGTGGCGGAGGCGGTTAAACAGCTCGCGGATGAAGGTTTTCTGCTCGCCGTTGCCACCGGAAAAACGCGTCGGGGGTTGGAGCGTGCGCTGGATGAATCGGGTTTGCGCCCGTATTTTCAAACCAGCCGTTGCGCCGACGAATGTTTCTCCAAACCGCATCCGCAAATGTTGCTGCAAATTATGGATGAATTGAATGTCGCGCCGGAGCGCACCTTGATGATAGGCGACACTTCCTTCGATTTGCAGATGGCCAACAGCGCGAGCGCGCGCAGTCTTGCCGTCACTTACGGCGCGCAGCCGCTGGAAAATCTGCTCGCGCACAAACCGCTGGATCACTTCGACAATTTCGCGCAGGTGTGGCAATGGTTGCAAACGAACGCCTGATCTGCGCCGCCGATGCGCTGCCGGAAAAAGGGCGCGGCGCGCGTTTCGATCTGCCGGAATATGGCGAACGCGCCACCGGCTTCGTCATCCGTCACGCCGGAAAAGTTTACGGCTACGTCAATCGTTGCGCCCACCTCCAAGTCGAACTTGATTGGCAGGAGGGCGAATTTTTCGACGCGACCGGCGATTACCTCATCTGCGCCACGCACGGCGCTTGCTACCATCCTGCCACCGGCCTTTGCGCCGCAGGTCCGTGCAAAGGTCGCGCGTTGCAGGCGTTGAAAATCGAGGAGCGCGACGGCGGCGTTTATCTTTTGCCGGGCGAATGACGGTAACAGTCACTGTGGCATAATGGATATCGGCAAGGGGTGCTGATCGCGCCCCTTGAATTTTATGAGGTATTCAAATGAGCGAAGAAAATTGGGAACGCAGCACGCTTGAAAAAGTGGCGCTTGCGGCGGTGACGGAGCAGCGGCGTTCGCGGCGCTGGGGTATTTTTTTCAAAACACTGACGTTTGCTTATCTGTTTCTGTTGCTTGCCATCATGATGAACTGGTTTGGTCCGGGCGAATCCATGGGCAAGCACACGGCGCTGATTGACATCGTCGGCGAGATCGGCGCGGATGGCGCGGTGACGGCGGATGATACGGTCATCAGCTTGCAGGATGCGTTTGAAGATCGCAACACCAAGGGCATCATTTTGCGTATCAACAGCCCCGGCGGCAGTCCGGTGCAGGCGGGCATCATCAATGACGAGATCAAGCGCCAGCGCAAGCTGCATCCCGAGATTCCGCTGTATGTTGTGGTGGATGACATTTGCGCGTCCGGCGGCTATTACATCGCGGCGGCGGCGGATAAAATTTATGTGAACAAGGCGAGCATCGTTGGTTCCATCGGCGTGATTATGGACGGCTTCGGTTTTACCGGCACGATGGAAAAACTGGGCGTGGAACGGCGAGTGCTGACGGCGGGCAAAAACAAGGCGATCCTCGATCCCTTCTCGCCGTCGAATCCCGAGCAGGTGGCATTTGCCCAGGGTTTGCTGGATGAAATCCACCAGCAATTCATCCAAGTGGTGCGCGAAGGGCGCGGTCAGCGGCTCAAGGAAACGCCGGATATGTTCAGCGGCCTGTTCTGGACGGGCAGCAAAAGCATAGAACTCGGCCTCGCGGACGGGCTGGGCGATGTGGATTATGTCGCGCGCGAAATCATCAAGGAAGAAAACATCGTTGACTTCACCGCGCGTTCATCGCTGGCCGACCGTATCGCCAAAAATTTCGGCGCATCGGCGGCAAACACGCTGCTCGGCGCGACGCGCAAACTGCATTAATCCATACGAGCGCCTCTCTCCTTCGCGGGAGAGGCGCTTCAGACAGAGGTTCCTGTTTCATGCAAGCGCAACAAATTCACTGGCGGGTTTTCCCCGATCTTCACGAACTCAGACAAGCCGCGTGCAATGCCATATTGGCAGGCGCGAACACGGCGATCGCTGCGCATGGAAAATTCACCATCGCGCTCGCGGGCGGCTCCACGCCGCATGACATTTATCGCCTGCTGCGTGACGCGAAAACGGATTGGGCGAAATGGCATGTGGTATTCGGCGACGAACGTTGTCTGCCACCGGAACACCCCGAACGCAACAGCCTCATGGCGCGGGAAAGTTTGCTCGACCATGTACCGATTCCGCGCGGACAAATTCACCCCATCCCCGCCGAACTCGGCGCGGAAAAAGCCGCGCGCGCGTATTGCGAAACGCTCGCCGACATGGGCGAATTTGATCTCGTGCTGCTCGGCATGGGCGAAGACGCGCACACCGCAAGCCTGTTCCCCGGCCACGCATGGGAAAGCGCGGAATTCGCCGCCGCCATCCCCGTGCACAACGCGCCCAAACCCCCGCCCGAACGCGTATCGCTATCCGCCTCACGCCTGTCGCAAGCGCGACAAGTCATGTTCTTCATCACCGGCGCAAACAAACGCGAAGCCGTCACCCTGTGGCAAAGCGGCGCGGATTTGCCGGTAGCCGCCATCTGCCCGATGGCGGGCGTGGATGTCTATATGGATGCCGCCGCCGACCCGGCGACCGTGGAAGCGAATTAGGCAGGAGCTGATTTCGGCGACCCCTTCACAAAGCCCATCCTGAAACTCTATCAAAACAGCCCACCCCGGAGTTTCTGCTGATAGAAGGTAAAAAAAGGGGGCGGCATCGTGAGACACCGCACCCATGAGGCAAGCCGCTAGGGGGAACTGCTGCGGCTTGAGTGCTACAACTTCAAATCAACTACGCTTTCCACTTCAAGCTCCTCGCTCCGTGAGAGGGGGAACTGAAAAACCAGATCACCGTGGTGTTCTCCCTCTCCCGCTTGCGGGAGAGGGTTGGGTGAGGGTGGGGGTTAAGCGAATCACCGACTCGCGACAACCTCCTTCAACCATCCATGCGCTTTCAGGTTTTTAGCCGCGCCGCTTTCACGGTAGAAATACTCCCGCGTCTGCGGATTGAAAGAAAGCTCGGTGCTGATTCCTGCATCATTCAGAGCAAAATGCCGCACACCATCACCGCTGTCTTTCAGCGCGAGTTTGCGTTCAGTTGTTCCTTTGGCCGTGCGTACCTTCACCACTGCCTCCGTCCCTTCGGCATTCACACTCACCGAATCCAGCGTGGCTTCAGCGACCTTCCCATCCTCTTCCATCAACGCCTGCGGAGAATCCGAAGCGGCGGCTTTGTGGTCGTAGATCGCATAGCCTATCAATCCCGCGATCAGTATCCCGCCGCCTATGGCCACACCGTTGCTTCCGCCACCTCCGCCTCCGCCATGACCACCGCTGCCGGAAGAACCACTGCTTACGGAAGCATTCATCACCGGATTACCGATCATCGCCGGGCTGCTGAATACCGTAATATCTCCGCCATTCACCTCGGTCATCGTGCCGTTGGTGTTATCCACTCCTGCGGTACCGTTGGTCGAGGTTCCGTTGACCGTCACTTCGGTACCATTGCCGTCAGCGATGATGGTTCCGTTTTGGTTATCAACGCCGGTTCCGTTGGTGGAAAGCCCCACGACATTCACCGTGCCGTTGTCGGTTCCCTTGATGGTGCCTTCGTTTTCAACGCCGCTGCCGTTGTC
>JAITWS010000002.1 GCA_031285185.1 Methylobacillus sp.
TCACCGGCTGCTTGCATTCGATGCAGCCTATGCTCGCGCCGCGACAGCCCTGTTGCGCCCATTCGCGCGTTTTGTCGTCGGAATAAACTTCGTGCAACTGATAAACCGGGCAGCGCCCCGGCTCGCCCGGGTCGGTGCGGCGCACGCGCGCCGGGTCGGTCGGCATGGTGCGTATCGCCTTGGTGACGGTATCGGGATTTTCGCGCAGCGAGATCGTGTTGTTATAGGACTTGGACATTTTCTGCCCGTCCAGCCCCGGCATACGCGATGCGGGCGTGAGCTTGGCTTCCGGCTCGACCAGAATGATCTTGCCGCCGCCTTCGAGATAACCGAGCAGACGCTCGCGGTCGCCCAGCGACAAACCTTGATGTTCCTCTATCATCGCCTGCGCGGAGAGCAGCGCATCATCATCGCCGGTTTCCTGATAGCGCGTCCGCAGTTCCTCGTACAACGCGCCGCGTTTGCCGCCGAGTTTTTTGATCGCGGCTTCGGCCTTTTCCTCGTAGCCCGGTTCGCGGCCATACATGTGGTTGAAGCGCCGCGCGATTTCGCGCGTGAATTCGATGTGCGGAATCTGATCTTCGCCCACCGGAACCTGCGTGGCGCGATAAATCAGAATGTCCGAACTCATCAACAGCGGATAGCCGAGAAAACCGTAGGTGGAAAGATCGCGGTTGGAGAGTTTTTCCTGCTGATCCTTGTAAGTCGGCACGCGTTCCAGCCAGCCCAGCGGCGTCATCATCGAAAGCAGCGTGTGCAGCTCCGCGTGTTCCGGCACGCGCGACTGGATGAAAATGGTCGCGCTGGCCGGGTCAACGCCCGCCGCGAGCCAGTCTATCACCATCTCCCAGACGTTTTCCTCGATCACCTGCGGCGTGTCGTAATGCGTGGTCAGCGCGTGCCAATCGGCGACGAAAAACAGACATTCGTGTTCGTGTTGCAGCTTGACCCAGTTTTTGAGAACACCGTGATAGTGTCCCAAATGCAGGTTCCCGGTCGGGCGCATACCCGATAAAACGCGCTCTACAGCCATGAATCAACTTTCCGATCAAAAAATCAACGAAATCGCCTGAGTGACGAAATCCACAATAGGCCACAAGATTTTACCGAGGATGCCGGTAAATAGCAGCACCAGCAGGATAAGAAATCCGAAACGCTCCAGTTTGGCGAATTGCCACGCATACGGCTGCGGCAGCAAACTCACGGCGATGCGCCCACCATCCAGCGGCGGCAGCGGCAACAGATTGAGCACCATGAGCGCCACATTGATAATGATGCCTATCATGGACATCAGCATCAGCGGCAACGAAAATTCGCCCATGAAGGGCGCGAATTTGGACAGAATCACCCAGAATATCGTCATAACGAGATTCGCGCCCGGCCCTGCGGCGGCGACCCACAGCATGTCTTTTTTCGGATCGCGCAACCGGTTGAAATTCACCGGAACCGGCTTCGCCCAGCCGAACAGAACGCCGCCCGCCAGCATGGTGAGCAGCGGTACAAGTACGGTTCCGACCGGATCAATATGCTTGAGCGGATTAAGCGTGATGCGCCCCGCGGATGCCGCCGTCGGATCGCCGAAATAACGCGCCACATAGCCATGCGCGGCTTCGTGCGCGGTGATCGCGAAAATCACCGGCAACACGCTGACCGCGATTTTTCGCGCCGGATCCAGCGCAACATAAACTTTCAACAAATCAAAAAACTGCAAAACATTCCCTTTCAAAATCCAAACCGCGCCGCATCGCCCTTGCCCTGTCGCACCAGTTGCGGCGTTTCGCCCGTGAGATCAATCACCGTGGTCGGACGCATGTCGCACGCGCCCGCATCAATCACCAAATCCACCCGCTTCTCCAGTCGGTCGCGGATTTCCCACGCCTCGTTGAGCGGCGCATCGTCGTCGGGCAACATCAAGGTCATGCTCAACAACGGCTCGTTCAATTCCTCCAGCAGCGCGAGCGTCACCGCGTGATCCGGCACACGCAAACCTATCGTGCTGCGCTTGGGATTTTGCAAACGGCGCGGCACTTCGCGGCTCGCCTGCAAAATGAAAGTATAGCTCCCCGGCGTATTCGCCTTGAGCAACCGGAACTGGCTGTTATCCACACGCGCATACGCCGCGATTTCCGCAAGGTTGCGGCACACCAGCGTGAAATGGTGCGTTTCATCCACGCCGCGCAACGCGCGTATGCGCTCCTGCGCGTCCTTGTGCCCGAGCGTGCAACCAAGCGCATAACTCGAATCGGTGGGATACGCCACAACCCCACCGCCGCGAAAAATCTCCGCCGCCTGCCGTATCAATCGCGGCTGCGGATCATCGGGGTGAATGGTGAAATATTGAGCCATGAGGTCGGGGGTCGTTAGCTTGTCCGTTTATTTTTCATACGGAGCTTCAGAGCGCATGGTTTTTCTGGATCCCCGCCCTCGCGGGGATGAACGGAAGGTGTGCAGCCTCTCTCCACTCGCAGTTCTCTCTCTTGCTTATGAGGGCTGTTGCAGTTCTCCCTCTCCCGCAAGCGGGCGAGGGAGACCTGCCGGCTCCCTGCTTTCGCAGGAATGAGCGGAAAGTATGCGCCCCTTCTCTCGCGAGCAGCAAGAGGCTTCAGGCGACTTCGATCAGGATTTTTCACCGCACTCCCTCCACTTCCGCCCATCCCTGCCATACCGGCTCGCAATTCGCGGGCAGGTTGGGCAGGCGTCCCATGTCCATGTAGGTATGACCGGGGCCGTGGTAGTCGGAGCCTAGCGAGGCTTTGAAGCCGAATTGGTGCGCGAGTTGCGCGAAGTGGCTGTATTGTTCCGGGGTGTGGCTGCTGGTGACGACTTCGATGGCGGTTCCGCCCACGGCGCGAAATTCGCCCAGCAAGGTGGCCATGTTGGTGCGGCCAAGATCGTAGCGTCCGGGGTGCGCGAGCACGGCCACGCCGCCGCTACCGGTGATCCAGTTGACCGCTTCTTCCAGACCGACCCAGTGGTGTTCCTGATAGCCGGGTTTGCCTTTGACGAGGTATTTTTTGAACACGGACGCGACATCCTTGGCGTGGCCGGTTTCGACGAGAAAGCGCGCGAAGTGCGAGCGGCTGATGATGCTGCGCTGGGCATGGCGGTAAGCGCCCGCGAGACTGTCGTGTATGCCGACGGCATCGAGTTCCGCTGCGATTTTTTCGGCGCGCGTGTGGCGTCCGGCGCGTATCGCGTCCAGCCCTTGCGCGAGCGGCGCGTGGGTGGGCGTGATTTTGAGGCCGACGATGTGGATGGTGCGCTGGTGCCAGGTCACCGAAATTTCCACGCCGTTGATAAAGGCGATGTCATGCGCCCGCGCGGCTTCTGCCGCCTCATTCAGCCCGCCGAGATCGTCGTGGTCGGTCAGCGCGAGCACGCGCACGCCGCGCGCAGCCGCGTGTTCGACCAGTTGGGTCGGCGACAACGTGCCGTCGGAAACGATGGAGTGACAATGAAGATCAATGGGCGAGGCCATGGAAAACGCTCTTGTGAGACCAGCGGAATCATAGCAAAATAGCGGCCTGACCGATAGCCAACCCCTTTATTTGCCGTGAAATTCCTGTTTGATCTTTTTCCCGTTCTTCTGTTTTTCCTGACTTACAAGCTGGCAAGTCACGGAGAAAAAACTGGTGGCTGCCTGATTACTCAAGATGTTCACGCATCCTTGCTGCACGAGCCGATATTGCTGGCAACCGCCGTTGCAATCGCGGCAACTTTTCTGCAAGTCGGCTGGTTACTGCTCAGACGCAAACCCATAGAGAAGATGCTTTGGGCGAGTCTGGGCATCATCGTTATTTTTGGCGGTGCCACACTATACTTCAGAGATCCAACGTTTATTCAGTGGAAGCCCACCATCCTGTACTGGTGCATCGCATGTTTTCTGCTTTTCGCCTCAACCGTTCTCAAGAAGAACATGATACGCGCCAGCATGGAGACGCAAATTAGCTTGCCGGATATGGTCTGGGCAAAAATGAATATTTCCTGGATTGTGTTTTTTATTGCTTTGGGTTTCGCTAATATCGTCGCTTTCAAGTATCTGGATTGTAATGATTGGGTGAGCTTCAAAGCCTACGGTCTCATTGGATTGAGCTTTGTTTTTGTCATTATTCAAACCATTGCAATCTCCAAATACATCAAGGACAAATAGCACCATGCTCTACGCCATCACCGGAGTTGATGTTCCGAACAGTCTGGAAAAACGCGCCGCGAACCGGGCGACGCATATCGCGCGTCTCAAGCAGCTTCAGGACGAAGGCCGCTTGTTGCTGGCGGGGCCTTTCCCCGCGATTGACAGCGTTGACCCCGGCGTTGCCGGTTATTCCGGCAGTCTCATCGTCGCTGAATTTCCGTCGCTGGACGCGGCGGAAACGTGGGCGAACGCGGATTCCTATGTCACCGGCGGCGTGTTCGCCGATGTGACTGTGCGGCCTTTTCGCAAAACCCTGCCCGCATGAGCGATCTCGCCGCCGAAATCCGCCGCCGCCTCGCATCGCTGGAACCGCAGCAGCTTGAAATCGCGGATGACAGCGCCCGGCACGCGGGGCACGCGGGCAGCAACGGCGGCGGACATTTCACCATCGCCATCACAAGCTCGCAATTTTCCGGCAAATCCGTGATAATGCGCCATCGCATCATTTATCAGGCATTGCAAGAACTCATTCCATCGCGCATCCACGCCCTGAGCATCGCGGCTCACGCGCCGGAAGATCGCAAGACCGTTTCATAAACCCTCACCACTACCATCAATCAAGGAAACCCGATGAACAAGACCTATCAACTTCTGCTGGCGGCTGCTTTGAGCCTGTCGGCGACCGTGGCCGTGGCCGCCGCCGGAAATGTGGCGACCGTCAATGGCAAACCCGTCAAACAATCGCTCATGGATTATCTCGTCAAGGACGCGACCGCGCGCGGCCAGCAGGTGGATGACAATGTTCGCAAGCAGATCAAGGACAACCTGATCGGCAGCGAAATCGTCGCGCAAGAAGCGCAAAAACAGGGGTTGGACAAGCAGCCGGATTATCTCGCCAAGGAAGAGCTGGCGCGCCGCGCGATGCTGGTCAACACCTATGTCGAAAACTTCGTCAAGAAAAACCCCGTGAGCGAAGCCGACATGAAGGCCGAGTACGACAAGTTCAAACAGCAAATGGGCGACAAGGAATACCACGCCCGCCACATTCTGGTCGGCACCGAAGCCGAGGCCAAGGACATCATAGACCAGCTCAACAAGGGCGGCGATTTCGCGAAACTGGCCAAGGAAAAATCCCTGGATAATTCCAAAGACAAAGGCGGCGATCTCGACTGGTTCAACCCGGCCACCATGGTCAAGCCTTTCAGCGATGCCGTGATCAAACTGCAAAAAGGCCAGATCACCGCGACCCCGGTGCAAACCCAGTTCGGCTGGCACGTCATCAAACTGGAAGAGAGCCGCCCCTTCCAGGTGCCCGCCTACGACCAGATCAAGGAAAACATCAAGCGCCAACTGCAACAAGTCGCGCTGGAAAAACATCTCCGCGGCTTGCGCGAAAAAGCCAAGATCACCGAGTAAGCACAGTTTTCAACCACAGTTTTCAACCGTGGTTTGCGTGAACAAACGGCATCGCAAGATGCCGTTTTGTTTGCGTCGCTGCGGAGCAATTCAAGAGAGCAACATTCATGTCCGATCAACATCGCGTTGTCATAGTGCCCGATACCGCCTGGCTGGTTTTTGTTTTGGGCTTGGCGACAATTTTCATTCTGTGGGGGTTTTTTAAAGCGTCGGCATTCATGTATGCCGCGCTGCTCGTCGCCCCGCTCGCCCTGTTTTTTCTGGGAAAGACGACGATTTCTCCCCAAGGCGTGGAAAGGCAATCGCCGTGGGGAAATGCGGCGATTGACTGGGACGAAGTGACCGACATCGAAGTCCTGCCGAATTTCTATTGGGTCGTTCTCAACGGCCACGACAAAAGGCTTGCCATCATCGGCCCGGCGATTATGGATACCCGTCACGTGGATCCACCGGCCTGGTATCTTGAAGAGCTGGCGCTGGAACGCGACATCCCGATTCGCCTGAATCTGATGGCATTTCTGAAACGCTCAAAAAACGTGCGAACGCGATAAGCGCAACGCGAACGAATGGGGGGGAAACCCGTCAAGACGGGGAATTAACCCAAACTGTCTCATTTCCACAACCTTCTTATCATCAGTTCTAGTGATCTACCCCTTTTCGACTATTTACAATTCCGCCTGATTAATAGAAGATTCGTACATCTTAAATCAAGTGTCATTCCTTCAAGTTTGAGGGGAGGCGTTTCTAAAACAAGGGGTCTTCGTGCACATCACCGCTATCACGGTGCTTTACAGGCAGCGGCATTTGTCGAGTCTGGTGTTGCTTGGCATCAGCGTCATTTTGCTGGCCTCCTGTCTGCTGCTCACCGCCAACCCCGCCCACGCCGACAACCTTTCCAGCACGCTCGAAGAACAAGAAGCCCAACGCGCCCGCGAACGCGAGCGGCAGTTGCGCGAACAACAGGAAGGCTCTGCCGATGTGCGCCTCCCGCGCGCCGAAACCGAAACCGAACGCCTCCCCGCCGAAGAAACCCCTTGTTTCGTCATCAACCACATCGAACTTTTGGACGAAACGCACAAACTCGCCTGGGCGCGCGAAGCCGCCGACCTCCCCGACGATGTAGCCACCGGACGCTGCCTTGGCAGCCAAGGCATCAACCTCGTGATGACCCGCATTCAAAATGCCCTCATCGCGCAAGGCTACGTCACCACCCGCGTATTGGCCGAAACGCAGGATTTATCCCGAGGCACGCTCACCCTCAAAATCCTCCCCGGGCGCGTGCGCGAAATACGCTTTACCGAAGACACCAGCCCCCGCGCCACCCTCTGGAACGCCTTCCCGATCTCCTCCGGCGACCTCCTCAATCTGCGCGACATCGAACAAGGGCTTGAGAACCTCAAACGCCTCCCCACCACCGAAGCCGACATCCAGATCGTCCCCACCGACACCGTGGGCGAAAGCGACATCGTCGTCACCTGGAAACAAACCTTCCCCTTTCGCATCACCCTCAACGCCAACGACGGCGGCAGCAAAAGCACCGGCAAATACCAAGGCAACGCCACACTCACCGGCGAACACCTGTTCGCCCTGAACGACATGCTCTACTACAGCTACGGACACGACCTCGGCGGCGCGGACAAATCCCGCAGCGGCACGATGAGCCACACCTGGCACTACTCCGTACCCTATGGAAACTGGCTCGCCGCCTTCACCGCCAGCGACTACACCTACCGACAAGCCGTGGCGGGCATCACACAAACCTACATCTACCAAGGCAAACAAGACAACAAGGAACTCAAACTCACCCGTCTCCTCTACCGCGACACCACCCAAAAACTCCACCTCTGGCTGCGCGGCTACCTTGCCAACATGCGGAACTACATAGACAACACCGAAATCGAAATCCAGCGCAGACGCATGGCCGGATGGGAACTCGGCACCACCTACCGCCTCTACCCCCAAATCCTCCCCGGCGCCGTTCTCGACGCCAGCTTCGCCTACCGCAAAGGCACCGGCATGTTAAACGCCATGCCCGCCCCCGAAGAGCACTTCGGCGAAGGCACATCCCGCCCCAAGATATGGACGACCGAAATCAACCTCGCGGTTCCCTTCCAAGCGCTCAACCAGCGCTTTTTTTACAACGCCGACTTTCGCGGCCAATGGAACGACACCCCGCTCGTACCGACAGATCGCTTCTCCATCGGAGGCCGCTACACCGTGCGCGGCTTTGATGGCGAAACCATCCTCTCCGCCGAACGCGGCTGGCTTATCCGCAACGACCTCGCTCTTGCTCTTGGCGACACCGGACAACAAGCCTACATCGGTCTCGACCACGGCGA
This sequence comes from Methylobacillus sp., assembly GCA_031285185.1. Taxonomy (GTDB): domain Bacteria; phylum Pseudomonadota; class Gammaproteobacteria; order Burkholderiales; family Methylophilaceae; genus MM2. Next base: position 7,888 of record JAITWS010000002.1, read on the forward strand.
AGTCGGCGGACAAACCGCCAAACTGCTGCTCGGACGCAGACTCACCGGCGGCGTGCTTGGTCTGCGCGGCGGCTACAAAGCATTCTTTTACGATGTCTTCATCGGCAAGGCGCTGGACGCGCCCAAATACTTCCCGACACGCAACGCGCTCACGGGATTTAATCTGACATTCAGCTATTGAGAAATAAAGGGGATTTGACATGACACACTCCACACAAACACCACCGCAAGCGACGACGCAACCAACGCCCCGTGATGATGCGCGCGCACACGAGATGCCCGGAACCTCCATGCGTTCCCGTCTCCACCGCCTCCTCACCGGAACCGTCCTGCTCACCTTCCTCAGCCAAACCCTCGTCGCCCCCGCCCTCGCCCAAGTCGTCGCCTACAAACCCGCCCCCGGCAACCAGCAGCCGACGGTTCTGCAAGCGGGCAACGGTGTTCCCCTCATCAACATCCAGACCCCCAACGGAAATGGCGTCTCCGTCAACAAATACGAACAACTTGATGT
>JAITWS010000113.1 GCA_031285185.1 Methylobacillus sp.
AGCAAAACCTACACAGCGACGGCGCAGACCAACACCTTCACGACTACCGGACTGCGTGGTTCCGATACCGTGACTTCGGTCAACGGCTTGGGTAATGGCACGAATGTCGGCACTTATGATGACAGCCTGTCGGGAGCCACGGGTACAGGTTTGTCGAACTATGCCATCAACTACGTCAATAGCGCGCTGACCATTGATCCGGCGCGGCTGACCGTCACGGGCGACACGAAAGATTCGGCCTATACAGCCATCGCGCAGACCAACACTTATACGACCAACGGTTTGCTCGGTTCCGATACCGTAACCGGCGTCACCGGCTTGGCTACCGGCACGGATGTCGGAACCTATGACGATACGCTGTCAAACGCGCAAGGCACAGGTTTATCGAACTACGCCATCAACTACGTCAACGGCGCGTTGACCATCACTCCCGCAGCGCCGCCCCCAACCCCGCCTGCTCCCGCATCCAGTGGCGGCAGAAGTGGCGGCGGCAGCGGCTCAGGTATCGCCGTTGCTGCGGTCGGAGCGGGTATTGCGGGCTTGATCGTGGCGATTGAAACTTCTCCGGGCGGCTGGGCATTGGAAACGCCGACAACATTGACGGCAGATACCGGCGCGGCGGCAGTGGGAGATGCCACGCTGGATTATGTGGCGATCAACGAAGCCGGAACGGAAGCCACGGTGCGGCTGCATACGGACAAGGGCATCATCAAGCGCACTCTGCCGCTCAAGGACGGCGGCGATGGCACGAAACACTTCGGTATAAGCGATCCCAATACCGGCGAATACGCGGAACTCTCTTTCAAGCACACAACGCGCGAATATTTCTATCAGGAAAGCGGCGCGCTTAACGGGCAGGCTTATGCCGTAAAAGCGCATGGATGGTTGAGGGCGGGCGCGGCGTAACGCGAGGTTTTTTCTCCCTCCCCTGTTCTTCTCCCTCAGAGGGCAGGGGTTTTCAAGTGCGGCGCTTTGCGTCGCACTTTTTCTTTTTTGGAATTAGCGTTAGCCCATCCGCTGCCGCCGCGCCTCGTATAAACATATCCCCGACGCGACGGAGACGTTGAGGCTTTCGACGGTGCCGAACATGGGGATGCGGATGCGTTGGTCGCAGGTTTCAGCGGTAAGGCGGCGCAGGCCTGTGCCTTCCGCGCCGAGCACGAGGGCGAGCGCGCCGGTGAGTTTGGCGTTGTGAAGTTCGTGTTCTGCTTCGGCGACTGCGCCGACGAGCCAGACACCGGCATCTTTCAACTCGCGCAATGTGCGGGCGAGGTTGGTGACGGCAATGAAGGGGACGGTTTCCGCCGCGCCGCTGGCGACCTTGCGTACTGTCGCGTTCAATCCGGCGGCTCTGTCCTTGGGCGCGATGACGGCGTGCACGCCCATCGCATCGGCGACGCGCAGACATGCGCCGAGGTTGTGCGGGTCTTCCACGCCGTCCAGCACGAGGAAGAACGGCGGTTCGGTGAGATCGGATTCGAGAATGTCGTGAATATCCTGATACGGCAGCGGCACATCGGCGACGCGCGCGAGCACGCCTTGATGACGACCGTTGGCGGCGAGGCCGTCGAGACGTTCCTTTTCCATCTGCATCACGCGCACATTTTTTTGTTCGGCGAGTTGCAGCAAATCCTGCATACGCGCGTCCTTGCGCGTTTTGTCCATGCAGATTTCCTGCACGCTCGCGGGGTTCTGCCGCAAGCGGCTTGTGACGGCGTGAAAGCCGAATACGACACGGGTAATGCTCATTTCTTTTTTCCGCCTTTGCTGACACGGGTGGGTTTGGGGGATGATTTTTTGGCCGGTTTTTCGCGTGGCGTTTCCGCCGATTGGTCGAGCACAAAATCAATTTTGCTGCTTTCCATATCCACGCGCGCGACTTTTATCCGCAGCCGATCGCCGAGACGATAACGCACTCCGGTGCGTTCGCCCAGCATCTGGTGACGCACCGCGTCGAAGTTGAAATAGTCGTTGCCGAGTTCGGTGACGTGCAGCAATCCTTCGACATACACTTCGTCCAGCGCGACGAACAAGCCGAAGCTGGTCACGCCTGCGACGGTTCCGCTGAAGCTCTCGCCGACCTTGTCCTGCATGTAATAGCATTTGAGCCAGGTTTCCACATCGCGCGTCGCTTCATCGGCGCGGCGCTCGGTCATCGAGCAGTGCGCGCCGAGCGCGTTCCAGTCGCCCGCCTTGTATTTTTTTCCGTCCAGCACGGCTTTGATCGCGCGATGAATCAGCAGATCGGGATAACGGCGGATCGGCGAAGTGAAGTGCGCGTAATGTTCATAAGCAAGGCCGAAGTGACCGACATTATCCGGGCTGTAAACCGCTTGCTGCATGGAGCGCAGCAGCACGGTTTGCAGCAATTGCTCGTCCGGGCGACCCTTGATGCGCGCCAATAATTTCCCGTAATCCTTGGCATGTGGCGTATCGCCGCCGCCGAGCGTGAAACCAAATTCGGCCATGAAGCCGCGCACTTTTTCCAGCTTCTCCGGCGTGGGGCCTTCGTGGATGCGATAGAGCGCGGGCTGTTTGTGTTCGGCGAGAAAATCCGCCGCGCACACATTGGCGGCGAGCATACATTCCTCGATCAAGCGATGCGCGTCGTTGCGCTCGACCGGCATGATGCGATCAATCTTGCCCTGATCGTTGAACATCATCAGCGTTTCGGTCGTCTCGAACTCGATCGCGCCACGCGCGGCGCGCGCCTCCAGCATCACGCGAAACAGCGCGTGCAGATCGCGCACATGCGGCATGATGGCGGCATATTCCTTCGCGATTTTTCCCTGCGGATGCGCGATCATGTCATGCACCTGGGTATAAGTCATGCGCGCCTTGGACAACATCACCGACGGATAAAAACGGTATTTCTTGATCTTGCCCTTGGCATCCATCTGCATGTCGCACACCATGCACAGCCGCTCCACATCCGGGTTGAGCGAGCACAAACCGTTGGACAATGCCTCCGGCAACATCGGAATCACGCGGCGCGGAAAATAAACCGAATTGCCGCGTTCATACGCATCCTTGTCCAGCGCATCGCCCGGCTTCACATAAAAGCTCACATCGGCAATCGCCACCACCAGGCGCCACCCCTTGCCCTGCGGTTCGCAATAAACGGCATCGTCGAAATCGCGCGCGGTTTCGCCATCTATGGTGATGAGCGGCAAATCGCGCAAATCCACGCGCCCTTTCCAATCGGTCTTGCGGACTTTCGCGGGATAATCGTCGGCCTCTTTCACCGCCTCGGGATGGAACAGATACGGCAGTTGATGCTTGCGTAACGCGATCTCGATTTCCATGCCCGGATCGGCGTAATGGCCGAGAATCTCGACCACTTTGCCGATGGGTTTCGCGTGAAGCGACGGCTGCTCAATGAGTTCCGTCATCACCACCTGCCCCGCCTTGGCGCGCATCTCCAGCCCCGGCGGAATGAGGATGTCGTGCATGATGCGGCGATCTTCCGCCGCGACCATGGTCACGCCGCTCTCGACGATGAGACGCCCCACGATGCGTTTATGCGTGCGCTCCAGCACCTCCACGATCTTGCCTTCGGGTCGCCCGCGCCGATCAAACCCGGCCTGCCGCGCGAGCACGCGATCGCCGTGCATCACCTGCGCCATTTCCCTGGGCGACAAAAACAAATCGTCGCCGCCCGCATCGGGAATCAGAAAACCGAAACCGTCGGGATGCCCCAACACCTTGCCGGGAATCAAATGCACCTTCTCCGCGATGCACAACGCGCCTTTGCGATTCTGGAAAATTTGTCCGTCGCGCACCATCGCGGCGAGGCGACGATTGAAAATATCACGCTCGTTCTTGCGAATATCCACCAGCTTGTAAAGCCGCTCAACGCTGACCGGAGCGCCCTCCTCCTCCATCACCTGCAAAACATATTCGCGGCTCGGCAGCGGATGTTCGTAATTCGCAGCCTCACGGCGAGCGTGCGGATCCTTGATTCCGCGTTTTTTCAAAGTTGACAAGGTGTGTCCTTCCTCATAGAATTGCGGCCTTTCGTCGCCCAGATGGCGAAATTGGTAGACGCGCCAGGTTCAGGTCCTGGTGGTGGAAACACTGTGGAGGTTCGAGTCCTCTTCTGGGCACCACGGAACCTCTGAATAATCAAGCCCTTAGGGGCTTTTTTGTTGCTCGCTCGCACAAGCTCCCGCAACAAAATATCACAGCATGATTACCTTCGGATGACAGAACCGCCTGGATGTTTCGCCAATTGCCGACCAGCATCAAAGGCAGTAGTTTACTTTAAATTCCGCCATTCCCCAGAAATACGCAGGATAT
>JAITWS010000037.1 GCA_031285185.1 Methylobacillus sp.
ATCCTCGTCACCTCCGCGCTGCCTTACGCCAACGGCAGCATCCATCTCGGTCATCTGGTCGAATACATCCAGACCGACATCTGGGTGCGCTTTCAGAAAATGCGCGGGAACGAATGCCACTACGTCTGCGCCGACGACACGCACGGCACGCCCATCATGCTGCGCGCGGAAAAGGAAGGCATCACGCCGGAGCAATTGATCGCGCGAGTGTGGCAGGAACATTACGATGATTTCAAGGCGTTTCACGTCGCGTTCGATCACTACGGTTCCACCAATTCCGACGAAAATCGCGCGTGCGCGGAAACGATTTATTTGCGATTGCGCGATGCAGGATTGATTGCCACGCGCGCCATCGAACAATTTTACGACCCCGTCAAACAAATGTTTTTGCCGGATCGCTTCATCAAGGGCGAATGCCCAAAATGCGGCGCAAAAGACCAATACGGCGACAACTGCGAAGTCTGCGGCGCGGCCTACGCGCCGACGGAATTGAAGAATCCATATTCCGCCGTTTCCGGCGCGAAACCGGAACTGCGCCAATCCGAACATTATTTTTTCAAACTCTCCGATCCGCGTTGCCAGCAATTTTTGCGCGAGTGGACGAAGAGCGGAACGCTGCAACCCGAAGCTGCGAACAAGATGCAGGAATGGCTGGGCGGGGGCGATGAAAACAAACTTACCGACTGGGATATTTCGCGCGATGCGCCGTATTTCGGGTTTGAAATTCCCGATGCGCCGGGGAAATATTTTTATGTGTGGCTGGATGCGCCGGTCGGTTACATGGGCAGTTTCCGGCAGTTGTGCGAGAAAAAAAATCTCGATTTCGAAGCTTTCTGGAAGCAGGGTTCCGATGCCGAGTTGTATCACTTCATCGGCAAAGACATCCTCTATTTCCACGCGCTGTTCTGGCCTGCGATGCTGGAGCACGCGGGTTTCCGCACGCCGACCAAATTGTTCGCGCACGGATTTCTCACGGTGAATGGCGAGAAGATGAGCAAGTCGCGCGGCACGTTCGTCACCGCGGCGAGCTATCTTGAGCATGTGAAAAATCCCGAATATCTGCGCTATTACTACGCCGCCAAACTCAACGGCGCGATGGAAGACATAGACCTCAATCTGGAAGATTTCGTCGCGCGCGTGAACTCCGATCTCGTCGGGAAATACATCAACATCGCGAGCCGAACCGCCGGTTTCATCACCAAACGTTTCGACGGCAAACTGCGCGCCGCATCAAGCAGCCCGGTGATTGCCGAGCTGCGCGCCGCCGCCGCCAGCATCGCCGAAAGCTACGAAGCGCGCGAATATGGCCGTGCTCTGCGCGAAATCATGGCGCTCGCGGACAAGGCCAACGCCACCATCGCCGAAGCCGCGCCGTGGGACATGGCGAAACGCGAAGGGCAGGAAGCCGCGCTGCACGCGATCTGTTCCGACGCGCTGGAAATGTTCCGCCTGCTCACGCTTTATCTCAAGCCGGTGCTGCCCAAACTGGCCGCCGAAATCGAAACTTTCCTCAACATCGCGCCGCTGGATTGGAACGCCGCGCAAGCCGCTCTGCCCGACGGCCACGCGATCCAGACCTATCAGCATCTGGTCACGCGCATAGACCCCAAACAGGTGGAATCCATGATAGAAGCCAACAAGCAATCTCTGCAAACCGTCGCGCCGTCCGCGCCCGTCCAGGCAGCCGCCGCGCCGGAAAGCGGCGATCACATTTCCATAGACGACTTCGCAAAAATTGATTTACGCATCGCCAAAATCGTCAACGCCGAACACGTCGAAGGCGCGGAAAAATTGCTGAAACTCACGCTCGACATCGGCGAAGAAAAACCGCGCACGGTGTTCGCGGGCATCAAATCCGCCTACGACCCGGAAACGCTCAAAGGCCGCCTCACCGTCATGGTCGCAAACCTCGCCCCGCGCAAAATGAAATTCGGCCTGTCCGAAGGCATGGTACTCGCCGCCTCCGGCGACGCGCCGGGATTGTTCATCCTCTCGCCGGATTCCGGCGCGATGCCGGGGATGCGGGTGAAATAAGCATCCCCCTTCGGTGACGATGCGTAGGGGCGGGTTTCAAACCCGCCCGTTTTATAAAGCCGTTATCCCGTCATTGCGAGGCGCGGTGGAGTTGCTTCGCAATGCTCGCAATGGCAGGATCATGAAGAGCTTCTATCCGATTTCCTCACATATCGCTCGCAGCGCGGCGACCGGGTCGGGCGCTTGCGTGATGGGGCGGCCTATCACGAGGTAATCCGCGCCCAGTTTCAGCGCGTCGGCGGGAGTGACGATGCGCGATTGATCGTCTTTGCTTGCGTTCGCGGGGCGTATGCCGGGGGTGACGAGGCGGAAATTTTCGCGCAGATGTTGCCGCAGCAACGCGGCTTCTTGCGCGGAGCAGACCACGCCGTCCAGACCGGATTGCTCGGCGAGTTGCGCGAGGCGCAGCACCTGATCTTGCAGATTGCCCGCGACACCGGTTTCGCAGAGCGCGGTTTGATCCATGCTGGTCAACACGGTGACGGCGATCAAAAGCGGGCGATGCGCGGATTTTTCCAGCGATGCGCGCGCCGCTTCCATCATCGCGCGCCCGCCGGAGGCGTGCACATTCAGCATCCACACGCCCAGCCGACTCGCGGCCTCACACGCTTTTGCGACGGTGCTGGGGATGTCGTGGAATTTGAGATCGAGGAACACGCCGAACCCGCGTTTGACCAATTCTTCCACAAGAGGCGGGCCTTCCGCCGTGAACAATTCCTTGCCGACTTTGACGCGGCACAAGGCGGGATCGAGGCGGGCGGCGAGTTCCAGCGCGGGTTTGGCTTGCGCGAAATCGAGCGCGACGATGATTTTTGGGTCGGGGATTTTGGAGTCGTTACGCATACAATTTCCGCCCTTCGACAGGCTCAGGGCGAACGGTTGTTTGTGAAAGCTTGCCAACTCGCCGCACAGTAATTTTTTGATCGCTCATCGCAGCGCCTGTTCCCGGGGTTCGGGCGGAAAACTTTCCCAGTGATTGCAGCCGGGGCATTGCCAGTAGTATTGCCGCGCGCGGAATCCGCACTGGCCGCAACAATAGCTGCGCGTGTTGCCGAGAAAATGCGTGACGGTTTTTTTGACGAGGCCGATGTCGCGTGCCTCGCTGCCGACTTCGATTTCGCGCGCTTGCAGCAGACGGTCGAGAATGTTCAGACTGGGTTTGCGCGTGAGTTCGGCGCGCGCGAGTTGGGCGGCCGCCGCCGCGCCTTCGTGTTTCAGCGTGGCTTCGTAGATGATGCCGAGGATGGAAGGCAGATCGTATTTTTCCATCCACGTTTTGAGCAGCGCGAGACCTTCGCCGGTTTTTTCGAGCGCGACATGATTTTCCAGCAAGCGCGAAGCGGCGAGGCCGAGCGATTGCGGTTTTTGCTGCTCGATGCGTTTCCAGATTTCAATTGCCGCAGGCCGGTTGCCCGCGCTCACCTGCATGTCGCCCAGCATGAGATTGGCACGCACACATTCGGGGTTGATCGCAAGCGCCTGTTGCAGATGTTTGCGCGCGGCATCGTTTCCGGCGGCGGCGATGGCCTCCATCGCCAGTTCGCAGTGGAATTGCGCGATTTCCCTGCGAAACGATACGCCCGATTGCTTTTCGAGATCGGCGGCGGTTTCGATGGCGCGCACCCAATCGCGCTCGCGGATGAAAATGTCGAGCAACGAACGCAGCGCAGGCTGGTGATAACCCGGCGAAGCGCGCAAGGCGAGGAACAGCGCTTCCGCGCGGTCGAACAACCCGGCCTTGAGATAATCCTGCGCGAGTTCGGCCATGATCGCGTAACGCTGCACATCGGAAAGTTGCGGGCGCTCCAGCAGATTGTTGTGCAGATGAATCGCGCGATCAATCTCGCCGCGCAGACGGAACAAACTGCCCAGCGCGAAATTCAGTTCCAGCGACTCCGAATTGATCTGCACCGCCTCGTCAAACGCTTCCAGCGCCTTGTCGTGCTGTTCCTTGATGAGAAAATTGAGACCCTTGAAATAGGCCGCAGGCATCGCGCTGGCCTCGTTCAGCAACTGCTTGATATACGCGCGCTTGGCGACCCAGCCGAACGCGAAAAACAGGGGAAGGGCGAGCAGCCACCAGTATTCAAATTCCATTTTTATTCGTCTTGCCCGGATTGCGAATCGCGCAACGCGCGCCGCAGCGCCAGCAAGCGGCGGCGCTGGCGCACAATGCGCGGCAGACACGCCATGATGCCCACGAACGCGCCCGCGCAAAATGCCAGCAACATGACCAGTATCAACGGCGCGTGCCATTCCAGCCCGAGATAATAAGTCAGCGTGACCGGGACATTGTTCTTGAGCGCGAACCCCAAGGTCGCAAAAAACAACAGCGTTCCGCCCATGATGTAAAAATAGCGCATGACGGCATTTTACCAATTAGTGGAGGCAAGTCATATGGTGAAATAAACGGGGCAGTCATAGAGGGTGTTAATTCCCCTCTCCGAAGGGGACTCAAAATCATCGCAGCCTCATTCCCGAACTGGCGACATAAAAAAACGGCAGGATAAAATCCTGCCGTTTTTCTTAGGCCTGACCAGTTACATATCTCCGTCCACCCGTTCGCGCAATTCCTTTCCGGCTTTGAAGTGCGGGACGTATTTGGCGGGGACTTGCACTTTGGTTCCGGTTTTGGGGTTGCGACCGAGACGCGGGGGGCGGTAGTTCAGGCTGAAGCTGCCGAACCCCCGGATTTCGATGCGTTTGCCGGTGGCGAGTTCGCCCGCCATGGTGTCAAGGATCGCTTTGACTGACAGCTCGGCGTCTTTGGCGACGAGCTGTGGAAACCGAATTGCCAGTCTGGCGATCAATTCCGATTTGGTCATGGCGTCATGCCTTATTCATTGCTTTTGTTGTCGAGCTTGGCCTTGAGCAGCGCGCCGAGGTTGGTGGTTCCGGCGTTGCCGCCGTCATCCTTGGCGTACTTCGACACGGCTTCGGCTTCTTCGGCAGCTTCCTTGTTCTTGATTGACAGGTTGATGCTGCGGTTTTTGCGATCTATGGTGATGATGCGGGCTTCGACTTCGTCACCTTCCTTGAGCACGTTGCGGATGTCTTCCACTTTTTCGCGCGAGACTTCGGAGGCGCGCAGATAGCCTTCGACATCGCTGTCCAGCGCGATCACCGCGCCCTTGGCATCCATGCTCTTGACCGTGCCTTTGACGATGCTGCCCTTGTCGTGGGCGGCGGTGTAGGCGCTGAAGGGGTCGTTGTCGAGTTGCTTGACACCGAGCGAGATGCGTTCTTTTTCGACATCAATCGCCAGCACCACGGCGGCCACTTCGTCGCCTTTCTTGAAGTTGCGGATGGCTTCTTCACCCGGCTGGCTCCAGGAGAGGTCGGAGAGGTGGATCAGGCCGTCTATGCCGCCGGTGAGTCCGATGAACACGCCGAAATCGGTGATGGATTTGATTTGGCCGGAAACCTTGTCGCCGCGTTTGTGGTTGGCGGCGAAATCGTCCCACGGGTTGGATTTGCACTGCTTCATGCCGAGCGAGAGGCGGCGGCGTTCTTCGTCTATTTCCAGAATCATCACTTCGACTTCGTCGCCCAGTTGCGCGATCTTGCCCGGATGCACGTTTTTGTTCGTCCAATCCATTTCGGAAACGTGTACCAGACCTTCGATGCCCGGTTCGATTTCGACGAATGCGCCGTAATCGGTGAGGTTGGTGACCTTGCCGAACAGGCGCGTGCTGACCGGATAGCGGCGCGACAGGTTGACCCACGGGTCGTCGCCCAGTTGCTTGATGCCGAGCGAAACGCGATTTTTTTCCTGATCGAACTTGAGAATTTTTGCTTCGACTTCTTCGCCCACGGTGAGCACTTCGGACGGATGCTTGACGCGACGCCATGCGAGGTCGGTGATGTGCAGCAGGCCGTCTATGCCGCCCAGATCAACGAACGCACCGTAGTCGGTGATGTTCTTGACCACGCCACGGATGATCGCGCCTTCTTGCAGGTTGGCGAGCATGGCTTCGCGGTCGGCGCCCATGGATTGTTCCATGACGGCGCGGCGGGAGAGCACAACGTTGTTGCGCTTGCGGTCGAGCTTGATGACCTTGAATTCCCATTCCTTGAATTCATACGGCGTGGTGTCCTTGACCGGACGCACATCCACCAGTGAACCCGGCAGAAAGGCGCGTATGCCGTTAATCATCACGGTCAGGCCGCCCTTGACGCGGCCATTGATGACGCCCTTGATGATGCGGCCTTCTTCCATGGCTTCTTCCAAGTCCAGCCAGGCTGCGAGGCGTTTCGCCTTTTCGCGCGAGAGCTTGGTGGAGCCGAATCCGTCTTCAAGCGATTCGATGGCGACTTTGACGAAATCGCCGACATTGACTTCGAGTTCGCCCTTGTCATTGCGAAATTCGGCGGTGGGGATCACGCTTTCGGATTTGAGACCGGCGTTGACGATGACAAAATCGTTGTCAACCGAGACGACTTCAGCGGTGATAACTTCGCCCGAGCGCATTTCCTGACGGGAAAGGCTTTCTTCAAACAGGGCGGCAAAACTTTCTTGGGGTTGGATGGAAGCAGTAGCCATTTAAATTAAATTACCTAAGTGTTCCCACTGGGCAGTGGGGTAAATTAAAAAACCATGAATCCAGCGATTCATGGGACGGGGAAAAGCATTATAAATCAGTTACTAAAAATGTCACCTTAAATTTGTTGCCGCGCGGCGTAAAAATCCAGCACCGCCTGCACTGCCTGCGCTATCGTCACATGATCGGTGGCGAGCAGCTCGGCATCCTCGCACTGCTTGAGCGGCGCGACCTTGCGCGCCTGATCGCGCGCGTCGCGCATCTGCAAATCAGCGAGAACGGCGGCAAGGTTAGCATGGTTTCCTTTTTCCATCAACTGCTTATAACGCCGTTCCGCGCGCACTTCGGCGCTTGCGGTGAGGAAAATCTTGGTGCGCGCATCGGGGAAAATCACCGAACCCATGTCGCGCCCATCGGCCACCAAGCCCGGCGGTTTGCGGAAGCCGCGCTGCAAATCGGTCAAGGCGCGTCGCACCGCCGGATGCGCGGAAACTTCGGATGCGCCGCGACTCATTTCCTCGGTGCGCGCGGCTGCGCTGACGTTTTCGCCGTCGAGAAAAATTTCGCCGTTTTCAAAGCGTATTTCCAGTCCGCCCGTCATCGTTGCAAGCGCGGATTCATCGTTCCACGCGATGCCGCGTTTCTTCCCCGCGAGCGCGACGACGCGATATAACGCGCCGGAATCCAGATAATGCCAGCCCAGCTTTTCCGCCACGCGCTGCGCCACCGTGCCTTTGCCGGAAGCGGAGGGGCCGTCTATCGCGATGACGGGAATCATGCCCGCACCACGCTTGCGAAACGCTCGAAATAATCGGGAAATGTTTTGGCGACGCATTTGGGATCGTTGATCGTCACCGGCACGCCGCCCAGACTCACAAGCGAAAAACACATCGCCATGCGGTGATCGTCGTAGGTGTCTATCGCGGCGTTCGGCGTGAGCGCGGTCGGCGGCGTCACGCGGATGAAATCCGCGCCTTCCTCGACTGTCGCGCCCACTTTACGCAACTCGGTCGCCATCGCCGCGATGCGGTCGGTTTCCTTGACGCGCCAGCTTGCGATATTCCGCAGCGTGGTCACGCCGTCGGCGAACAGCGCGGCAATCGCCAGCGTCATCGCGGCATCGGGAATGTGATTGCAATCGAGGTCTATCGCCTTGAGTTTGCCGCTTGCGGAGGCTTCGATCCAATGGTCGCCCATGCGGATCGTCGCGCCCATTTTTTCCAGCGCCTCGGCGAAACGCACATCGCCTTGTATGCTTTGCCGACCGATGCCTTCCACGCGCACCGCCCCATGCCCGATCGCGCCCGCCGCGAGAAAATAAGAGGCCGACGACGCATCGCCTTCCACCCACAATTCGCCGGGACTTTGGTAGCCGCCGTGCGCGGGCAGCGTGAACGCCTGCCAGCCGTCGCGTCGCGCCGTGATGCCGAAACGTCGCATCAGATTGAGCGTGATTTCGATATAAGGTTTGGAGATCAATTCGCCGACGACATTGATGGTCGCTTCGCGCCCGGTCAGCGGCAGCGCCATGAGCAGCGCGGTGAGAAACTGGCTGGATACATTGCCGCGCACGGAAACCTCAAGACGATCATCCGCGGGAATCGCGTGTTGCGGAAAAATTTCCAGCGGCGGATAGCCCTCGTTGCCCGCATAACAAATCTCCGCGCCCGCCTGTCGCAACGCATCCACCAGATCGCCTATCGGTCGCTCGTGCATACGCGGCACGCCGGAAAGTTGGTAATGCCCGGCGGAAAACGCGAGCGCCGCCGTCAGCGGGCGGAACGCCGTACCCGCGTTGCCGAGAAATAATTCCGCCTCTTTCACGCCAAACGCGCCGTTCACGCCCGTGACTTTCCAATCATTCGCGCCCGTCTGTTCCAGCGGCACGCCGAGAATTTTCAGCGCATCCAACATGCGCGCGGTATCGTCGGAAGCAAGCAGATCGCGGATGTGCGTTGTCCCGTCTGCAAGCGCGGCAAGCAGCAAAGTGCGGTTGGAAATGCTCTTGGAGCCGGGGAGTTTGATCGCGCCGTGGGCGTGATGCGCGGGGGGGAGATTCAAGGTTTCCATATCATGTTTGATGAGCGGTCATCATTGTTGTCCGCGCGCATTCGCCCAGGCATTGCGGGCGGCGCGGGCATGTTCAAAAAAATCGGCCAGCGCCGCGCCGTCTTGCGTGTCTATCAGTTCGCGCATTTGTTGCAATCGCGCGGCATAGGCATCCATCTCGGCCAGCAGAGCGGGGCGGTTGGCAAGGCAAATATCGCGCCACATTTCGGGCGAGCTGCCCGCGATGCGCGTGAAATCGCGGAAACCGCCCGCCGCGAAAGCGAAAAGTTGATCCGCGTCCGGGCGACGCGCGATTTCCCCGACCAGAGCGAAAGCCAGCACATGCGGCAAATGGCTGATCGCGGCGAAAATTTTGTCGTGCGCTTCCACCGGCATTTCGCTCACCTTCGCGCCGCACGCGCGCCAGAAATCGGCAACGGCGTTCACATCCGCCGCCGCGTTTTCCGCCAGCGGTGTCAGCACCACATTTTTGTCGTCGAACAATTCCGCCGTCGCCGCCGCCACGCCGCTTTTTTCCGCGCCCGCGATGGGATGCCCCGGAATGAAGCGCGGCAGCGCGTCGCCCAGATGTTCGCGCGCGGCAGCAACCACATCGCCCTTGGTGCTGCCCGCGTCGGTGATTAAAGTTTTCGCGCCCAGATGCGGACGCAGCTCCGCCATCACGCCAGGCATCTGGCCGACCGGCATCGCCAGCACGATGAGATCGGCATTGGCCGCCTGTTCCGGCGCTTCGGCGGCATCAATCACGCCCAGCGCGATCGCGCTGTTGATACTCCCGTCCGCGCGCCCGATTCCCACAATGCGCCGCGCGAGTTTCCCCCGCCGCGCCGCAAGCGCAACGGAGCCGCCGATAAGACCGACGCCAGCGATGACCAGTTTGTCGAACATGAGTGGGAAGCGCGAAAAAAGGAATGCATTTTAGCACGCGACAGGCAAGGAAAAGCCCGTTCGGTAGTATTGCGGAAGAACGCTACCGAGCGGGCTTGTCGCCGTTCCGAAGAAGGGGGGCTTCGAAAGCAGCCGCCAAGGAGATGGCATGTGTGTGACCGGGGGATGCGGGGGAAAGTTCACGGGGGTGTGAAAAATTTTTCAACTTTCTTTCACGGAAGGGGAATTGAAGACCTTGGGATCCAACGATATGTGTTTTCCTGTTAAGTTCGCAAAATTAAAATAACAGGAAAATCGTATATTTTTCATAAAATTACGCATTAGTTTCTAGCACCTGCCACGCCCCCTCCACCAACGCCTCCAGCGGCTGAAACCCGCGCTTGTACGCCATTTTGCGGCTTTCGGCGATCCAGTAGCCGAGGTAGAGATGGGGCAGTTTGAGTTGGCGGCAATATTCCGTGAGCCACAGCACGCCGTAGGTTCCGTAGCTCGCGCCGGGGGTTGGGTCGTAAAAGGTATAGACGGCGGAGAGGCCGTCCCGGACGCGATCCACGACGCTGACCATGCGGAGTTGGTCTTGCTCGCGAAATTCCACCAGCGCGGTTTCCACGTTGCTTTGGGCGAGAAAGCCGCGGTATTGTTCCGCGTCGTCCGCGTCCATGCCGCCGCCGGGGTGACGGGCGCTTTGATAGGCGCGGTAGAGATGGAAATGTTCCTCGGAATAATGCAAATCCAGCACTTCGGCGCTGAGGTTTTCGTGCTGTTTCCACGCGCGTCGCTGGCTGCGCGTGGGTTGGAAAATTTCGACCGGCACGCGCACCGGCACACAGGCGTTGCAACTTTCGCAGTGCGGGCGATAGGCGAATTTTCCGCTGCGACGAAAGCCGTTTTGTATCAGCTCGCTGTAAACGCGGCTGCCGATCAGATGATGCGGCGCGGCGATCAGCGATTGCGCCTGTCGCCCGTCCAGATAGCCGCACGGGTAGGGCGTGCTGACGTAAAGCTGGATGCGTTGCAGCGGCGGGTCGGTGGGGAGCGTCATGGTTTAAAGAATCGCAACCGTCCCGCATTGCCGACCACCGTTACCGACGACATGGCCATGGCCGCGCCCGCGATCATGGGATTGAGCAAAAGATGAAGCGCGGGGTACAGCACGCCCGCGGCAATCGGGATGCCGAGCGCGTTGTAGATGAAAGAGCCGAAAAGATTTTGCCGGATATTGCGAACGGTCGCGCGCGAAATCGCGATTGCGTTCGGCACGCCATGCAGCGAGCCGGACATGAGCGTGACATCGGCGGACGCGATGGCGACATCGGTTCCCGTGCCGATGGCGAATCCCACATCGGCGCGCGCGAGCGCGGGCGCGTCGTTGATGCCGTCGCCCACCATGCCGACTTTTTCGCCGCGCGCGATGCGTTCGGCGACGAGCTTGTCCTTGTCTTGCGGCAACACCTCGGCGTGTATCTCGGAAATGCCGACCTGCGCGGCCACGGCTTGCGCGGTCGCGGCGTTGTCACCGGTGAGCATGACGACATGCAGCCCCAAATCATGCAGACGCCGGATGGCTTCCGCCGAATCCGGCTTGACGGGATCGGCCACCGCGATGATGCCCGCGAGCCGCCCGTCCAGCGCGAGAAACATCGGCGTTGCGGCGCGTTGCGCGAGCTGTTGCGCGTGTGTTTGCAGCGCCGAGCAATCCACATTTTGCATCGCCATGAATCGCGCATTGCCGAAACAAACGCGACGATTTTCGATCTCGCCCTGCACGCCGTATCCGGCGATGGCCTGAAAATTTTGCGTTGAAACCGGGGCGATATTTTTTTCCTTCGCCGCCGTCAGCACGGCCTCGGCGAGCGGATGTTCGGAGCCGGTTTCAAGGCTGGCCGCGAAGCGCAGCAATGCGGTTTCGTCCATATCCCCCACCGGCAACAACGCGGTCACGCTCGGCTTGCCCAAGGTGATCGTGCCGGTTTTGTCGAGCACGATGGTCGTGAGTTGTCCCGCCTGTTGCAAGGCATCGCCGTTGCGAATCAGGATGCCGTATTCGGCGGCTTTGCCCACGCCGACCATGACCGACATCGGCGTGGCGAGACCCAGCGCGCACGGACAGGCGATCACGAGCACGCTCACGGCGGCGACCATCGCAAAGTTAAGGCGCGGTTCCGGCGCGAAATTGAGCCAGATCACAAAAGCCGTCGCCGCGACCATCAGCACCGCAGGCACAAACCATGCCGTGACGCGATCCGCGAGACGGCCTATGGCAGGCTTGCTGCCCTGCGCCTGCCGCACCAGTTCGACGATGCGCGCGAGCGCGGTATCCTTGCCGACGCGCGTGGCGCGAAACAAAAAACTGCCGTTCGTGTTCAACGTGCCGCCGACGACTTCCGCGCCGCTATTTTTTTCCACGGGAACCGGCTCGCCGGTCAACATGGATTCATCAACACGCGAATGTCCGTCGAGCACCACACCATCCACCGCGATGTTCTCGCCCGGTCGCACGCGCAACGTATCGCCCACGCGCACCTCCGCGAGCGGAATGTCGTTCTCCTGCCCGTCGCGGATCACGCGCGCGGTTTTGGGGCGCAGCCCGATAAGCCGCTGTATGGCTTGCGATGTGCGTCCGCGCGAACGCATTTCAAGCGCCTGTCCGAGCGTCACAAGCCCGATCACGACCGCGATCGTATCCCAAAAAGGCTCCGCAGTTCCGGCAGGAAAAAGCTGTGGCGCGAACGTGACGGCCACCGAATAACTCCACGCGGCAGCCATGCCGAGCGCGATCAGCGTATCCATCGTCGCGGCGCGATGACGCAACGATTTCCACGCGCCGACAAAAAATTGCAGCCCGGAATAAAGCATCACCGCCAGCGTCAACAACGCAAGCAAAGGCGAACCCCAGCGCATCCAATCATGCGGCATCGCGCCGCCCAACATCGCGGGAAAACCAAAGGCAAGCGCGGGCACGGCAACCGCGAGCGCAAAGCCGGATTTTCGCAACAGCGTTTTGTAACGCGCCTGCTCCGTCGCCTGTTTTTCGCGCTCCGCCGCCTCCTCATCCACGATTTCGCGCGCGCGATAACCCGCGGCTTCAATGGCGGAAATCAACACCGCCGCCGCGACCTCGCCGCGAACATCCGCCGTGTGATCGGCGAAATTGACATGCGCCCCGACCACGCCGCCCACGCCGCGCAACGCCTGCTCGACGCTCGCCACGCAAGCCGCGCAACGCATACCCTCAACCGCAAGACGAAGAGGCGCAGCCATTTTATTCCGCGTGATAACCCGCTGCCGCGATAACCTGCGCGATCTCGGCGGAAGATTTCGCGCTCTCCACGGTCACGCGCTTGCTCGCCGGATCCGCCTCAACCGCAGCAGCCGGATCAAAATTTTGCACGGCCTTCACAATATTCGCCGCGCACCCGCCGCAAACCATGTCGTTGACGGTAAACGTGTGCATGAGAAATCTCCGATGAGTGGATGGATGCTGCATATGATAAAGCCAAACGCGTGATTGTAATTCGCCTTCTGTGCAGGGGCGGCTCCGAAGGCGATGCGTGGCATCGCACTTCATATCGCCGTTTCAAACTATCGTGTCCTTGCGAGGCAGATTTTATCTGCGCGGGTGGGTTTGAAAGCCGCTGCTGCGCCGTGAAATAAAAATCGGATGCCATTGATCTCCATAGTAAAATACCCACCCTATGATCTCCCCCAAACCTCTCACTTCCTATCGCCCCTATTGGGCCAAGCGTTTCGGCGTTGCGCCGTTTTTTCCGATGTCGCGCGCGGAGATGGCTGCGCTTGGGTGGGATTCGTGCGATGTGATTTTGGTGACGGGGGATGCTTATGTGGATCATCCGAGTTTTGGCATGGCGCTGGTCGGGCGGCTGCTGGAGGCGCAGGGTTTTCGCGTGGGGATGATCGCGCAGCCGGATTGGCAGTCGGCGGAGGCGTTCAAGATGTTGGGCAAGCCCAATCTTTATTTCGGCGTGACGGCGGGGAATATGGATTCCATGGTCAACCGTTATACCGCCGATCGCAAGATACGTTCCGATGATGCTTATACGCCGAATGCCGCGCCGGGCAAGCGGCCTGATCGCGCGGTGCTGGTTTATTCGCAGCGTTGCCGCGAGGCGTGGGCGGATGTGCCCGTGGTGATCGGCAGCATTGAGGCCAGTTTGCGGCGCATCGCGCATTATGATTATTGGTCGGACAAGGTGCGCCGTTCGGTTCTGGTGGATTCCAAGGCGGATATGCTGATTTACGGCAACGCCGAGCGCGCGTTGGTGGAGTTGACGCATCGGCTCGCGGCGGGCGCGAATATCCGCGACATCACCGATTTGCGCGGCACGGCGTTTTTGCGTAAAAGCATTCCCGAGGATTGGCTGGAGGTTGATTCCGCGCAGATGGATAAACCCGGTCGCGTTGATCCGCACACCGATCCGTATGCGATGCAGATGGCCGATGGCGCGGCGTGCGCGACGGATGGTGTTGCGGATGTGCCGCACGAATCCATCACGCAACCCATCGTCATCCATCGCCCCGCGCGCGTGCCGCGCGAGCGTCAGGTGGTGCGTCTGCCGGATTACGAGTTGGTCGCGGTTAATCCCGTCATGTACGCGCACGCTTCGCGCGTGTTGCATCTGGAATCCAATCCCGGCAACGCGCGCGCGCTGGTGCAGCGCCACGGCGACCGCGATGTGTGGCTCAATCCGCCGCCGATTCCGCTCAGCACGCAGGAGATGGATTTCATCTACGATTTGCCCTACGCGCGCGCTCCGCATCCGGCTTACCAGGGCGCGAAAATTCCGGCGTGGGAGATGATACGTTTTTCGGTCAACATCATGCGCGGCTGTTTCGGCGGCTGCACATTTTGCTCGATCACCGAACACGAAGGCCGCATCATCCAGAGCCGTTCCGAAGATTCCATCCTGCGCGAAATCGAGGAAATCCGCGACAAGGTGGAAGGTTATACCGGAACGATTTCCGACCTCGGCGGCCCCACGGCGAACATGTATCGCCTCGGTTGCAAGAGCGCAGAGATCGAAAAAAATTGCCGCAAATTGTCGTGCGTGTATCCCGGCATTTGCGAAAATCTCGATACCGATCACGCGGCGCTCACGCAACTTTATCGCAAGGCGCGCGCGATTCCCGGCGTGAAAAAAATCCTCATCGGCTCCGGCCTGCGCTACGACCTCGCGGTGAAGTCACCAGAATATGTGAAGGAACTGGTGCAGCACCATGTCGGCGGCTATCTCAAGATCGCGCCGGAACACAGCGAGGATGCCGTGCTCGCCAAAATGATGAAACCCGGCATGGGCGCGTATCAGGCGTTCAAGCAAATGTTCGAAAAATTTTCACGGGAAGCGGGCAAGGAACAATATCTCATTCCCTATTTCATCGCCTCGCATCCCGGCACGCGCGACGAAGACATGCTCAACCTCGCGTTGTGGCTCAAGGCCAATAATTTTCGGCTGGATCAGGTGCAAAATTTCACGCCCACGCCGATGGCCATGGCCACCGCGATGTACCACTCTGGCAAAAACCCGTTACGCAAAGTCACCAAATCCAGCGAAGATGTGCCGGTTCCGAAAGCGGGCGGCAAACGCCGATTGCACAAGGCTTTTCTGCGCTACCACGACCCCGCCAACTGGCCGCTGCTGCGCGAGGCGCTGAAAGAAATGGGACGCGCCGACCTCATCGGCAACAGCAAAAAACACCTCGTCCCGAGCTGGCAACCAAAAACGGAAACCGGCAGCAACAAACCGCGCGTGAAGGAAGGCGCAGCCAAAGTCAAAGGCTACGACAAACCGGCGAAAAGGCATTTTGCGGGGCGGTGAACAGCTTGCACGAAATTAACATATTTGTTATATTTTCTTCGTGTCCTACTCCATCCACTATTACAACGATGCCGTGCAAGACGCGATTTTTGCGTTACCCAAAACTTTGGCGGCGCGCTATGTGACTTTGACCGACCGTATGCAGATCGTCGGAGCGAACTTGAGTAAACCGCACACCGAAGCATTCGGCGATGGTTTGTTCGAGTTGCGTTTGAAAGGGGCGGAGGGCATTGCGCGTGTGTTTTATTGCACGTTGGTAGGGCGTCGCATCGTGATGTTGCACAGTTTTGTGAAGAAGACTCAAAAGACGCCACCGGCGGAACGCCGAATTGCAGAAACCCGAATGAAAGAGATCAAAAATGCTCACCCATGAAAAGCTGAGAGCGCGTCTGCTGTCTGACCCGGAAGTGCGCGCTGAATACGAACGCATTGAGCGCGAGGAAATGCCCATGCTTGATGCCATTCTCAAAGCCCGCGCCGAATCGGGTATGACGCAAGCGCAAGTGGCCGAGCGCATGGGAACCAAAGCCCCGGCGGTGGCAAGGCTGGAAAATGCGCTGGTAACCGGCAAACATTCCCCATCGGTCGCCACGCTGCAAAAATATGCGGCGGCAATGGGCAAACGGCTGGAAGTGCGGTTTGTATGATGGAATTGTGCGTACTGAGATGTAGTGACTGAGACATATTTTACGGGACGGAGTGTATGGACACAGACTTCAATCGCAGTCTAAAGGAGTTTTCTGACAAGCATGGTGCGGTGTTGCTTGGTATGCACAAGGAACTGCAAGGTATGCAGATATCCATTGATTTGGCCATGCAAGAGGTAGCTAAAGCGAAAAATCTGAGTGACCATGTTAAACAAGACCTCGCAAAAGGACTGCGCGATCTTGCGAAAGGATTAAGCGATGTCAAGGCTAGCGCAGAGGTACGGCTTGCTCAAATCTATGCAAAACAAAGCGAGGCTCAAAAGCTCTATGACAAGGCGCTTGCCCTGTTGGCGGAGCATAAGCAACGCGAAACAGCTTATCATCGCAAGATAGAAACCTTGGCCAAACTCATGTTGGCAACAGGTGGAGCGCTGACGGTATTGCTTGGAGTGATGTTGTG
>JAITWS010000081.1 GCA_031285185.1 Methylobacillus sp.
CGATTCTGCAACCAACTGCCCAATTCGCGTTCGGTGTCGGCATGTTCCAGGTCGAGCGATATCACGTCCGCAGTAGGTTGCAGAGTGCTGAAAAAAGCCAACTGGAATTTCATTTCGTACTCCAGCGCGGCGGTGAGTGGCACGGGCGCGGAGGATTGCACCAGCGCATCCAGCCGCTGCGCGTGATCGGCGCTCAACGCGGGCACATGGCGCAACGCGCTGCTGATGAGGCGTTGCTGGCGCATGTCCATCGCCAGCGCGATCATCGCGCCGACCAATGTGCGCGCGCCTTCCATCATCTTGCGGTGAATTTTGGCGTTGGTTTCCAGCAGCGTGAGCGCCTCGTCCACATGCCCGTCATTCAACAGCAACGCGGCGCGCATGGTGGTTAATTCGGATGCGGCGGCGACATATGAAAAATAAGGAAGCGCGCACGCCGCGCAAGGCGATTGATTGATTTCCTCGTAATCCGGTTTGTCTCGCAACGACAGATAGCGTTCGACCAGTACTTTCTGCCCGGCCAGTTTGTCTTTGATCGCCTGCGCGTTTTCAAGATAATGCGCGTAGCAATCGTCCGCCGTCGCGTCGCAGCGTATCGGTTCCATGATGATGGATTGATGGGGAAAGGCGTCATAGGCAGATGATTTTTCAAGGTTGCCCGCGCGTTGGTACTCCTCGTAATCCTTCACCTGCGCCGCGAAAAAACGTTGTCCCGCCGCCAGCGCGTCCTCTTCCGGCGGAGCGCCCAAGCCGAGCATGGTGAAATAGCCGTTGTCGCGCATGACTTCGGGCGTGGGCGGGTCGAAGCGCAGGGCGGCTTCGACTTCGGGGAGCAGCGGTTCGTCGTGCGCGATCCACCAGATGCCGATGCCCGCAACGAGCGCCATCGAAAATATCGCCCACAAAGCGATACGCAAGGCGCGTTTGGCTTGGGGCGCGAGGCTCATCGCGCGATCACGTTTTGCGCGTCGGCACGCGGGAGCGCAAGGTGGCGGCGATTTCGGAGCGCATACGTTTGATGATGTTTTGCTCCATGCGTATGGTTTCTTCGGCGATGACGAGATCGAGATTTTCCAGCATGAGCGGCATAAGCGCGTCTATGACCGCTTCCGCGAGTTCGCTGTTGCCTTCCGCCGTGATGGGCGAGATTTCGCCACTGTAAACTTCCGTCAGCAGCGGAACGTCCGATGGTTTTTCCAGAATCACAAAAGGCGTTCCGGTTTGGGGCGCGGCGCTTTGGGCGGGCGCGCCGACCGGCGGCGGGACGGGGGTCGCGACGGGTTGTTGCGCGGCCTGGGCGCGTTTCATAAACGCATCCAGACGGTTCAGCACTTGTTCAAATTGCCCCTGATTATCTTCGGCCATTATTGTTCTCCATCTCCACGTCATGTGATTTTATTTCATACCCGCGATCACGATAAAAGCGGTATCGCGCGCGCGCCTGATTGCGATCATTGTCATCCCGACCGACCACTTCGATCAAGCCCTTGAAGCGGCTGAAAAACGGCGGATGCTCTTCTGTGAGGTTGATGAGCACATCGTCGTGCGGCAGGTTTTCCCCGTCGCTATCCAGGATGATAGGCGTTTCCGCGCGCAATGGGTGATCGTTGCGGCAATGCGGCAGAAACGCGGCGGGCGGATGCGTCCAAAGCGTATTTTCCAGCCGTGCCGTTGCGTGCGCGTCCGGCATGTAAACGAACAGCCGACGCCGACGCGCCAAAGCGTGCTGCGCGAGTTCCGCGATATGGCGGAATTTGTCTTCGATGTTGAAATAAAAATCTATGCGCGTCATGGCCGCTCTAGTTGAGTCCGCTGCGGTTCATCAAAAAGCGCGTCAACAGCGGCACGGGGCGGCCTGTCGCGCCTTTTTCCTTGCCGGATTTCCAGGCGGTTCCGGCGATGTCCAGATGCGCCCAGTCGAATTTTTTCGTGAAGCGCGATAAAAAGCAGGCCGCCGTCACGCTGCCCGCCGCGCGTCCGCCGACATTCGCCATGTCCGCGAAATTGCTTTTGAGCGATTCCTGATAATCGTCCCACATGGGCATCGGCCAAACGCGGTCGCAGGTTTCCTCACCCGCGTGCTGCAACTCCTTGGAGAGATGTTCGGAATTGCTGAACAAGCCGCTCGCGTGATGGCCGAGCGCGATCACGCACGCGCCGGTCAGCGTGGCGATGTCCACCACGACCTCCGGGTTGAAGCTCTCGGTGTAAGTCAGCGCGTCGCACAAAATGAGGCGACCTTCGGCATCGGTGTTGAGAATTTCTATGGTCTGGCCGGACATACTGGTAACGATGTCGCCCGGCTTGCTCGCGTTGCCGTCCGGCAAATTTTCGCAGGTGGGGATGATGCCGATGAGATTGATGGGCAGCCCCATTTGCGCCACCGCCTTGAATGTGCCGAGCACGCTGGCCGCGCCGCACATATCGTATTTCATCTCGTCCATGTCGGCGGCGGGCTTGATGGAGATTCCGCCCGAATCAAAGGTGATGCCCTTGCCGACCAGCGCCAGCGGTTTGCGCGTGGCCGCGCCCCCGCTGTAACGCATGACGATGAGCTTGGGCGGTTGGCGGCTGCCGCGCGCCACGCTGAGCAGCGACCCCATTTCGAGTTTTTCCATGTCGGATTTTTCCAGCACCTCGACCGAAAAGTTGTGCTGTTTGCCCAGCTCGACCGCCTGTTCCGCGAGATAAGTCGGTGTGCAGATATTGCCCGGCAGATTGCCGAGATCCTTGGTGAATTGCACGCCCGCGGCAATGGCGAGGCCGCGTCGCAAGGCGTTGTCGCATTTTCTGAGATCGTTCCGCATCGGCACGTTGATAATCAGTTTTTCGATGCCGTGCGGCTCGTCCGCCTTTTTGCACAGCGGATGCGCGAAGCGGTAAGCGGCATCTTGCGCGACTTCGATCATCTGCTCGACCTTCCAGCCGATGTCGCGTTTCTTGACCGGCAGTTCGGCGAGAAAAGTGGCGACATCCATCGCGCCGCGCGTTTCCAGCGGCTTGATGGAGGCCGCCACAACGCGGCGGTAGGCGCGTTCGTTGAAATCGCGTTCCCTGCCCAGGCCGACCAGCAGCACGCGGTCGCACAGGGTTCCGGGAACATTGTGCAGCAACAGGCTGGTTCCGATCTTGCCGTCCATGTCGCCGCGCCGCATGATGCCGACCAGATAACCGTCGGAGGCATGGTCTATGGCTGCCGCCGCTTCGGAAAGTTTGCGCGTTTCATACACGCCGACAATCACGCACGCCGTGCGTTGTTTCTCCGAATTGCCGTTTTTTATGCTAAATTCCATGCTCGTGTTCCTTTTCATGTGATATGTCCGATTATCCAATGTTTCCGCCCGATTTAAAACCCGAATAATGATATTCAAACGTTCATTAACGCACGAATTGTACGCCACCGCGCTCGCCACCTTCCTCACGCTGATGGGCATCATGCTTGCCCAGCGCACGGCATATTATCTGGGGCTGGCCGCGCGCGGCAACGTGGCGAGCGACGCCATCGTCACCTTGCTCGGCTTCACCTTGCTCAAACTCTTGCCGTTGCTTTTGACGTTGACGCTGTTTCTCAGCGTGTTGCTCACGCTCACGCGCTGGCATCGTGACAGCGAAATGGTGGTCTGGTTCACTTCCGGTCTCGGGCTGGCTGCGTGGGTGCGCCCCGTGATGGGCTTCGCGCTGCCCGTCATCGTCATCATCGCGGGGCTGAGCCTGATCGTTTCTCCGCTGGCCACCGACCAGATCGCGCGCTATTCCGACCAGCTCAAGGCGCGCGATGAGTTGTCCACCATCACACCCGGCGTGTTCGAGGAATCCGGCAATGCGGATCGCGTGTATTTCATCGAGAGCTTCGACAAATTCGGCACGGCAGTGAAAAACATTTTTGTGCAAAGCGTGCAACATCAAAAGCTGGGCGTGATCCTCGCGCGCAGCGGCACGCGAGAAACGCACGCGAACGGCGACAATTTCATCGTGCTGCAAAACGGTCGGCGCTACCAAGGCACGCCCGGCACGCGCGAATACACGGTGACCGAATTCGAGCGTTATGCAATCCGCATCGAACCCAATGCGGTGCAGGAAACCCCGCCGGATGCCAAGCGGCGTCCCAGCGGAGAATTGCTGCTCGAAAAAAACAGGGAAAGCAGCGCGGAACTTCATTGGCGGCTTTCCACGCCGATTTCCGCCTTTCTGCTGGTGCTGCTCGCGATCCCGCTGAGTTTCGTTGACCCGCGCGCGGGACGCTCCATCAACATGGTGCTGGCGGTGCTCGGCTACTGGATTTACAACAATCTCATGAGCATCAATCAGGCGTGGTTGCAACAGGGCAAAATCCAGACCATGGTCGGCTTGTGGCCGGTTCATGCGCTGGTACTCGCGCTCGTTGTTTATCTGTTTTACCGGCGGCTGTTCCTGTTGCCGCTGTTCCCGACATTCTTCCGCAAAAAATGAAACTGTTCAGCCGCTATCTTTTCCGCGAAATCGTTTATAGCATCGTGCTGGTGATGGTGGCGCTGCTCGCGCTGTTCGCGTTCTTCGACCTGATTCAGGAACTGGAAAGTCTGGACAAGGGCGCTTACGGTCTGCCGCAGATCATGTTGTATGTGCTGCTCAGCGTGCCCGGTCATGTGTATGAAGTCATCCCGGTCGCGGTGCTCATCGGCACGCTGTACGCGCTGGCGCAATTTGGCCGCAGTTCCGAGCTGGTCGTGCTGCGAACCAGCGGCATCTCGATGATGCAAATGGCGGTTCCGCTGCTGTGCGCGGGCGCGTTGTTCACCGGTGTGACCTTCATCGGCGGCGAACTGGTCGCGCCCCTCACCGAAAAGACCGCGCAAAAGCTGCGCTCGGCGGCAACCAATCCCGGTGACTCCGTGATCGCCCGGAATTTCCGTTCCGGCGTGTGGGTCAAGGACGGCAACAATTTCATCAATATCGAAGAAGTGCTGTCCACCGCCGGTTTGCGGAACATACACATTTATGAACTCGATCAGGACTACCATCTGCGCGCGATCCGCAACGCCAAAACCGCGCAATACAACGGCAAACACTGGGAAATGACCGACGTGACGCAAACCACGTTCGCCGACAACAGCATCAGCACCGAAACGTTCGCGCAAATGAACTGGAACTCGGTGATCCAGCCGGAATTGCTCAATGTGCTGCTGGTCGCGCCGGAAAAAATGTCGGTGTGGAATCTGTATTTCTACATCCAGCACCTCGCCGAAAACCACCAGAAAACCGCGCGCCACGAAATCGCGCTCTGGTCAAAAATGACCTACCCCATCGCCTGCCTCGTGATGGTAATCCTCGCGCTGCCGTTCGGCTTCCTGCAACAGCGCGCGGGCGGCATCAGCGCGAAAATCTCCGTCGGCATCTTGCTCGGCATCAGCTACCAGGTGCTCAACCGCGTCTTCGTCCACCTCGGCCTCCTCAACGACTGGCCGCCCCCCATGAGCGCAACCATCCCCACGCTGCTGTTTTTCGCGGCAGGAATGGCGATGCTGGTTTGGAATGAGCGGCGCTGAGGTTTTCTTTTTCCCTCCGCCGTTCTCCCTCTCCCCATCCCGTGAAACTGGTAGAATGCGGGGCATTTATCCTTACTCGCGCAGGTAGCTCCCATGTCTCTCACTCCGTCCGCCGCCGACAAGAAAGCCCGCACGCTGTCCGAGGCGATGCCTTATATCCAGCGGTTTTTCGACAAGACCATCGTCGTCAAGTACGGTGGCAATGCGATGACGGAGCC
>JAITWS010000095.1 GCA_031285185.1 Methylobacillus sp.
GGCGTGCCGCTGCCGCTGGTCAGTTACGGCGGCACTTCGCTTGTCACATTGATGATAGGCTTTGGCATTCTGATGAGCATACAAACCCACAAAAAACTGGTGCAGACTTGATGATGAAATGCGCGCATAAACCCGTAGCCGGAAAAAACATCCGCCGAAATTCCGTTCGCCCTGAGCTTGTCGAAGGGCGGATGAAGGAATTTTTCTTATGAGCAAAAATCTGATCGCGCTCGTCGCGCTTGCGGCACTGGTCGGCTGCGGCGGCGGCACGACCACGAAACCGGACAAACCGCCCGCCTCCGCGTCATCCAAAAAAAGCGGCGGCTATTATCTGGATGATGGTCCCGGCGACAATCCGCCCGCGAATCTCGATCAGATTCCCGATGCCGTGCCGCGTTATGAACCGCCGCAAAGCCGCTTCAACAAACCTTATACCGCGCTCGGCCAGAGCTACACGCCGATGACGCAATACCAGCCGTACAAGGCGCGTGGACTGGCTTCGTGGTACGGCAAGCGTTATCACGGACAGAAAACTTCCACCGGCGAAATCTACGATATGTACGCGATGACCGCCGCGCACACGACCTTGCCGATTCCCGGTTACGCGCGCGTCACCAGCCTCGCCAACGGCAAATCGGTGGTGGTGCGCGTCAATGATCGGGGGCCGTTTCACAAGGACAGAATCATTGATCTTTCCTACGCCGCAGCGCATCGTCTGGGCATCGCGGAAGGCGGCAGCGGCATGGTGGAGGTCGAGGCCATAGATGCGCGGCAGCCGCAAAAATCCGCCGCGCCGGAGACGCCCGCCGCTGCTTCGCCCGCCATTTCTTCGTCCGCAAATTCCGCATCCGGCGCGTATGTGCAGGCGGGCGCGTTTCGCTCGCGCGACAATGCGGAACAGTTGCTGGACAAGCTGCGCCAGCGCGGTTTGGCTGAAAATGTCACGGCGGAGAACTGGTATAATGACGACGTTTATCGCGTCCGGCTGGGGCCGTATTCCAGCCGCGACGAAGCCGAACGCGCGGCGGCCTCCATCCGCGACGCGCTCGGAATTTCCACACTGGTCACCACCAATCGCTAACCCACACGAATGAAGATTCCCATGAGATTTTTTCTGCTTCCCCTGTTGCTGCTTTCTTCCCTCGCCTTTGCCGCGGACGATGCTCCGCCGCCGCCCACACTCGCGGCCAAATCGTATTTGCTGATGGATTTCAACAGCCGCGCCATTCTCGCGCAACAAAACGCCGAAGAGCGCGTCGAGCCTGCGTCGCTCACCAAACTCATGACCGCCTATCTCGCGTTCAAGGCGCTCAAGGAAGGCCATCTCAAACTCGACCAAACGCTGCCGGTGAGCGTGAAGGCATGGAAAGGCGGTGGCGCGGGTTGCGGCGGCGGCGCGGGTTCGTGCATGTTCATCGAGCCGAACAAACCCGTCACCGTGGATCAATTGCTGCACGGCATGATCGTGATTTCCGGCAACGACGCGAGCGTGGCGCTGGCCGAAGGCATCGCGGGTTCCGAGGAAGCCTTCGCCGCCATGATGAACAAGGAAGCCGCGCATCTGGGCATGAAAAATTCCCATTTCATGAATGCCACCGGCCTGCCCGACCCCGAACACTACACCACGGCTTACGATCTTTCGCTGCTCGCATCCGCGCTGGTGCGCGATTTTCCCGAGCAGTACAAAACGCTTTATTCGATCAAGGATTACACCTTCAACAACATCAAGCAATCCAACCGCAACCGTTTGCTGTGGTCTGACCCCTTTGTGGACGGTATGAAAACCGGCCATACGGCGGCGGCGGGTTTTTGCCTGATCTCGTCCGCCAAACGCGGCGAGATGCGTTTGATCGCGATTTTGCTCGGCGCGCCCAACGACAACGCGCGCATCACGGGCAGCCAGCAATTGCTGAATTACGGTTTCCAGTTTTACGAATCGCGCCTCTACTACAAACACGGCCAATCCATCAGCAAACTCAAGGTGTGGAAAGGCAGCGAGGAAATGCTGGAAGCGACCGTTGACCGCGATCTTTACATCGCGCTGCCCAAGAGCGGATTCGCGCGTCTCAAGGCCGAAGTCGTAAGCCAGCAACCGCTGATCGCGCCCATCGCCGCCAAACAGCAAGTCGGCATCATCCGCTTCACGCTGGACGGCAAAACGCTGTCGGAACAACCGCTGATCGCGT
This sequence comes from Methylobacillus sp., assembly GCA_031285185.1. Lineage (GTDB taxonomy): Bacteria > Pseudomonadota > Gammaproteobacteria > Burkholderiales > Methylophilaceae > MM2. Next base: position 2,187 of record JAITWS010000095.1, read on the forward strand.
CCAAAGAAATATCCACGGCGGGCATTTTTGGTCGCATGTGGGACAGCATCAAACTCTGGTTCCAGTAAATCATGGCGCAAGACGAACAAACCACGCTGCTGGAATTTCCCTGCGAATTTCCGCTCAAAATCATGGGCGTGACGCAAGACGGCTTCGCCGAGGAAATCGCGCGCGTGGTGCGTATCCACGCCCCCGATTTCGACGTGACCCGCGTGGAAATGCGCCCCAGCGCGAACGGCAAATACATCGGCCTCACCTGCACCGTCACCGCTGTTTCCAAGGAACAACTGGACAATCTCTACCGCGAACTGACCGCGCACCCGATGATAAAAGTGGTGCTCTAAGATTGCGCCAGAGCGACTACTGCTCAAATGATTGCATTGAACCCCCACCCTCACCCTAACCCTCTCCCGCAAGCGGGAGAGGGAGAACAACAACAGCCCTCACTAGTGGAAAATGGAGAACTGCAACAGCTCCTTCCCCACGAATGTGGAGAAAACACAGGTGTTCCCTCTCCCGCTTGCGGGAGAGGGGCAGGGGTGAGGGTGGAGGTTAATGAGCAAATCAAAAACACTCCGCCGAAACTCCGCCAACTCGGCCTCACCGATTACACCGCCACCTGGAAGGCCATGCAAACCTTCACCGCGCAACGCGACGCGGACACGCCCGACGAATTGTGGCTGACCGAACACCCACCGGTTTACACACTCGGCCTCAACCGCAAAGACGCGCAACCGCCGCGCCGCGACGACATCCCGCTCGTGCCGACCGACCGCGGCGGAAAGATCACCTACCACGCCCCCGGCCAAATCGTGCTCTACCTGCTGCTCGATTTGCAACGACGAAAAATGACGATACGCCAACTCGTCAACCACATGGAAAACACCGTCATCGCGCTGCTCGCCGAACACAACATCCCCGCAACCAACCGCCCCGACGCCCCCGGCGTTTACGTCAACAACGCCAAAATCGCCTCACTCGGCCTGCGCCTCAAAAACGGTCGCTGCTATCACGGCCTGAGCCTGAACGTGGCGATGGATTTGTCGCCCTTCCACGCAATAGACCCGTGCGGCCACCCCGGATTGCAAGTCACGCAAACACGCGACCTGGGCATAGCCGCCCCACAGCCGGAGCTGGCGGAACGATTGGTCACCTTGATTTCGGCTAAACTAAACCCATGACCGAACCCACCCCCCGCAAACAAAAAGGCGCGGAAAAAACCGCGCGCATTCCGATCAAGATTGTGCCGCAGCCCGCGCCGCGCAAGCCGGAATGGATACGCATGAAAGCGCCCGACAGCGCGCGTTTCCGCGAGATCAAACAGATACTGCGCGACCACCGTTTGCACACCGTTTGCGAGGAAGCCTCCTGCCCCAACATCGGCGAATGCTTCAGCGGCGGAACCGCGACCTTCATGATTTTGGGCGATGTCTGCACGCGCCGTTGCCCGTTCTGCGATGTCGCGCACGGCAAACCGTTGCCGCCCGACGCGGACGAACCCGAGCGGCTCGCGCGCACCATTGCCGCGATGCGCCTCAATTACGTCGTCATCACCAGCGTGGATCGCGACGATCTGCGCGACGGCGGCGCGCGGCATTTTGTTGATTGCATACGCGCGGCGCGCGCGCATTCGCCCGAACTCAAAATCGAAATCCTCGTGCCGGATTTTCGCGGTCGTCTCGAATCCGCGCTGGATGCGCTGGCCGAAGTGCCGCCCGACATCATGAACCACAATCTCGAAACCGTTCCGCGCCTTTACAAACAGGCACGCCCCGGTGCTGATTACACGCACTCGCTCAAATTGCTTGCCGATTTCAAAATGCGTTTTCCCGCGATCCCCACCAAATCCGGCCTTATGCTCGGACTGGGCGAAACCGACGGGGAAATTCTCGAAGTGATGCGCGATTTGCGCGCGCACAATGTGGACATGCTCACGCTCGGCCAATACCTGCAACCCAGCCCGCATCACCTGCCCGTGCTCCGCTTCGTGCCGCCGGAACGTTTCAAATTTTTCGAGGAACAGGCGCTCGCGATGGGCTTCAAACAAGCGGCGTGCGGGCCTATGGTGCGTAGCAGCTATCATGCGGATCAGCAGGCGGGGATTTCCCATCCCGCGAATCCGCAAGGGCGGGTTTAAAACCCGCCCCTACAGCCCTCGCCGCGCGAGGGGAAATCAAACCTTCTGATAAACTTCCGCGCCTTTTTTCACGAACTCGATGGCTTTTTCGCGCATTCCTTTTTGCAGGGCTTCCTGTTCGCTGACGCCTTGGGTTGCGGCGTAGTCGCGCACGTCCTGGGTGATTTTCATGGAGCAGAAGTGGGGGCCGCACATGGAGCAGAAGTGGGCTTGTTTCGCGCCTTCCTGCGGCAGGGTTTCGTCGTGAAATTCCTTGGCTTTTTCGGGGTCGAGGCCGAGGTTGAACTGGTCTTCCCAGCGAAATTCAAAGCGCGCTTTCGATAGCGCGTTGTCGCGGATTTGCGCGCCGGGGTGACCTTTGGCGAGATCGGCGGCGTGCGCGGCGATTTTGTAGGTGATGATGCCGACGCGCACGTCTTCCTTGTCGGGCAGACCCAGATGTTCCTTGGGCGTGACGTAGCACAGCATCGCGGTTCCGTACCAGCCTATCATCGCGGCACCGATGCCGGAGGTGATGTGGTCGTAGCCGGGCGCGATGTCGGTGGTGAGGGGTCCCAGCGTGTAGAACGGCGCTTCGCCGCAGTGTTGCAACTGCATGTCCATGTTCTCTTTAATCATGTGCATGGGCACGTGGCCGGGGCCTTCTATCATCACTTGCACATCATGTTTCCACGCGATTTGCGTCAGCTCGCCCAGCGTTTTGAGTTCGGCGAATTGCGCGTCGTCGTTGGCGTCATACACGGAGCCGGGACGCAAACCGTCGCCCAGACTGAATGCGACATCGTAGGCTTGCATGATCTCGCAGATGTCCGCGAAATGTTCGTAGAGAAAACTTTCCTTGTGATGCGCGAGACACCATTTGGCCATGATGGAGCCGCCGCGCGACACGATGCCGGTCATGCGTTTCGCGGTCATGGGGATGAAGGGCAGACGCACGCCCGCGTGTATGGTGAAATAATCCACGCCCTGCTCGGCCTGCTCGATGAGCGTGTCGCGGAAAATTTCCCAGGTCAGCTCCTCGGCCTTGCCTTCGACTTTTTCCAGCGCCTGATAAATCGGCACGGTTCCGATGGGCACGGGGCTGTTGCGTATGATCCATTCGCGCGTTTCGTGGATGTTTTTTCCGGTGGACAAATCCATCACCGTGTCGCCGCCCCAGCGCGTGCCCCACACCATTTTCTCGACCTCTTCCGAGATGGACGAGCCGAGCGCGGAATTGCCGATGTTGGCGTTGATCTTCACGAGAAAATTGCGCCCGATAATCATGGGTTCGGTTTCGGGATGGTTGATGTTCGCGGGGATGATGGCGCGACCGCGCGCCACTTCGTCGCGCACAAATTCGGGCGTGATGACGCGCGGAATGCTCGCGCCGAAATCGTGGCCGCGGTGCTGCGTCAAAATCAGCTCCGACAAATTTTCGCGGCGCTGGTTTTCGCGGATCGCGATGTATTCCATTTCCGGCGTGACGACGCCCTGCCGCGCGTAGTGCATCTGCGTCACGATTTTGCCCGCCTGGGCGCGGCGCGGCGGACGGGTCAGGTTGAAACGCATCTCGCCCAGCGTCGGATCGGTCTTGCGCGCGTGGCCGTAACGCGAAGTCGGCCCGGCCAGCAACTCGGTATCGCCGCGCTCCTCTATCCACTTCGCGCGCAGCGCGGGCAAGCCGTTGCGGATGTCTATGCGAACTGCCGGATCGGTATAAGGACCGGAAGTGTCATACACCATGACCGGCAGATTTTTCTCCGCGCCGAACGCGGAAGGCGTGTCGGACAAGCTGATTTCGCGGAACGGCACGCGGATGTCGGGACGGCTGCCCGTCACATAAACCTTGCGCGATTTCGGAAATGGTCGCGTCGCGGCCTCGTCGAGTTCGGCGGCGCTGTTGAGAAATTTCGGATTGGCGTTCATGGAGGCTCCTCGCAATAAAAACGCAAGGAAGTCGCGACGCTTCCCTACGGCGGCATGACCCGCATCAGGTTCAAAGGGTGTGTCTCATCGCCCGTCGGCGAACCCCCAGCAATGCGGAGAAGGTACTCGAAAACGGCGGGCATGGCAAGAAAGAGGCAAGGTCACGCGCCCATGCGCGCGATTTTCAAGTCATGCGATCGCAGCCATTCCTCCACCTCCGAACCCGCCCACACTTCACGTTCCGCCGCGCGCTGGCGTTGCCACGGATCGTCATTCCCAACCGGCGCGGCGGGATGGCACATCAGCAAATCGCCGTGTCGCGCGGCGGCGAACCAGCGTTGCAACAAATCAGCATAATGCCACGCACCGCCGCGCAGACCATAAACGCCGAGCAGATTGCGATTGCAGCGCCAGCCGTGTTCGCGCGCGGCTACACGCAGCGCGTTGCCGCCCAATATCCCGATCACATGCGCCTTGAATGTGTCGGAAAACCCCATGCGCTGCCCCGGCGCGGGCAAGGTGCAGCGCAACCAGGGACGCCGGAGATAGCGTTTGTCCAGCGCGCGCAAAAGGCGCGGCAACACGGTGGGCAATTGGTGCACATGCTGATGACCGTCCACATAAGCCGGTGCCGCGCCGCAAATGTTTTCGTAGGCGTCGAGTTGGCGCGCGATGCGCTCGTCCACCCAGGCCGCGTCCAACGCGTCGGCATAGGCGCGGGTGATAAGCGCGGAGAGCTTCATGCCCGACGGCATTTCGGTAAGGTCAAGATGCAAACCCATGCCCACGCGCGACGCGCGCAACGCCTCCGCATGATGCGCGAACGACGCGCCGAGCGACATGCAGCTCACCACGCTCAAGCGGTTCAGGGCGGCCAACGATAAAATACCGTCATCCACCGCCGGATTTATGCCAAAATCATCGGCGCAAACAATGATGCTGCGACTCTTGGTCGCGCGCCCGACAATTTCTTCGCCCGTGATATGCGTGTTCTGCTCAAACAACTCGTCTGGTTTTTCATCATCGGCTGCGCCGCCGCCGCGACGCATTGGTGCGTGGCTGTCTCGCTCGTCGCGCGGGTTGGATGGCTGCCGCCCGTCGCCAATGTATGCGGCTGGCTGGTGGCTTTTTGGGTTTCCTTTTTCGGCCATTTTCATTTCACTTTTCATCGCGCCGGAGCTTCCAGATCACGCGCCGCGCTGCGATTTTTTCTGATCTCCGCATCGGGTTTCGCGCTCAACGAAATTTCATATATCTGGCTGCTGCGCGTCACCGCACTGCCCTACGATTTGCTGCTGGCCGCGATCCTCATCGCCGTGGCCGGGATGACGTTTCTCGCAAGCCGGTTGTGGGCGTTTCGGCATAACGTCTGATTCCCGTGGAAGAGAGATTAAGATGCCTGCGCCTTCGCGCGTTTCGCTCGTGATCGCCCGCGCTTTTGCCGGGTGACGTAGAGCGGACGGCCTTTCACTTCGTCGAAAATGCGGCCTATGTATTCGCCTATCATGCCGAGCGAAATCAGGTTGACGCCCGCGAAAAACAGCAGCGCGGTGACGATGGTCGTCCAGCCCGAGGGCGCGCTGCCGTCGAATAAATAATCGCCCACGAGATACAAACCGTACATGAACGACAGCGCGGCGAATGTCGCTCCCGCGATGCCCACCAGACGCAACGGCCAGGTGGTGAATGCGGTGATGCCCGTCATCGCCAGTCCGAGCAATCGGAAAAAATGATAGTGGCTGACCCCGTGGCGACGCTGTTCGGGAAGATAAGGCATGGCCTCGGAACGAAACCCCACCCACGCGTACAGCCCTTTCATAAAGCGCGTGCGTTCGGGCAGCGCGAGCAGCGCATCCACCACCTTGCGATCCATGAGACGAAAATCGCCCGCGTTGGGCGGCACTTCCACACCGCGCGTGTCGGCGAGCAGATGATAAAACAGCCGTGTTCCGACGCGCTTGATCCACGGCTCATCGTCACGGTCGCTGCGTACCGCATAGACCATCTCAACGCCCGCCTGCCAGCGCATGAGCATGTTCGGAATCAGCGCGAGCGGATGTTGCATGTCGGCATCGAGACAAATCACCGCATCGCCGTCGGCGGCTTCCAGCCCGGCGGCGATGGCCGCTTCCTTGCCGAAATTGCGCGACAGTTGCACATAACGCACGCCGTCTATGCGCGCCCAATGCGTCATCAGCTCTGGCGTTTTGTCGGCGCTGCCGTCGTCAATGACGATGATTTCCCAGGCGTCGCACCACTGCTCCAGCAACGCGCACAATTCCGGCAACAGCACGGCGAGATTGTCGTGCTCGTTGAATGCGGGAATGATGCAACTGACCATGCCGCGCACGGGCGTTATTTTTGTCGCGTGTTTGGAATCATATTTGGAATCGGGTCGGGTGATGAAATGGATGTTCATAAGATTTCTTTCAAAATCGCGCGCACACGCTTTGTTTGAATGTTTCCGTGGTCTCGATGCGCCACACGCGCGTTTCGCCGCGCGACCACGCGGGCGGCAAATCGCGCAACCAGGGATAATGTCTCAGCGCGGAGGCCTGTCCCCAGACCCAGAAACGTCCGCCGTCGGGCGCGGCGCACAAACGTTGTTTCCAGACATCCGGCGTAATCAGCAACTCATGCGCCGCAGCCGGATCGAATTTGCCCGCGTCGTAAATTTCCTTGCGCCAGTTGTCGCGCTGCGTGTCGGCGACGCGGTTGTCCCAATCGTTCACCACCCACGCGGCGCGGCGATAGCGCGCGTAAAAAGGCAGGTCGAAGGGATAGCCGTTGAGCAGCACCAGCGTATCGCCCGGGTTGATCTGCGCACGCAAACGCAGACTGAGCGCCTTGTCGCTGCGGTGCGGCGCAAGATCAATCGCAAGCGTCACGACGAGGCAAACCGCAACCGCCGCCACCAGCGTAATCGCCGGTTTCGCGGCGCGGAAAAAATTTTCGCCCGTCTTCATGCGGGACAACAGCGCCTCGGAAAGCAGAAACACGAGCGGCATCAACGCCGGAAAAATATAGCCCACGAGCTTGGAAGCGGGCAGCGAAAAAAACACCAGCACCACGGCCAGCCACAACCCCATCAACAAGCGCAAACCGCGCGGATCTTCCGCCCAGAATGTCTTGCGCGTGAGCGGCCAAATCCACAGCGTCCACGGCAACATGCCGCCCAGCAACAGCGGCACATAAAACCAGAACGGCTGCGCGTTGTTGAAACCCGTGCCGGAATAGCGCTCAACCTGCTGATAAATGAAAAAGTAATTGAAAAAATCCGGGTAACGCATTTGCATAAGCACAAACCACGGCAACGCCACCAGCGCGAACACGACGATGGCGGGTGGCCAAAGCAGCGCGAGAAAACCGCGTCTGTCGCGCCGCAATGCGAACCACAAAGCCAGCGCCATGCCGGGCAGCGCGAGACCGATCAAACCCTTGGACAACACGCCGAGCGCGGCCAATGCCGCCGTCGCCAGCGACATCATGCGCCAGGGTCGCCCTTCCGCGCGGCGCAGCGCCGTATCTGCCCCGGCGAGCACACACAGCGAAATCATCGCCGCCACCAGCATATCCATATTGGCGAATTGCGCGCCGCCGAAAAAAAGCGGCGACGCGGCCAGCATCACCACCGCCACACGCGCCGCGCGTTCGTCACGCCACGCGCGCGTGAAAAAATACAAGCCGATCAGCGCGAGCCACGCGGCCAGCAACGAAGGCGCGCGCGCCGCCCATTCGTTCATGCCGAACAGTTTCATCGAGAGCATGTCCAGCCAGTAAAACAGCGGCGGCTTGTGAAAATACGGCAGCCCGTTCAGCAACGGCGTGAAAAATTCGCCGCTGCGCGCCATCTCCCACGCCACGCCCGAATAACGGCCTTCGTCGGGCAAGGTGAGCGGCCTGAGCCAACCGAGAAAACCCAGCCACACCGCCAGCGAAACGAACAAAAACGGCGTGCCGAAAAAGTTGCGGCGATGCGCGGAGAGAGTGTGTTTCATGTCAACTTCCAGGGGCTGAACGGGCTGATCGTATCGCCTGTGTCGCATTGAGTTTTTCCGAAGGCCGGGCGCACGCACAGCCACCACAGCGTGAAAGTGGCGATGCACAGCGGCCTCCAGATCGCCGTGGCATCGAGCGCGACCAGAAGCATCACCGCGATCATGGCGACCGTGCCGACAACGAAAAATTGCAATCGCCGATTTGGCGTGCCGCGTTCGGCGCATCCCACCAGCATGACCAGCGGCCACAGCAAAACGCCGAAATAGTGCGACTCGGCAATCGGCGAAATCAGCAGCGACCAGCACAGAAAAGCGCCGCACAGCAGGTTTTCCGCCATGTCCGGTTCGGATTCGCGCGACGAATGAACCGGAATGCGCCGCGCGGCAGCCCACATGACGGCCAGCATCGCCGCCGCGCAGACGGCAACCGCGTAACGCGCCAGCTCGGCGGACATGTTCAGGCTCAGAAAAAGCGATTCCAGCGATTGATTGCGCGGCTTGGCAGTGTCGAGCAACTGTTTGTAGAGATCGGAGGTTTGCGCCCGCGCCATGTTATCCATCACGGCGGGATGTCCCACCACGTCAATCCAGCGCGCGATTTGCTCCAGATTGAAATGCCAGCCCCAATACAAACCGGGCAGCACAAAACCCAGCACCAGCAGCGCGATTGCGGTGGCGAGCACCGCGCGCCATTGTCGCCGCGCGATGAACCAGACGATCAGCGTGACGGGAAACACCTTGAGCAAGGTCGCGCACGCGAGGCTGAAGCCTGCCGCGACAGGCCGGTTTTTGAGGCTCAACCAACAGGCCGCGAGCATGAAAAAAATCATGAACGCCGATGCCTGGCTACGCAACAGACCCGATGCCAGCAAGCTCGCAAGCCACAGCAACGGCAGGCCGTAAATGATGTGCGGCTTGCGTTTGAGCGGCGCGATATCGAGCAAATTGGCGGACATGGCAAACGATAGCGCGATGGCCGCCATCGAAAACAATGTCCAGAGAAACGCCCCGAGCACTATCGGCAATCGCGCCAGTTGCGCGAGCGGAATCGCGAACGGCGGCGGGTAAACATAACGCCAGCCGCCCGCATTGCGCGTTTCGTAAATATCACGATGATCGAGCGCGGCTTGTCCTGCCGCGATGTAAACGGTGTAATCGGTACGCATCATGCCGACAGCGGCGCGCCAAACGGCCATTGTTCCGAGAATAATCACGCACAGAAAAAGAACGACGTAAAAAATTCTGCGCGCGCGTCCGGCGGCCAATTCATGTCGGCTTTGCGGAATCAACTTTTGCCTTGCGCCTTCTTGAGGCCTTCCCGAATCTCGGTGCGGCGACCCGTGTCCGCGTCTTCGCGTCCGGGACGCGGTGCGGCGTTGAGCGCCTTGGTGAAATACTCGGCGGCTTTTTCTTTTTCGCCGCGTTCAAGCAGAAAATCGGCGTAGAAATAATTGGGGTCTATGCCGTCGGGATTGATTTGCAGCGCCTTTTCAAGATTTTCGCGCGCTTTTTTGTTGTCGCCGAAACCGATCGGCCAGCCCGGAACCTTGTAGTACAGCGAGCCGAGCGACGTGTAGGCCGAGCCTTGCAGTGCCTGCGGATTGAGCTTGATGGAAGCGAGCAGAAGATCGCGCGCCTGTTCCGCGTATTTCAACGCGCCGAGTCCGCCCTTGGCCTTGGCGTAGCTGCTGTTGACGATGGCTTCCCAGATCATCGCCTCGGCTTTTTCGCTGCTGTTCGCGGTGACTTGATGCGCGCGATCCACGAGCGTTTTGAACGCCGCTTCCTGCTGATTTTCGGGCGTGCTGTACCACGCTTTCGCCCAGTCGTGCTGCACCTGGACGATGTTGGGATCAAGTTCATCGGCGCGCGCGCCCGTTGTGAAAAATGTCGCGGCGAAAAATGTCGCGGCGAAAAATGCCGCGAGCGAAAATGTCATCCATTTTTTCATGCTATTTCTCCTTGGGTCAGACTTCGTTGAATGCGCCGCGATCGGCAAAGCGATGGGCGGCGCGGGTTTTTTGCTTGAGGCCGAAATCAACCAGGCGCGGCAGAATGCCGTTGAGCCGCGCGAAGATGGGTTCCGACCCGCCGATGTAAACATCCTTGCGGCCATGTTCGATGGCGCGGACAATGATTTGCGCGATTTCGGCGGGGTCGTCCATCGCGATTTTGTTGGCCTCCATCATGCGTACCGAGGCTGCGTCGTTGAGCGGCGTTTTGATCGCGCGCGGCGCGACGTAGGTTACTTCCACGCCGCTGTCCTCCAGCTCGCGCCGCAGGGCTTCCGAAAATCCGCGCGCGGCGAATTTGCTCGCGCTGTAAACCGCGTAATGCGGAAAGCCGATAGAGCCGAAGGTCGAACCGATGTTGACAATGCGTCCCGCGCCCTGCGCCAGCATGTGCGGCAGCGCCGCGCGCGTCAGCAGCATGGGCGTGACCGCGTTGATATTCATGATCTGCGCGATGCGCGCCGGATTTTGCTGATGGAACAGGGTGAAATCCATGATGCCCGCGTTGTTGATGAGAATGTCCATGCCGCCGAACGCCGCGCATGTTTTCGCGACCGCCGTTTCCGCCGCCTGCGGCAGGCCGAGATCGAGCGTGATGTTGATGCTTTCACGCCCGATCTCGTCGCAAACTTCCCGCAAGCGTTCGCTGTTCCTGTCCACCAACGCGAGGCGCGCGCCTTTTGCCGCAAGCAATTTCGCCAGCGGATAGCCGATCCCGCCGGTCGCGCCGGTCAGCAGGATGCGTTTCCCCCCCACCGTATTCATGCGTCCTCCGATCTCCGCGCCGGCAGAAAACGCATCGCCAGTTCGCGGAAAATATCACCGTACAATTTATAAAAAATCCGCGCCGCATGGATGACCGCGGTTTGATCCGCCGCATCCTCAAGACGATTCATCAGCGTCGCGAAAAATTCGGTATGCCCCACATCCAGCGAGCCGTGCGACGCGAGATAAGTAAACGCATCGTCGCCCAGCGCCAGACTGTTTTTGATCGCCTCGCCCGCGCGGCTCGCCACGGCCACGCTGGTTCCTTCGAGCACCAGCACCATGCCGAACATCGCGACGGGGTTGCCGCGCGCGATCGCGTCATACGCGTAGGCGACCATGATCTCGGCTGCGAACCCGGGGCGGCCATGACGCACGGCTTCCTTATCCGCGCCGCAGGCCGCGATGTCGTTGAGTATCCATTCCTGATGTCCGATTTCCTCTTCGATATATTCCGCCACCGCCTCGCGCAACCATTCGTGGCGCTCGGGCAAACGCGCGCCGCAACTCATGAGCAAGGGAATTGTGTGCTTCACATGGTGATAAGCCTCGGTCAGAAAAGCGACATACATCGCGCGCGTCACCTGTCCCGCCGCGCCCGCGCGGATCAAGGGCAGATCAAGCAATTCGTCGCGCTCGCGCGCGGTGGCGGCGAGCAACTGGTCATAAAACGGCATGGGTTTCTTCCTCATACAAATTATCAAGTTCCGCGCGGTAAGCCGCGAAAATCGCGTCGCGCCGCAAACGACCGTTCGCGGTCAGTTGCTCGTTGGCGGGCTGGAACGGCGCGCGCGCGGGAATCCAGCGGCGGATGCGAGCGTAATCCGGCAGATGGCGGTTGACATCGCGGATCGCGTCATTGATCGCGGCCACGCTTTCCAGCGTCGCGGAAACCGGCGCGATCACCGCCGCGTTCCACGGACGCGCCTCGCCGAAAACGGCCACCTGCATGATCGCGGGATGCTGCGCCAATTCGCGCTCCACCCATTCCGGCGCGACATTGCGGCCAAACGAGGTGATGAACACATTTTTCTTGCGCCCGATGATGTGCAGAAAACCGTCGTCGTCGAGAAAACCGAGATCGCCCGTCGGCCAATAATCATCACGCGAAACGCGCGTCGCGTCGCCTGTGTAACCCAGCATGTTTGCGCCCGCGACGAGAATTTCGCCGTCTTCGGCAAACGCGATTCGCGCGTGCGGCAAGGGTTTGCCGACGCTGCCGCGCAGATTTTCCGACGCGGTGTTGAGCGACACCACGGACGCGCATTCGGAAAGGCCGTAACCTTCATAGGCCGGAATGCCGAGCTGCGCCGCCTGCGCGAGCAAGCCCGCGGAAACCGCCGCGCCGCCCACCGCGACAAAGCGCAAATTTTTCGGCAACGCTCCGCCCGCATGTGTGACGGCGATCAAACCGCGCAGCAATTCGGGCGTGAGTATGGTCGTGGTCGCGTCGCAGGCATTCAGCGTCGCCGCCATTTTTTTCACATCCGCGCCGCTCGCGCCGCGCAAACCGACTTCGGCAAGCGACAACAAAACCGGACACGCGCCCGCCAGCAGCGGCACATAAAGTCCCGCGATATTTTCGAGCAAGGTGGAAAGCGGCATCAGGCTCACATGCCGGTCGTCCGCATTCGCGCCGGTCGCCTCGCGCAGGGAATGCGCGACGCGCGACATCGCCTCCCAACCCAGGCACACGCCTTTGGGGTTGCCGGTGGTTCCCGAGGTGTAGGTGATTTTGAGCGTGCCGGTCGGCAGCTCCGCGGGCGCGACATCCGCGAGATGAAATTCCATCATCGGCTGACCGAGTATCGTATAGCCTTGGCACGCGCTCACGGTCACGCCCATGTCGGCGAACAGTTGCAGGAAATTTTGCGGCTGATCGGTGAGTATGCAGTTGATGCCCGCGTCGCGAATCGCGTGAGCGAGCTGCCCTGGCGAAAAGAAAAACGGCAAAGGCACGAGCGGAATTTCGGCGGTCATCGCCGCGAGATCCAGCGTCGCCCACGCCGGACTGTTATCGAGCGCGAGACCGATCACGCGCGGTTTTATCGCGCGGAAATTTTCGACGGCGCGTTCTGTCGCGTCGCGCAATTCGCCGCATGTCACCGCGCCCGCGCTGCCGCGCAAAACCACATGCGCGGGCGGATGCGACCACAGGGTTTCAAAAAATTGCCGCATGTTCAATCCGCCAGCACGCCCGGACGCGAGGCGCGACGCGCGGCCATGACCAGCGGATTCTTATCGTAATAGCTGCCCCATTCGTGGCGCTCATGCGGCGCGATACATTCCAGCCGCGCCTCCGCGAGCACCCTGGGCTGCATATTGAGCCGCGCCAAAGAATTGCGTAACAGCGGAACCGCAGTAAACACGCCCCACAACGCGCCCGTGCTGTGCAGATTGTGGTTGACTGCGGCGAACAACAACGGCGCGACGCCGGGTTCGGCCACGGCGAGATTGCCGATTTCCACCACCTCCGCGCGCGCCACATCGCGCCCGAATTGCGCGGCGATCAAGGTTTCCACCGGCGCGTCGAGATACGTTTCGAGAAACAGCGTCTCGCGCCCCGCGTTACGCAAGCCGCACACGGCCAGCAGATGCCCGTTGCCATCGCGCAAACTCACCAACTGCGGCATGAAGTGGCGCAAGGTCGCGCCGTGCGCGCGATAAAACACCGCGCGAACAAACTGTTCCAACTCCTCCCGCTCAGGCGCGTCGGAATCGCACAACGCCGTTATGTAACGCGGCGAACCGTGTACATGAATCTCCGCCGCTTTGGGGTCGTCGTTCGGACGCAGCGCCCGCGGGGGAGAATTTCGTTGGATAGCGTGCATGGTGGCTCCTACATTCAAGATATGCCATGACTTGAGCAACCGCCGTGCCAAAAAGGGGGTTTGTCGGGTAATTTATTGATGATTCAAAATGTTATGCAAAGAGATACCGAGAACGGAAAAGGTGGGCAACATGTGCGGCTCTGCAAAACTTGCGGGGATCGCGCATGATTTCCGCATTAATTGCGGCGTTCACGGCGATGGACGAGACGAGGTGTGAGGGCGGGTTTGTTTTGCTGCGCAAAATTCCGCTTCGCGGAACCAGCCTTCGGCTGTCCTGCGCCCTACGGGCTGGTCAAACCCGCCCGAACAAAGATAAATGTTCCGTCATTGCAAGCCGAAGGCGAAGCAATCCAGTAAATCACTGGATTGCCACGGCACTCCGCGCCTCGCAATGACGGTGGGTTCAATTCCCCTCTCCCCTTGTGGGAGAGGGGTGGGGGAGAGGGGGGCGGGGCGACCCGCCCCGCGGGTGTTTTGTACCATCCCCGCGCCGTCGGCGCCCCCCACCCTCGCCACCCGCAGGACACGCGCCCCCGCCGAGGACTAAAAAAACAC
>JAITWS010000016.1 GCA_031285185.1 Methylobacillus sp.
ATCGCACTGGTCGCAATTTGAAATGTTGGCGCGACAAATCGCGCGCGTCCTGCCCGGTCTGGCCGGTTATATCGGCGTGGATGTGATGGTCGGCGAAAACGGTTTGCGCGTGCTGGAAGTCAACCCGCGCCTGACCACATCATATGCGGGTCTGGAACAGGCGATAGGCCGCAATCCGGCGGAGTTGATACTCGACATGTTTTATAATGGCCGCTTTTCATCGCCCCCTCAGATTGAGCGCAACATTGTGGAAGTCCGTCTTGATGGATAACTGTGTATTAGGCTGGGATATCGGCGGGGCGCACCTCAAAGCCGTCCTCGTCCGACCCGACGGACGCGCCATTCACGCGGTTCAGCGCGCATGTCCGCTGTGGCGCGGAATGGACAAGCTGCAACAAGCGGTCGCGGATGTGCTGGCCGGATTGCCGACGCGCGTCACGCATCATGCGATCACCATGACCGGCGAGCTGGCCGATATTTTTCCCGATCGCCCGAGCGGTGTCGCGCACATCACGCAAAACATGCGACGTTGGCTTGATGATGCCGACATCGCCATTTACGCCGGTTCGCAAGGTTTTCTCGCGCCGGATGCGGTGGACGCGCACGCGGATGCCATCGCCTCCGCCAACTGGCACGCCAGCGCCGAATTTCTCGCGCGGCAATGCGACGCGGCATTGTTCATGGATATTGGCAGCACCACTGCTGACCTCATCCCGCTGCATTCCGGCAAACCGGCGGCGCGCGGATATTCCGACGCCGAACGCATGAGGACCGAAGAACTGGTTTATACCGGCGTGATACGCACACCCGTCATGGCGGTGGCGCGACGATTGCCGTTTGCGGGCGAATGGCAGCAACTCGCCGCCGAACATTTTGCGACCATGGCCGATGTTTACCGGCTCACGGGCGAGCTTTCCGAAGAATACGACATGGGCGACACCGCCGACGGACAGGGCAAATCCGCGCGGGAAAGCGCGCGGCGATTGGCGCGCATGACAGGGCGTGATTTCCGCGACGCGGAGCTGGAACAATGGCGGCAATTCGCGCGCGCGGCGCGTTCGCGGCAAGTGTGGATGTTGCAATCGGCGGCGGAGCGGCAACTTTCGCTGCATGTTTTTCCCGACAACGCGCCCATCATCGCCGCCGGAGCCGGAATTTTTCTCGCGCGCGAATTGGCGCGTGTGATGAATCGCCCCTTCATCGAAGCCGCGCAATGGATTGAAGGCGATGCCGCCGTGACGCAATGGGCAAATGTTTGTTTGCCCGCCCATGCCGTGGCGTGGCTGCGCGGACGGGAATTGGCATGAGCGCCTTGCTCGCCGAACTGCCGTATCGCGCTGACAGCGCCGCCGTTTTCGCGCGCATCGCGCATCGTCCGTGGGCGATCTATCTCGACAGCGGCTGGCCGGGCAGCCAATACGGGCGCTATGATATTTTCGCTGCCGATCCGATGGCGACGCTTTCCACATGCGGCGGGCAAACGGAAATTCGCGAACACGCGGCAACACGAACAACTGCCGAAAATCCTTTCCACGCGCTGAAAACCGTGTTGCAACGTTACACAGTTGCGCCAAACAATTTGCCGTTTCGCGGCGGCGCGATGGGCTATTTCTCCTACGATCTCGCGCGTCGTCTGGAACATTTACCCGCGCGCGCGACGGATGCGGAACACATGCCGGAAATGGCGCTGGGCATTTACGATTGGGCGGCGATATTCGATCACCACGCCGCGCGCGCGTGGCTGGTCGGGCAGGGGCATGACACGCGAACACGCGAACAATGGTCGGAGATGGTCAATTTGTTGAGCGGCGATGCCGCGCCGCAAGCCGGTGTTTTCAAGGCGCGCGGCGAGGCCGTTTCCAACATGAGCGAAGCGGATTACGCCGCCGCGTTCGAGCGCATCAAACATTACATCGCCGCGGGCGATTGCTATCAGGTCAATCTCGCGCAACGTTTTTCGGCAGAGGCGGAAGGCGACGCATGGGCGGCCTATCTTCGCCTGCGGCAACTCAGCCCCGCGCCGTTTTCCGCATATTTCAACACACCGCACGGGCAGATACTCTCGGCCTCGCCGGAGCGTTTTCTGCGCGTGGAAAATGGTCGCGTGGAAACCAGGCCGATCAAAGGCACGCGCCCGCGCTCGCCCGATCCGGCGCAGGATCGCGCCTATGCCGACGCGCTGCAAACCAGCGCCAAAGACCGCGCCGAAAACGTAATGATCGTGGATTTGCTCCGCAACGACCTCGGCAAAAATTGCGCCACCGGCTCGGTGCGCGCGGAAAAATTATTCGCGCTGGAAAGTTACGCCAACGTTCACCATCTCGTCAGCACCGTCACCGGCACACTCGCGCCGGGACGCGACGCGGTGGATTTGCTGCAAGGCTGCTTTCCCGGCGGCTCGATCACCGGCGCGCCCAAACTGCGTGCAATGGAAATCATCGAAGAACTGGAACCGCACCGGCGCGGCGTTTACTGCGGCGCGCTCGGCTACATCGGATTCGACGGAAACATGGACACCAATATCGCCATCAGAACGGCGTTATACTCCGAAAATTCGTTGCGATTCTGGGCGGGCGGCGGCATTGTGGCCGACTCCGAAATGCAAAAGGAATACCGCGAAACGCTGGACAAGGCTTCCGGCATGTTGCAATTAATCAAGGAACTGAGAGGTCAATAATGTGGGTGGTCAAACTCGGCGGCAGCCTGCTCGGCACGCCGGAGCTGAAACAATGGCTCACGATGCTCGCCGACAAAAGCGACGGACGCATCATCATCGTCCCCGGCGGCGGCGTATTTGCCGACACCGTGCGCGAACAACAGGTGTTCGGCCAATACGACGATGCCGCCGCGCACACCATGGCCGTGCTCGCGATGGAACAATTCGGCAGCGTGCTGCAATCCCTGCAACCCGATCTCGTCGCCGCCTCCACCGAACTGGAAATCGCAGAATGCTCATGGCAACACCGCGCCATCGTCTGGCGACCGCACCGCATGATATTCACCGACGACGAAATCCCGCAAAACTGGAGCGTCACCTCGGACAGCCTCGCCGCATGGCTCGCCCAAAAAATCGGCGCGGATCGTCTGGTCATCGTCAAACACCAACCCGTACCCGAACAACCGCTCCCGCTGCAACGCCTGCAGGAACAAGGCATCGTTGACGGCGCATTCACCCAATTCGCGCAACACCTCACCTGCCCCCTCCACATCTTCGGCAAAACCGAACACCCCGCCTTTGCTAGAATGTGGAACGAAGGCAAAACGCCCGCGCTGGCGGATTGAGGGGAGGAGAAGAAATCAGGAGCGGCGGTGTTCTCCCTCTCCCACTTGCGGGAGAGGGTTGGGGTGAGGGTGGGATAAATTTACTCCGTTCGCACTGAGCTTGTCGAAGGGCGGGCAACCACTAATCATGAGCGGGCGGGTTTGAAACCCGCCCCTGCGCTTATCGCCTTTCAAAACTTCCAGCTAAAATTCACCCGCACGCCGTTGTCGGTGATGTCGCTGCCGAATTGTCCGTTATACGAAACGCCGAGCATTGCGTTTTCGCTGATGGCGAAATCCAGTCCGGCGTCCAGCACGGCGCTGTTTCTTGCGATGGGCGCGCCTGCGATGGAGAAGGCGTTGCCGCCGGTGAGGAAGTTCATGGTTGATTCCGGCGTTTTGTCGCCGAAGGCGTGACGCCAGCCGAGTGTGCCGCGGAAGCTCGCTTTGTCGAAAGCGATGCCGGAGAGATGCAGGCCGAGCGTGCTGAATACCATATCCGTGTCCGAACCTTTCACCCGCAACGCCGCCACGCCGCCTTTTTCGCGGAAGCTGTCGGTGTTGACGTTGACATACGCGAGATTCGCGAACGGCTCAAACGTTGTGTCGCCGGAGGCAATGCCGTAGCCGAGTTCGGCGTAGGCTTGCGTGGTATCGGCATCGTAATCAGCTTTGAGCCTGTCCGAAAACGCGCCGATGTTCACATGGCGGCGGGTTTCCAGGTTGTGCCAGGTATAGGCCGCGCCGGTACGCAGCGCGAGGCTCGCCCACTTCGCGCCGCCGTAAATGCCCAGCGTGTAGTTGTCGCTGTTGCCGGAAGAGCGGCGACCGTTGCCCACGTTGAAGTCGGAATAACTGTAGCCGCCGACAAAGCCGATGCGTGCATTTTCCGCGATTGCGGTATCCGCACCGATCAGCAATCCGCCGATGTCGCGGTTCAAACTTGCCGCGTTGCCGTCGCCATCCATCTTGCCCCAACTGCCGAAGGCGTGTGACCAAAACACATGGCCGGGTTCGGGCGCCAAATCCGGCCAACCGGCGACCAGCGCCACCCGAACCGGCGCTTTTGAAGTGATATGGCTTTGCGCCTCGCGCATCCGGTCGGCGGTCACTTCGCGCAGGAATCGGCTATCCTCGATCAACGCGCTTTGCGCCGAAGCGTGGATTTCGCCCGAAAGAGCATCAAACGCAACAAGCGCCTGCGGCGCGGTGAGATTGGTGATCGCATCATAAATCACGCCGCCGCCCACGCTCTCCGCGCCCGCGCCGGTGGCACGCTGGTTGGGCGTGCCGCCCTCGCCGAAGCTGCCTATGCGCGTCATACGCAGCACCACACTATAGGCATCGGGATAAAGCAAAGTTGGCGTGAGATAAGCGAGGTTGGTCGTCACGCCGCCGTCAAAAACGCCGTTGCTGCCAGCATCCGCCGTGATGATGGTGTAATCCGTATTCGCCGCGTAATTACCCGAACCCGCGAGCACATTCACCGAGCCGCCGTTGATCGTCGTCGTGCCGGTGGAATGCAGCAAATCGCCATGCGCGGGATTCAACTCCACTTCAAAAATCGAGCCGCTCTCGAACGTCACCGTGCGATTCACAGTCAACGTGCCGATGCCGTTGCCGGGGACGATGGTGCTGCCGCCCTTCGCGTACAAGCCACCTATCGTGCCGTCGCCGCCCATCGTCGCGCCGGACTCGACGGTGATATCGGAATCAAGCGTCGTCAGCGTATCATCGCCGTTCAACACCATCAGCGCGCCCGCCGCCACGGTGGTCAAGCCGTTGAAACCGCTACCGTCGCCGAGATAATAAAGCGTGCCCGCGCCGCTCTTGGTCAACGCGCCTCCGCCGCTCAAAGTGTTGGCAAACGCCGCATCGGTCGTCTGCGCGATTTCTATCGCGGCATTGTTGGCGATCGCGCCGGAACCAAAGCTCGCCGCCGTGCCAATGATTTTGCCGTCGTTGATCGTCGTGCCGCCGCTGTAAGTGTTGATGCCGGTGAGCGTCAACGTCAACGTGCCGGTTCCGATTTTTACCAAGCTGCCGCCCGTGCCGCCGTTGTAGCCACCGTCGCTGATGATGCCGCTGACGGAGGTATCCAAGCCATTACTGCCCACGGTCAATTCGTTGTTGCCGAGCAAGAAGCGGCCATCGCCTTCGATGGAACCGGCGCTGATTTTGTTGTTGCTCAACGCGCCTGTGGTTCCCGAAAAATCGAACGTGCTGCCCGCGCCGTCATTTTTGAGCGCGGCATTGACAGGGTCGGCGTTGCCGACGAAATAGGTGCGTCCGCCTTCGTTGGTGATGCTCGCGTTACCGCCGCGGCTGTTGCCGAAGAAATCCGTTTCACCGCCGCTTTGGTTGGTGATGGTCGCGCTGTCCGCCGTGCTGTTGCCGAAAAAATCGGTGCGTCCGCCGGTGTTGTTGGTGATTTTCGCGGTGGCGGCAGTGCTGTCGGTGACGAACTGTGTGAGGCCGCCGCTGTTGTTAGTGATAGTGGCGTTGCCCGCGTCGCTTTCGGCGGTGAAATACACGCCGCCGCCATTGCTGTTGGAGATGGTGGCGCTGCCCGCAGTCGCCATGCTGCCGGGCGTGCCGGAGGCGAGGAGGTTGAACGGATTGGTGCCGAAAAAGGTCACGCCGCCGTTGTTGTTGATGTGGGTACCAATAGTCGCTTTGCTGGCATCGTCGAAAAACGTGAGGCCATTGCTGTTGTTGTTGATGGTAGCGTTGTCCGCACTGCTGCTGCCGCTGAACAAGGTGATGCCGAAATTGCTGTTGGTGATGCCGATGTCGTCCGCGCTCTGGCTGTTGGCAAATTGCGTGATGCCGCGATTGCTGTTGACTATGGTGCTGATGCCGCTGGTATCGCTGTTCTCGATGCGCAACAGGCTGCCGCTGCCGCCGCCATCGACCGTCACCGCGCCGGTGATGCTGCCCGCCGCGCCGCCATCCACGCCCAGTTGCAGGATTCCATTCAGCACAGAGGTTCCGTCGCTATAGTCGTTGGCGTTGGTGAGTATGGTTTTACCGCTGCCGATCTGCTCGACCGAGCCAACGCCAGTGATGAGGCTACCGACGATAAGATCACTGGTGCTATCGCGGTTGAAGGCCAGCGTGCTGTTGTTGTCCATATGCACCTCGCTGGTGCTGGCGATGGAACCCGTCGCGCCGCCGTTGCCGATTTGCAGTGTGCCGCCGTTGATGACGGTGTTGCCGGTGTAAGTGTTGTCGGCGGAAAGAATCAGCATGCCTGCGCCGTTTTTGGTGAGCGTCTTGCCGTCCCAGCCGGGGCGGAGGGCGTTAGTGCCATTGGAGGTGCGGTTGTCCAGCGCCACGCCCACATCAAAAGAATCGGTGGCGTTGGTCAGGGTAAAAGTGCCGTGGTTGTTTGCGGCGGTGTCGAGCCACGAGAGGCCGAGCGTCACATCCACCGCCTTGGCGCTGTAAGCCGTCTGCACCGACAGGTAATCTGCTGTGGTCGCCGTTGCGCCGCCGATATAGGTATTGGCGAAGGTGCCGATGACGTTGCCGCCAGTGGTTTGAATCACCCGGAACGAGGTGCCGTTGTAGCCGGAAATGCTGAGCTTGGCACCGGTGATAATCGCATTGACGCCTACGTTGACGGCGGGGGAATTTGCTGCGCCGATGGTGACGTTGAGGGTGCTACCAGCGATGTTGGAGTTGACGCCAACGTTCAGCGTCGCGTTCGGGCCGATGACGGTGGTGGCGTCAGCAGAGGCGTTGTAGTCGCCATTCACCGTGAACACGCCGTTCTGCTCAAAGGCCAGTGCGCCGCCAGCTACGTCGACATTGCCATTCACCACACTGGGAGCAGTCGCATACGCAGTATTGGTCAGCGTGAGAGTGCCGTCGCCGTCTTTGCCCAGATTGCCGTTGAGATTGTTGAAAGTACCCGCCCAGGTGGCATCGGTGGTTTGGTTGACGAAGAATATGCCGAAGCCGCTGATATTGCCGCCGGTGCCGGAAAGTGAACCGGCAATCAGAGCGCCTGAGAGATTGAGCGTGCCGCCCGTGTTGACGGTAAGCGCGCCAGAGCCGAGCGCGGTTGGAACGTTCGTGTTCAATGTACCCGCGTTGAGGGTGGTGCCGCCGCTGTAGCTGTTGCCGTTCGTCAACGTCAACGTGCCCGCGCCGTTTTTGGTCAGGCCGCCGCTGCCGCTGATGTTGCTGTCAACCGTCAAAGTCGTTCCGGTGTTGGTATCGAAGGTGCCGCCGTCCGCGCCGATGTCATCGGCAATCAGCGTAATGGCGCGGGTGTTGGCAAAGGTCACGTTCGCCGTGGTGTTGAGTGTGCCGCCGTTGAAGTTCAACGCGCCCGTGCCGAGGTTGTTGTCATTATTCACCTGCAACACGCCGCCGTTGAGATATGTTCCGCCGCTGTAGCCGTTGCTCGCGCCCAGCGTGGTAACGCCGTTTTGCACCACGACTTTGCCCGCGCCGCTGATGACATTGTTGAAGGCCAGCGGCGCGACATAGTTGGGGTCGGCCACGTTGCGCGTGCCGTTAGTGTGGTTGAACAATACCGTGCCGTTGTTGATGAGGTCGCCGGTGAGATTGCCTGCGGTGATGTCGTCGTCCGGTGACGTGCCGCCCGCCGGATTTACGCCGGTCAATGCGCCCAGTGCGAGTGTGCCGCCGTTATCAATGGTGAAGGTGCCGCCCGCGCCAAGCGCCAAACTGCCCGTCTGCGCGCCGATGGTTTGCAAGGCCAGCGCCGCGCCGTTTTGAATGGTGACGGTGGTGAACATGCCGCTGCCGTTCCAGTTCCAAGCTGCATCCGCGTTGACGGTGAGGGTGTCGAAATCGGTGAAGGCGTTGGTCGCGCTGCCGACCGTGGTCGCGCCGTCAAAGGCGGAATTGTAGGCGAGCAGGGTGAGTGTGTTGTCTCCGCCGCCGCCTTCGACCTTGCCGATGATTTGCGAGGTGACGCGCAGGCTGAGATTGAGACTGCTGAGGCTGTTGCCCGCAATGGCCGCGCCGGTGGGGCTGTCGGTTTCGATCAAACCACCGTTTTCGATGGTGGCCGTGCCGCCGGAAAGATTGATGGCGTTGGCGTTGGCGCTGATGATTTTGCCGCTGGCGCTGTTGTTGATGATGGCGGTGAGCGAACTACCCACCATGTTGACATTGACGGCGTAGGCGTTGCTGGCGGCGAGATTGTTGCCGGTAGATTGAATCAGCCCGTCGTTGTTCAGCTCATCCCGTGTGCCGTTTAGATAAACGCCAACGCTGCCGTTGCCGGTGGCGAGCAGTGTGCCGGTGTCGCTGTTGTTGAGCGTGCTGTCGCTGCCGACGATGGAACCGGCGCGTGAGTTGCTGCCGGAAACTTGCACAAAGCCGTCGTTGGTGAGTGTGTTGAAGGTGGGACCTTCGGTGCCGCCACTGGCGTTCCAGCCCGAGGAGATGCCGTAGGCGTATGAGCCGGTGGTGGTGATGATGCCGTCAAGTTCGTTGTACAACACGTTGCCACCGCCCGACGCGCCCATGCCGGTATTGTAAGCGCCGGTGGTGCTGATCGTGCCGAAGTTGTACAAGGTGTTGGTGACCGTCAGATCGGGATTGAGGTCGCCCACACCCAGCATGGCAACTCCGCGCGCCGAGGATGCGCCCACGCCGCTCACGGTCAATGTGCCGTAGTTGGCGATGGTGCTGGCTTTTTCAACGCTGACCAGCACCAACGGATTGGGCGCGCTGTGCGAGGCGTGGACGATGGCGGTGCCGTCAAGAGCAGAGCCGATGTTGATGGTCACGCCCGTGCTGCCGGTGACGGCATTGACCGGCGCGGTGCTGGTTCCGCTACAGGTGACGGTCTGCCCGGTAGTCGGCGCGGTGGTCAGTGTCGCGCCGACAACGCATTGGGCAAAGGCCGGGCTGGTAAACGCCGCCAAAATCGCGGAAGAGAATAACACGCGGTTGATGCGAGAAATGGTAATGGTCATCAAACTACCCCTTTATGGTTCCGCACCCGGTCATGCGAGTTGCCTGTTAAATTTTAACTTTTGTATATTCGTATAGTTTAATAAAGACACGCGGGAGGCGCAATTGGAGAGTGAATTTGTGTCGTTTTGCGACATATTATTTTGAACCCCACCCTCATCCCAACTCCTTCGACAAGCTCAAGGCAGGCCTCTCCCGCAATTCCCGCCTTCGCGGGGAGGAGAGGGAGAACAGCGGGGCAAGCGTACCAGCGGTGGGTGGATAAACCGCGCAGCGGTGCAATCCGCCGTTTTTGTTTGAATCATCAAAGTTGATTATGTTGGATGACAGCCTGCGGCCTTATTCAGCCATCACCGCAGCAACGTCAATAAAACACCGTTCGTACTGAGCTTGTCGCAAGATGAACAACATTTGATCTGTGTTGCCCGCCCTTCGACAGGCTCAGGACGAACGGGGTATTTACCTTCGTTTGGGCGGGTTTGAAACCCGCCCCTGCACAGAAAGAAGAGGAGTTACAACCTGACCCACGCGACTGCGCCTTCGACATCGTGGTCGGTCATTCCGAAGCGTTCCAGTTTTTTTCGGATAGCTTGGACTTGGTGCGGGCGCAGCGGGGTCAGGACGATCTTGCCGTTTTCGAGGGTGGCGTCGAAGTATTCGACTCCCGTGCCGGAGATCAGCGTTTTGGGCAGGGTGATCTGGCTTTGCGAGGTAAGTTTGACGAGCATGATAGCGACTCCGGGAGATGCGGCTTGCACGCTTGATTTTAGACCATGCGCGCGCAAATGAACAAGGGCGCCGTAGCGCCCTTGATGCGATTTGACGATGCTGCTTTTATTTTGCCAATTCCACCGCGCGGTTGTAGGCGGTTTGGAAGCCTTTGAGCGAGACGCTGAAGGCGACATCCTTGCCTGCGCTGCCTTCGGCGGCTGCGGCGGTGGCGTTGATTTTGAGTTGCTTGCCTTTGTTGTAGGCGGCGAGCGTCGCGGAATCCAGCGTGAGTTCGACCACGCAGCCGATGGGGAAGCAGGTGCGGAAGCGTTGCGTCGCGCCGACTTTGCCGTCGTCGAGTTGCAGCGTCACGCCTTTTTGAATGTCGAGACCGAAGGGCAGAACGAGCGTGGCTTTGGCGGAGCCTTTGCCCGGCAGCAACTCGACCAGCAGCACGCGCTGGCGGCTTTGCGAATCGGATTGTTCCTGCGCGATGGCGCAAATTTTGGTGGTTTGCTTGTCCTTGTCCTGCGGCGTGGCGCAGCTCACCATCCAGTCGTCATAGGTTTCGCGCACGGAGGATGCGCCGCCGGGCAGATTGCCATTGCTCTGCGCGTTGGCACCAAACGGCGCGACCAGCACAAGGGCAGCAATGGCCACGGGGGAGATGATCTTCAATAGCATGGTGGAGAGTTTCATCGGGATTTGTCCAATTGTTCAGGTTGATGGAAGCGGTGAATTTTACCGGAAATCGCAGGTGTGGGAAATTGGGGGGAATCATCACCCTCGTCATTGCGAGTGCAGCGAAGCAATCCAGCCCCTGCTTTTCCCATCTTCGCGGTAATGATCGGGGCGGGGATGTCCCGATTGGATTTCTGGATTGCCACGGCGCTTCGCGCCTCGCAATGACGGAGGTGTCGGGGTTCGTAAATTTTCGACCTACGCATTTTCCCCGTCATTGAAACGCCGGATCAGGGTGAGCAGGGTATCGAATTCTTCGCGGGTGAATCCGCGCAGGTGTTGGTTGAGGCTTTCGGCGATGATGTCGGGGATTTTTTGCGCGAGGCGGCGGCCTGCTTCGGTGAGTTCGATGTCGAGCACGCGGCGGTCGGTGGTGTTGCGTTTGCGGGTGACGAGGTTTTTGTTTTCCAGCCTGTCCAACATGCGGGTCATGGTGCTGGTGTCCACGTTGTTGCAGCGCGCGAGTTCGGCGGCGGTGGAGGCTTTGCCGCTGGCGAGCAGCACGAGCGGTGCCCATTGCAGCGGGGTGAGTCCCAGACCCGCGACTTTTTCGTCCACGGTGCGGTGGAAGGCTTGCACGCCGTTTTTCATCAGCGCGGCGACGGATTCGCCGACGACGTAGGTTGCGCTGCTGTAAAATTTTTTCGCCACCGGGAATCAACTCCAGTTGTAAACTTTTGCATCATAGAGTTAAAATGCTGCACATGCAACTATTGCTATTGCAACTTTAATGCGTTGGTTGGCGAGAAAAGGGATTTTCAAGCATACCGTTCGCCCTGAGCTTGTCGAAGGGCGGTGGCTGCCAGGCCAGACGTTGCGATATGTCCGTTCATCCTTCGATCCTTCGACAAGCTCAGGATCAGGACGAACGGGGAAATTTGTTCAATGATGCCGGGAACCTCATGCAAAATATAGTCAAAATCGCTCTGAGCAGGCCGTACACCTTTGTCGTGATGGCGGTGTTGGTGCTGATTTTCGGGGTGTTGGCCGCGATGCGGACTTCGGTGGATATTTTTCCCGAAATCCGCATTCCGGTGATCGCGGTGGCGTGGCAATACACCGGGCTGCCGCCGGACGAGATGGCGGGGCGCATCACGACGTCATACGAGCGCGCGCTGACCACGACCGTCAACGATATCGAGCATATCGAGGCCAATTCCTACACAGGTTTCGGCGTCGTCAAGATTTTTTTCCATCCAGGTGTCAACATCGCAACCGCCAACGCGCAGGTGACGGCGATATCGCAAACCGTGACGCGGCAGATGCCCGCCGGAACCACGCCGCCGCTTATCATCAATTACAGCGCTTCCACCGTGCCGATTTTGCAGGTGGCGCTGTCCGGGCGCGGCATGACGGAGCAGGCGCTGGGCGATCTCGGTCTCAATACGATACGCACGCGGCTGATTACGGTGCAGGGCGCGGCGGTTCCTTTTCCTTTTGGCGGCAAGACGCGGCAGGTGCAGATTGATCTTGATTCGCGCGCGATGCAGGCGCGCGGGCTTTCCTCGCAGGATGTGGCGAACGCGCTGGCGGCGCAGAATCTGATTTTGCCGATAGGCACGCAGAAAATCGGCAGCCATGAATACACGCTCAAACTCAACAACGCGCCTTCCGCGATTGATGACCTCAACAATCTGCCGGTGCGCTCGGTCAACGGCGCGATGGTGTATATCCGCGATGTGGCGCATGTGCATGACGGCAATCCGCCGCAGACCAATATCGTGCATGTGGATGGCGACCGTTCGGTGCTGATGTCGGTGCTCAAGAACGGCAGCACTTCGACGCTGGACATCGTTTCCGGCATCAAGGACAAGCTCAATGAAATCAAGCCGACGCTGCCCGAGACGCTCAACGTCAAGCCGATCAACGACCAGTCGCTGTTCGTGCGCGCGGCAATCAAGGGCGTGGCGTTTGAGGGTGTGATCGCCGCCGCGCTGACCAGTTTGATGATTTTGCTGTTCCTCGGCAGTTGGCGTTCGACCATCATCATCGCGATCTCGATTCCGCTTTCGATTCTGGGCGCGATCGCCGCGCTCGCGGCGATGGGCGAAACGCTCAACATCATGACGCTGGGCGGTCTCGCGCTGGCGGTGGGCATCTTGGTGGACGACGCGACGGTGACCATAGAAAACATCAACTGGCATCTGGAGCAGGGCAAGGAAGTGGAACCCGCGATCCTCGACGGCGCGGCGCAGATCGTCACGCCCGCGTTCGTTTCGCTGCTGTGCATTTGCATTGTGTTCGTGCCGATGTTTTTCCTCGAAGGCGTCGCGCGTTTTCTGTTCGTGCCGATGGCGCTCGCGGTGATGTTCGCGATGATGAGTTCCTTTATTTTGTCGCGCACGCTGGTTCCGACCATGGCGAAATACATGCTCAAGCCGCACGCGCCGCATACCGATCTGCACGGAACCCACGAGGCGCTGCCGCCCACGCGCAATCCGCTGGTGTTGTTGCAGCGCAATTTCGAGGCGCGTTTCGAGCGTTTCCGCGACGGCTATCGCGCGATTCTCGAACTCGCGCTCGCCAATCGCCGCAAATTCGTGCTCGGCTTTTTGGCGTTCGTGCTGGCGACATCGGCGCTGATTCCGTTTCTGGGACGCAACTTTTTCCCCTCGGTGGACAGCGGTCAGATTCTCATGCACGCGCGCGTTCCCATCGGCACGCGCGTGGAGGAAACCGCGCAACGTTTCGCGTTGATCGAGGAGGCGATCAAGCGCGTGATTCCGCCGGACGAGATCGAATCGCTGGTGGATAACATCGGAATGCCGATCAGCTCGATCAATCTGACCTACAACAACACCGGCGTGATCGGCTCGCAGGACGGCGATATTTCCATCGCGCTCAAGGAAAATCACGCGCCGACGGCGGGCTATGTGAGTCGCTTGCGCGAGCAGTTGCCGCATCAGTTTCCCGGAACCACGTTTTCGTTTCCGCCCGCGGACATCGTAAGCCAGATTCTCAATTTCGGTTCGCCCGCGCCGATTGATATTCAGATACGCGGCGGCAAGACGGAGGCGAGTTTTGAATACGCGAATCGTCTGCTGGAAAAAATCCGCAAGATTCCGGGCGTGGCCGACGCGCGCATCCAGCAAGCGCGCACCGTGCCGCGTTTCGCCATCAACATTGACCGCACGCGCGCGCAGGAAATGGGGCTGACCACGCGCGATGTGACCAACAGTCTGGTGGTGAGTCTCGCGGGCAGTTCGCAGGTCGCGCCGACGTTCTGGCTCAACCCGGAAAACGGCGTGTCGTATCCCATCGTGCTGCAAACGCCGCAATACCAACTGGATGATTTGACCACGCTTGCCAATCTGCCCATAGGCAGCAACAATCCGAACACGCCGACGCAAACTTTGGGCGCGATCGCGACATTTGAACGCGGGCTTTCCAGCGCGGTGGTGAGCCAGTACGACATTCAATCCATGGTGCAAATTCACGCCGGAACGCAGGGACGCGATCTCGGCGCGGTTGCGGCGGATATTCAGAAAATTCTCGACGAGACAACCGCGCCCGTGCCGGAAGGCGCGAAACCCGCCGCCGATCATGCGCCCGTCGGGGCAAAGGTTGTCATGCTGGGTCAGGTGAAAACCATGCACGATTCGTTTCTGGGTCTGGTGCTCGGACTCATTGGCGCGATTGTGCTGATTTATCTTTTGATCGTGGTCAACTTCCAGTCGTGGAGCGATCCCTTCGTGATTATCATGGCGCTGCCCGCCGCGCTCGCGGGCATTGTGTGGATGTTGTTCGCCACTTACACGCCGCTCTCCGTCCCCGCGCTGACCGGCGCCATCATGTGCATGGGCGTGGCCACCGCCAACAGCGTGCTCGTCATCAGCTTCGCGCGCGAGCGGCTCAACGCGCTGGGCGATGCGACGAAGGCCGCCATCGAAGCCGGTTTTGTGCGCTTCCGCCCGGTGTTGATGACCGCGCTCGCCATGATAATCGGCATGACGCCGATGGCGCTGGGGCTGGGCGAGGGCGGTGAGCAGAACGCGCCGCTCGGTCGCGCCGTGATCGGCGGTTTGATTTTCGCCACCATTGCGACATTGTTGTTCGTGCCGGTGGTGTTCAGCATCGTTCATCGCAACTATCAAAAACCCAAGTCTGACGGAGAACCTCATGTCCACTGATCGCCCGCAAAACCAATCCCGCCGCGTATTGCGTCTGGGTGGATTCATCGCCCTCGTCGTGGCGGGCGTGGTCGTGGCGGGCGGCATCGTGACGCGCGCCCACGACAACAAAAAACTGGAAACATGGACGGAGGCGCAATCGCTGCCCAGCGTCAGCGTGGTCATGCCCGTGACCGGCGGCGCGGCTTCCGGTCTCAGTCTGCCCGCGCGTTTCGAGGCGTATTCCAAAGCGCCGATTTACGCGCGCACCAGCGGCTATCTCAAAAAATGGTACGTTGATATCGGCGCGGAAGTGCGCGCGGGACAAGTGTTGGCCGATATCGAAACGCCCGATCTCGATCAGCAACTGCTGCAAGCGCAGGCCGATCTCGCCACCGCCAAAGCCAACGAAACGCTCGCCAGAACGACTGCGGAACGCTGGAGTTCGCTGCTTGATTCGGGCGCGGTTTCGCCGCAGGAAGTGGATGAGAAAAAAGGCGAGCACGATGCCCGCCGCGCGATGAGCAACGCCGCGCAAGCCAATGTGAACCGGCTGGCCGCCATGCGCGGTTTCGCGCATATCGTGTCGCCGTTCGACGGCACGGTCACCGCGCGCAACACCGATGTCGGCGCGCTTATCAGCGAAGGTGGCAACGGCAGCCCGGCGTTGTTCGAGGTTTCCGACACGCGCAAGCTGCGTTTATTCGTCAACGTGCCGCAAAATTATGTCGGCAATATCAGGATTGGAACCACCGCGGACATCACCGTGCCGGAACATCCCGAACAGACCTACACCGCCACGGTGGAATCCACGGCGCAGGCGGTGGATGCCGAATCGGACGCGATGCGCGTGCAGCTTTTCGTGGATAACAGCGAACGCAAACTGCTGCCCGGCGGCTATGCCAATGTGAATTTCAATCTGCCGAACACCGTGCCCACGCTCAACATTCCTTCCAGCGCGTTGATCTTCGACAAATCCGGTTTGCAGGTGGCGACCGTGGATGCGAACGGCAAAGCGCATCTCAAGCCGGTCAAACTCGCGCGCGACATGGGCAAAACCGTGGAAATCAGCGCCGGATTGACCCCTGAGGATCGCGTGATCGAAAACCCGCCCGACGGTATCGTTGAAGGTCAGGCCGTGCGCGTGGCCGAAGACAAGCCGGTGAAGGCGGAGAAATAGAGACGAGGCAATTCCCCTTCGGAGAAGGGGTGGACGCGAAGCGGACGGGGTAGTGTCACAAAGAAAATCGCCCCGCAGGGGCATGATACTGGTTTGAAAACGTGGATACAAAGTGCGACGCTACGCATCGCGATGTTGTCGTGAACTACCCCGTCGCCTTCGGCGCCACCCCTTCACGGAAGGGGAATTAAAAAAGCCCGCGAAACGCGGGCTTTTTAATATGCCGACATCGTGATTCTAAATTTTTTCGGCGGCGAGTTCGGCCAGTTCTTCGTCGGTGAACAAGCGCGAGCGGGCGATGAAGGTTGTTCCGTCCGGGCCATCCAGCGCGAACGTGCCGCCGCGACTTTGTACCACGTCCACGATCAAATGCGTGTTTTGCGCGTATTCAAATTCGCGGTGGCTCATGTAATAAGGCGCGCCGCCGACCATGCCGAGATGGACATCGTTCGGGCTGATTTTGAATTCCCCTTGCGGGTAGCACAAGGGCACGCTG
This sequence comes from Methylobacillus sp., assembly GCA_031285185.1. Taxonomy (GTDB): domain Bacteria; phylum Pseudomonadota; class Gammaproteobacteria; order Burkholderiales; family Methylophilaceae; genus MM2. The sequence continues at coordinate 16,460 of JAITWS010000016.1, forward strand.
TTTTCGCAGCAGCCGCCGGATTGAAAAAACATCACCGGCCCGTGCAGTTTGGTCAGCGTGTTTATCAAGTCCAGCGCGGCCGGTGTTGCCGAGACGCGATCCGCCATGATTGTTCTCCTTGTTGAAGCGCAGTTTTGCTTTTAAACCCGCACCCTCACCCCTGCCCCTCTCCCGCAAGCGGGAGAGGGAACACCTGCGTTTTCTCCACATTTGCGGGGCTGTTGCAGTTCTCCCTCTCCCGCTTGCGGGAGAGGGTTGGGGTGAGGGTGAAGATTCAATGCAATCACCGGTGCGAAAACCGGATCAGAAGAATCCCAGTTTCTTGGGGTTGTAGCTCACCAGCAGATTCTTGGTTTGCTGGTAGTGGTCGAGCATCACCTTGTGGGTTTCGCGTCCGATGCCGGATTCCTTGTAGCCGCCGAATGCTGCGTGGGCGGGGTAGAGGTGGTAGCAGTTAGTCCAGACGCGACCGGCCTTGATGCCGCGACCCATGCGGTAGGCGCGGCTGCCGTCGCGGCTCCACACGCCCGCGCCCAGGCCATAAGGCGTGTCGTTGGCGATGGCGAGCGCTTCGGCTTCGTCCTTGAAGGTGGTCACGGCGAGCACCGGGCCGAAAATTTCTTCCTGGAAAATACGCATTTTGTTGTGACCCTTGAACAAGGTCGGGTTGATGTAGTAACCGTCCTTGAGGTCGCCGCCCAGATCGGCCTTGGTTCCGCCCGCCAGCACGGTCGCGCCTTCTTCCTTGCCGAGTTGCAGATAGGACTGGATTTTTTCCATCTGCAAGGTGGAGGCTTGCGCGCCTACCATGGTTTCGGTGTCGAGCGGGTTGCCCTGCTTGATCGCCTTGACGCGCGGGAGCACGCGGGCGATGAATTTGTCGTAGATGGATTCCTGAATCAGCGCGCGCGACGGGCAGGTGCAAACTTCGCCCTGATTGAAGGCGAACAGCACCATGCCTTCCACGGCCTTGTCGAGGAAATCGTCATCCGCCGACATGACATCTTCAAAGAAGATGTTGGGCGATTTGCCGCCCAGTTCCAGCGTGGCGGGAATCAGCAGATTTGCTGCGGCTTGCGCGATGAGACGGCCTGTCGCGGTGGAGCCGGTGAAGGCGATCTTGGCGATGCGCGTGCTGTTGGAAAGCGGCACGCCGACATCGCGGCCATAACCGTTGACGATGTTGAGCGTGCCCGGCGGCAGAACATCGGCGATGAGTTCGGCCAGAATCAGAATGCTGATCGGGGTGGATTCCGCGGGCTTGAGCACGATGCAGTTGCCTGCGGCGAGCGCGGGCGCAATCTTCCATGCGGCCATGAGCAGCGGGAAATTCCACGGGATGATCTGACCCACGACGCCCAGCGGCTCGTGGAAATGATAGGCGACGGTGTTTTCGTCAATCTGGCTCAACGCGCCTTCCTGCGCGCGGATGCAACCGGCGAAATAACGGAAGTGGTCGGCGCTGAGCGGCACGTCGGCGTTCAGGGTTTCGCGGATCGGCTTGCCGTTGTCCACGGTTTCCGCGTAGGCGAGCATTTCCAGATTCTGCTCGATGCGATCGGCGATCTTGAGCAGGATGTTGGCGCGTTCCTGCACGGAAGTTTTGCCCCATTTGTCGGCGGCGGCGTGCGCGGCATCCAGCGCCAGCTCCACATCGGGCGCGCCGGAGCGCGCGGCCTTGGTGTAAGGCTTGCCGGTCACCGGCGTCAGCACGTCGAAATACTGTCCCGCGACCGGCGGAACCCATTTGCCGCCGATGAAATTATCGTACTTCGCTTTGTACTGGACTTTGGCGCCAGCCTGACCGGGGAATGCGTAGATCATGAAAGTCTCCTGATGATGAGGTTGTGAAGTAAATGAAGTCTAGCCTGTATTGGCCGATTATAAAATGGGTAGCAGCATCCGTGCCAGAATTTGAATCGCTTTTTATCGCTTCCGGTTTGATGCGCGACGCGTGTTGCGCGTCTTGCCGCGCGCAAGGCGATTAGTGTGAACACGTCCAGGTTTTACAAAACCAAATTTACCCATGAATAATCCAATGATTTAACAACTTGCGATGAAACATCGGGATGTATTTAAAGACATAAATTTGTCATTTTGGAACGGCATCCGTCTCAAAATGATACGTTTATGAGATTTTTACTATTCCTCGCGCTTCCGAAAATTTTTTCCCCCGACCGTCAAACTGCCCGGCCTTGCTGTATTCCGGGAAGGTGCGGGCAGTCGGCTATTTGAACAAATCTGATCGTTTTTTCAATTATCCATCCGAGCATACAATCCGCGGCGGATGCGCTGCTCTAGGCTTACACCACTGTTATAGCCGGTTGCGACATCCGATGTGTTTCGGTTGATTCGGGATTATTTGGCGTTGTCGCGCTCCGGTTATTATTTTTCAAATTTTCAGGAATGATCAAAGCCTCAAAATGACAAATGCACCCAAACTCTTGCGGCGGGGGTATGCGCCCAGGCCGGAGTTTAGATTTCGGTGGTATGGAAGCTGGTCACTTTCCTTGAAAAATACAAAAGGAGAGGCCAATGTTGTTAAGTGAAACACCGATCAATATCAATCATCCGAACATCAGGGTTTTGAAATCCAGCGACGACTGCGACTGGCCGAATCTGAGTGTCAGCGTCATCGCCGCCGAGCCTTATGAGCGGGAACTGGCGCACGGCGGCGGGAACGATCTCTGGATGTGCATGGCGATCGAGCCGCTGGAGATGGATGTCACCCTGGGACGCAGAACGGTGCAGATGAATTTGCGCCCCAACCAGATTTGCATCAATTCGCCGCACACGATATTGGGTTCCATCCGAAAAAACAACGCGCCTCTGCTCCATGTCTGTCTGAAAAGGGAGCTGCTGTCGGAAGTGCTGGGCGAACTGTTCGACCACGATGCGGACGATCTCGAAGTCGTGTCGAAAATGAACATAGACAATCCTGGCATGACGGACATATTCCACATATTGCAACGCACCTTGTTCGAGCCGTCCGAACACTCCGCGCTCAAGACCGAATATCTCGCGCGGGCATTGGCGGCGGAGGTTTTCGTCAAGCATATCTCCTCCACGCGCCGCGAGGATATCGCGCGCCGAAGCTGGAGTTTGACCGCGCAGCAGATACGCCGCGTGATCGGCTACATCCACGAACATCTCGCCTCCGACATCGCGTTGAGCGATCTCGCCAACATCGCGGGTTTGAGCCGCACCTTGTTCATCCAGCGTTTCAAAACTTCGTTCAAGGAACCGCCGCACCAATACATCATCCATGCCCGCATCCGCCGCGCGCAAAATCTGCTGTCAACATCCAGTCTGCCCATCGTGGATGTCGCGCTGCTGTGCGGCTTTTCCGATCAGGCGCATTTTTCGCGCTGCTTCCGCAAAGTGACGGACATGACGCCCTCGCGCTACCGGCAGCAAACCGCGCGTTAAGCGATGCACTCCGACTATCCCATCCGCCTTCAGCGCGCGCGCCATCAGTTGCTCGATCAGGGCAGCGTGCCGCAGGGCGTGTTGCCGGAGTTGATCGCGCGTTCCTGGTCACGTTGCGCGGATACCGGCCTGTCGCTGGAAACCGAACCCAATCTGCAACCCATGCCGGTGCGCGATTTGAAAGACGCGCGCGAAAAAAACCAGCCGCTGCTGACCTCGGCGCAGCCGGAAATGGAAAATCTGCACGCGCAGATCGCCGATACGCAAAGCGTGGTGATCCTCACCGATGCGGGCGGAACCATTTTGCACGCGCAGGGCAACCCCGAATTTATTGACAAGGCGCAGCGCGTGGCCTTGCAGCCCGGCGCGACCTGGAGCGAGGACGCAATTGGAACCAACGCGATCGGAACCGCGCTGGTCGAGGGCGCGCCGGTGTTCGTGACGGGCGCGGAACATTACTTCCGCAAAAACGCTTTTCTCAACTGTTCCGCCGCGCCCATCATGAATCCGCGCGGCGCGGTCATCGGCGTGCTGGATGTTTCCGGCGATTGCCGCCAGCCGCAGGAACACGCGACGGCGCTGGTACGCATGTCGGCGCAGATGATAGAAAACCGTTTGTTTCACGCCGAATTTGCGCGCGATGTCACCGTGCATTTTCACGCGCGTCCCGAATTCATGGGCACGCTGTGGGAAGGCGTCGCCGCGTTTTCGCCGACAGGCCGTTTGATCGCGCTCAACAAAAGCGGCATGAGACAGCTCGGCATCGGCAGCAATGATTTTTCGCGGCTGGAATTCGGCCAATTGTTCGAAGGCGCGCTGGAACGTTTGCTGGATGTCACGCACATCGCCACCGCGCGCGTCATGCCGCTGGTCACGCGCGACGGTCAGAATTTATATGCGCGGATCAAACCCGGCATCGCATTGAAGCCGGTCGCCGCTGCCTCGGACAAACCCGCCGTTCCGTCCGATTTGCGCCAGCTCAACGCGCTCAACACCGGCGACGCGCAAATCGGCAAAGCCGTTTCCAATCTGCGTAAAATCGTCGGGCGCGAAATCCCCATTCTCATCGAAGGCGAAACCGGAACCGGCAAGGAATTATTCGCCAAGGCGATACACGCCGCAGGCGCGCGCGGCAAGGAGCCGTTTGTGGCGATCAATTGCGCCTCGATTCCCGAAGGTTTGATCGAGGCCGAATTGTTCGGCTATGAAGAGGGCGCGTTCACCGGCGCGAAACGGCGTGGCGCGGCGGGAAAAATCATGCAGGCCGACGGCGGAACCTTGTTTCTCGACGAGATCGGCGAAATGCCGCTGCCCTTGCAAGCGCGTTTGTTGCGCGTGTTGCAGGAACGCGAGATCGTGCCGCTGGGCGGCAGCAAAAGCGCGACGGTCAACATCGCGGTGATCGCCGCGACCAACCGCAAATTGCGCGAGCGCGTGGAGCAGGGAGGCTTCCGCGAAGATTTGTATTACCGCCTCAACGGCCTGCGCGTCACGCTGCCGCCGCTGCGTCAACGCACCGATTTGATGACGCTGGTCGGGCGCATACTGGACGAGGAAAGTGAGCGTCCGGTTTTGCTCGCCCCCGCGACCCGGCAGATATTCATGCGCCACGCCTGGCGCGGCAATGTGCGCCAGTTGCGTAATGTGTTGCGCGCCGCGCTCGCGTTCATGGGCGAGGAGACGGTGATCCAGCCGCAGCATCTGCCCGAAGATTTTGTGGAAGAACTGGAACGCGCGTGGGCGACTTCCGTCGAGACGGCGATGCCGGTCTCCGGCGCGCTTTCCATCAAGGCCACCGAGATGGATTTGATACGGCAAACGCTGCTCGCCGAAAACGGCAATATCACCGCCGCCGCGCGCAGCCTCGGCATCAGCCGCGCCACGCTGTATCGCAAAATAAAACGCTTCAAGCTGATCTGATACAGGTCTTGCGATACTAACCAATTGATATGGAACGATAAAATTTATTGACTAAACCCCCCGAAAAAATTGTATTATTGAGATCGCAACGAAACGTACCGCCCATAAAGCGACACCTTAGTTATTCATTCGGAGGAAATAACCGTGGCCAAGCCATTGATACAAGTAGCACTCGATTCACTTGATTACGAACAGACACTCGCGCTCGCCCGTCAGGCCGCGCCCTATGTGGACATCATCGAAATCGGCACACCCTGCCTCAAGGTGAACGGCATCGCCATCGTCAAGGCGATACGCGCGCAACATCCAGACAAACTGATTTTCGCCGACCTTAAAACCATGGACGCCGGTTATTACGAAGCCGAGCCGTTCTTCAAGGCCGGCGCCGACATCACCACCGTGCTCGGAACCGCCGACATCGGCACGATCAAAGGTGTGGTGGATGTCGCGAACGCCTACGGCAAACAAGCCCAGGTTGACCTCATCAATGTGACCGACAAAGCCGCCCGCGCGCAGGAAGCCGTCAAGGTCGGCGCGCACATCATCGGCATCCACACCGGCATAGACCAGCAACTCGCCGGTCAAACCCCGTTCGCCGATCTGGGCGCGCTCGTGGCGCTGGGCTTGAGCGTGCGTATCTCCGTGGCAGGCGGCATCAAACAAGCCACCGTGCAACAAGTCGTCAAAGCCGGCCCCGACATCGTTGTCGTCGGCGGCGCGATCACCGGCTCCAAAGCCCCCGATGTCGCCGCCCGCGAAATCCGCGAACTGGTGGACGCAGCCAGCGGCGGAAGCTCCGGCGGAGGCTTTTTCTGCTGGCTCAAAAAGCTGTTCTCCTGATCGTTCGTTTTGTTTCAGAAACATGCCGCCATTCGTGAGAGTGGCGGCATTTTTATTCCCCTTCGGAGAAGGGGTGGACGCGAAGCGGACGGGGTAGTTCAAAAAGAAAAATCGCCCCGCAGGGGCACAAAATATACTGTGTCGCTACCGCGACGATTTTGTTGTGAACTACCCCATCTCCTTCGGAGCCACCCCTTCACCGAAGGGGAATTAACCCCGCGCATAATCAATCATCGGTAAAATATCCCCATGAAAATCCAGCTACTCCCCGACCATCTCATCAGCCAGATCGCCGCAGGCGAAGTGGTCGAGCGACCCGCTTCCGCACTCAAGGAATTGCTGGAAAACAGTCTGGACGCGGGCGCGGACAATATCTCGGTCATCCTGCAACAAGGCGGCATCAAGCAACTGCGCGTTGCGGACAACGGAGGCGGCATAGCTCCCGATGAATTGCCGCTCGCGCTCACGCGCCACGCGACGAGCAAAATCGCCAGTCTGGACGATCTGGAGCGCGTTGCCAGTCTGGGTTTTCGCGGCGAGGCGCTTGCGAGCATCGCCTCCGTTTCCCGCACCGCTATCGTAAGCCGTTCGCGCGCGCACAAACACGCATGGCGCATCGCCTCCGAAGGCGCGGCGCTCATTCCCGCGGAACCGGCGGCGCTCGACCAAGGCTCGGTGGTGGAGGTGAACGATCTTTATTTCAACACACCCGCGCGGCGCAAATTTCTCAAAACCGAAAACACCGAATACGGTCATTGCGAGGAAGTTTTCCGCCGCATCGCGCTCTCGCGTCCCGACGTGGGCTTTATGCTGCAACACAATGGCCGCGCGCAATGGCGCTTGATGGCAGGCGAGCCGCGCAAACGTCTCGCCGAAATTCTCGGCGACGAATTTGTCGAACACGCCTTGATGCTGGACGAATCCGCCGCCGGAATCCGGCTCTGGGGCATGATCGCCAAACCCGCGTATTCCAAGCTCTCGCGCGATGCCCAGTATTTTTATTGCAATGGCCGATTCATCCGCGACAAACTCGTCGCGCACGCGATTCGTCAGGCGTATCAGGACGTGTTGCACCACGAGCGCCACCCGGCTTACGCGCTGTTTTTCGAGATTGACCCGACGCTGGTGGATGTCAACGTGCATCCGAGCAAAACCGAAGTGCGCTTCCGCGACGGGCAGGCCGTGCATCGTTTTATTTTTCACGCGCTGCACAAGGTGCTGGCCGCGCCCGCCAACGCGGCGGCAACGCCTGTTTCCGCGTCCGGCACAGCAGCCATTCCCGACAGTTATCGCGCGCCATATCAGCCGCAGATTCCGCTCAAGGCGGCGGAAAGTCTGGGCTTTTACGAAACGCTGTTTGGCGGCATTTCGCCCGCGCCCGATGCAAAATTCGTGGCAACGGAAACGCAGGAAACCGCGCAGGAATTTCCGCTCGGTTTCGCGGTCGCGCAACTGCACGGCGTTTATGTGCTCGCGCAAAATCAGCAAGGCCTGATTGTCGTTGACATGCACGCCGCGCACGAACGCATCATGTACGAACGCCTCAAAAACGCGCTCGACAACCGCGCGATCGCAATGCAGCCCCTGCTGCTCGCCGTGAGTTTTCACGCCGACCGGCTGGAAGTCGCAACCGTGGAAGAACAGCAGGATGTGCTGCGCGATCTGGGTTTTGAAATCGCCGCGCTCTCACCCGAATCGCTCGCCGTGCGCGCGATTCCCGCCATGCTCGCGGAAGCCAACGCCGTCGAACTCGCGCGCGCCGTCATCGCCGACATCCGCGAATACGGCGGCAGCCGCGCGCTCACCGAACGCCGCAACGAAATGCTCGCCACCATGGCCTGCCACTCCGCCGTGCGCGCCAACCGCAGCCTCACCATCCCCGAAATGAACGCGCTCCTGCGCGACATGGAAGCCACCGAACGCTCCGACCAATGCAATCATGGTCGTCCGACTTGGTTTCAGGTGACGATGAGCGATCTCGATAAGATGTTTATGCGGGGAAAGTAGGGCGGTTTATCCAATCTGCCAGCTCGTCATTCCGCGCGAAGTCGCGGAATCCACAAACCTCATGGATGCTGCGACTTCGCGCAGCATGACTCTCCCGTTTATGGAAGAGGGTTGGGCGGGCGTGTAGGGGCAGGTTTCAAACCTGCCCACGCAGGCCACGGAAAAAACCCGGGCGGGTTTAAAACCCGCCCCTACGCCAACCGCGTCATTGCGAGGCGCAGAGAATAGGTTGGGGTGAGGCACGAACCCCAACATTGCAACATCAAACGTTGGGGTTCACTACGTTCACCGCCAACCTATGCGGCTGGATTGCTGCGCTCCTCGCAATGACGATCTGCAAAATCTGCGCTCTCTCACGCCAGCAACAAAAACACCGCAGGTTTTTTGTGCAGGTCGGGCGGCGGGGTTTGTTTCCATTCCGCGACGCGCTTCGTCACTATCATCTCGCCTTCCAGACTGACATTGCACGCGATGCACAGGCGCGTTTCCGCGTGGCAGGTTGCGAGAATATCTTCCAGCATGTGTTGATTGCGATACGGTGTTTCGATGAAAATTTGCGTTTCGCGGCGTTTGCGCGAGTCGTGTTCGATCTCGCGCAGTTTCTGCACGCGCGCGGCTTTTTCGGCGGGGAGATAGCCGAGAAAACTGAAGCGTTGGCCGTCCAGTCCGGAGGCCATGAGCGAGAGCAGGATGGAGGAGGGGCCGACCAGCGGGGCGACGCGGATGCCGTGGCGGTGCGCGAGCGCGGCGAGTTGCGCGCCGGGGTCGGCGATGCCGGGGCAGCCCGCTTCGGACATGAGGCCGACATCGCGGCCTTGCAGCAGCGGCGCGAGCAAATCCGGCAATTCCTTTTCCGGCGTGTGCTCGTTGAGCGCGCGCAATTGCAATTCGCGCACGGGTTTTTGCGGTTTGATTGCACCTAAAAATCGCCGCGCGGTTTTTTCGTTTTCGACGACGAAAAATTCCAGCCGCCGGATAATTTCCACCACCTCCGGCGGCAGCGCCTTGGCGATGACATCATCGCCAAGCGTAACCGGAATCAGATAAAGCGTGCCGTTCAATACTTCACCTGCACGCGGTAGGTCAGCGTGGTTTTGCCTTCCGCCGGTATCGTGATTTTCCAGACCGCCGTGTTGCTGGTCGCTTTTTCATACGGATGGCTGGAATTCAAAATTTTCCAGTCGGCGGGAATCGGTTCCTGCACGGTCACGGTCACGGCTTCCTTCTTCGCGTTTTTGAGCGTGATTTCGTAGGCGCTTTCAAACAGGTAAGTGCTTTTGCCGGGGTTGGGCATCCGCTTGAAATCGGTTTGTTTTTTGTCCGCCGTCACGTCGAATGCCTCGCCCAGTTTGAGGCGGATTTTTTCGTTTTTGGGCGTGTGGTCTATGCGGTCTTCGCCGACGAATTGCGCGTTGCCGGAACTGTCTTTTTTATAGACGCGAATCACGCCCTTGGGTAGCGGCATTCCGAGCTTGTTGCTTTCCTTGTTTTCAAATTCGACGAACACGCCCAGTTTTATTTTCTGCCCCAGATCGCCATAGCTGGAGCTGTAGTAATAGTTGTTGCCGTTCAGCACCAATTCCTTGCGTACCGGCACTTGCGCGGCGGAAAGCAGCGCGACTTGCTTGGTCTGGTTTTCGGCGATGGTGGTTGGGCGATCCAGCGTGTAGAGATGATATTCGAGCAGCGATTCCTCGGCCATTCGCGATTTTGCGGCGGGCGCGGGCGCTTGCATCTCCGCCACGATGGGTTGCGCAAAATCCATCTCCTCCTTCACCTGATTCACATCGCCCGCGACCAGTTGCAGCTTCGCATTGCGGTAGCTCGCGCCGCTGGTGTTGGTGAGCGTCACCCAGCCGGAAAGATCGAGCTTGTCATCCGTGGCGTTCAGCTCGGCCACGTAATCGGCCTTCCAGCTTAAGCCGCCGGAAAGATAGCTCAGTTCCACATCCTGCTGCGCCGCGCCGCCGTTGTTGAGCGACATCACCAGCGTGGGACGGTCGCGCAGATTGACGGGCACGTCGTTGTAAACAATGCGTCCCGGCACGCCGGTTTCGATATGGTCGCCCATCTTGAGCACGACGCCGTTACTCGCCGACAATACCTGCGCCTGTTCGACGGTTTCCGCGCCCGTGGTCGGATGCGTTTTCACCACGCCCACGGTTTTGCCCACGTATTTTTCCAGCAGTTTTTGCGGCGTGAGCAGATCAAAATCGAAATTCTGCTCGATCACCGACAACTTGCCCGGCGTATTCAAGCTACGCAGCAAAGCCGTCTCCGGCCGCATCCACGCGCTCACGTCGCGAAAGGCGAGCGTGGTTTGTCCGCTGCCCAGCGTGATCGTGCGCTGGTCTTTGATGAGCGCGAGATTTTCGTTGTAGATGGTCACGGCGACGCTCTTCTGGTCATCCAGCGTGCTGCGGATTTCCTCCGCCAACGCCGGGTTGGTCAGCGCGAGACCCAGGGCGGTCAAGGCTGCGATTTGATGCTTGTTCATGATGATCCTTTCATTGATGAATCGTAATTTGCGGTGATTTTTACCGACCGATATTGCCCATCCCGCCGACCAGACCGATGCAGATGGAAATTGCCAGCAAAGGCAGCGCGATGGCGAGAGCGTAACCCAGCACCACGCCCAGCGCCGTGCGCGTGCGTCCGCGCACAGCCATCCAGGCGGCGAACGCCAGCGGCACAAGCAGCGCGACGATGGCCAGACCGGAGGACAGCCAGGAGGTGATGCCCGCGGGCAGGTAAAGCCAGGCGATGCTCAAACCCATCGTGAGCAGCCACCACACCACGCCGCCAACGATGGCAACCACCCAGAACAAGCCGAAGCCCAGCCAGATCGAACCGCGATCGGGTTGGGTTTCAGCGGGTTGTTCGGGTAAGGGGTTTTGTTCCATGAGATTCTCCTTGGTTTAGAGCAGTTTCTGCTCAAATGATATATCGAATGCTCGCCCTCACCCCAACCCTCTCCCGCAAGCGGGAGAGGGAGAACTTCTGCGGTTCTCTTCCACCGACGGGAGAGGGAGAACTTCCACAGCCCTCGTGAGTGGAGAGGGAGAGCTTCGACAAGCGGGTGCAAGAGAGCTTTGGCAGTTCTTGCCCTCTCGCTTCGCTCTCTCCCACTCGTGGGAGAGGGGCAGGGGTGAGGGTAAGCAGTTCTGTTCCATCAACTTTTCTCCCCGCCCAACGGCGCGGATTCCGCCTCGACCAAACGCCGTAACTGTTCCAAATACTGCGCGCGGTCGTCACGATAAAACAGGTTGTAATTGTCGAACGGAATAATGCGTCCGTCGGGTTGCGCGATGTGGACGCAGCTTTTGCGTACCGAGCGCACGTCGAAACTTTCGGCATCCATGAACGCCATGATGAGCACGCGGAACACGTTGCGGTAATCGAGTTCGGGCGGCGCTTGCACTTGCGGCAGGCAGCACAGCAGATCGGCGAGCGAGCAGGCTTGCGATTGCGGCGAGTGGTTGGTGGCGAAAAGTTTGAATACCGCGTCGCGCAGCCCCTGATCCTTTTCCAGCACGATGCTGTTGCGTCCGCCTTCGATGAGCACTTGCGGCGGAACCAAACCCGTCAGCGGCGTGAGTTGATCGCCAATTTTAAGCGCGTAAGCCATCGCAAGACTGTCGGGATGGCAGGGCACGGGAATGAGGTCTGCCTCGCGGAACAGCGTGCTTTGGTGCAGAATGCGGCGGCGCACTTCGGTGAGCGTAAGCCGGTCGCGCGCGGGGTCGTAATTTTCGGTGCGTCCCGCGCGTTGAATCGGCTGGAAGGTCACGCCGCGCACGCAGGGTTGTTGCAGGGCGTAGTGGATGATGTCACCGAGTTCGTCGTCGTTCAGCCCTTTTTTGACGGTGACGACGAGCGTGGTGGAAAGGCCGAGGCGGTTGAGCGTTTCCAGCGCGCGTTTGCGGATGTCGGCGAGCTTCGCGCCGCGCAGTTCGAGATTAACCTCGTCGCGCAGCGAATCGAATTGCAGATAAATTTCAAAGCCCGGCATGTAGCCCGCGAGCCGTTCGGCAAATTCCGTTTCCTGCGCGATTTTGAGGCCGTTCGTATTCACCATCAAATGCTTGATCGGGCGGCGCTTGGCGGCATCGAGAATTTCAAAAAATTGCGGATGCAGCGTCGGTTCACCGCCGGAAATTTGCACCACATCCGGCTCGCCTTCGTTGGCGACGATGGCATCCAACATGCGCTCCACGGTGGCGAGATCGCGCGAAGTCTGGCGTTGCGGGCTGGAATCGGCATAGCAGATCGGGCAGCGCAAATTGCAGTGATCGGTGATTTCGACCAGCGTCAAACAACTGTGCTGCATGTGGTCGGGGCACAAACCGCAATCGTAAGGGCAGCCCCAGCGCCGCTCGGTGTTGAACAGGCGCGGCATTTCGGGCGGCTTGATGAATACTTCGCGGCAGCGGCGATAATAATCGGCATCGTCGGCGATCAACACGCGCTCGGCGCCGTGTTGCGGACACCATTTGTCCATGTAAACCGCGCCGTCCTTGATGACGATATTCGCCTGCACGCGGCGCAGGCATTCGCTGCAGACCGAGGTGGCGCTGTCGTAAAACAGATACGGCCTTACTTTCGCGCCCACAGCAGCTCCTTTGTCAGTCGCGGAATATCCCGATGGTAATAGAGCAATCCGGCGATGCACAGCAATTGCAGGCCGGAGAACACGCCCAGATAAATCATCGGCATCGGGCGTATCCATTCTATCAGCAGGCGATAGATCAAATAACCGATCAGGAAAACGCGGAAACGGTCGCCGGTTTGCGTGAGAATTTTTCCGCGAACAATTAACAACATCGCCCACAGCGCGAGAAAAATTTCCTCGTAAATTTGCGTGGGATGGCGCGGAATGCCGTCGCCAAAATCCACGCCCCACGGCAGCGAAGTCGCGTTGCCATAAGTGCCGTCATCCAACCCCGCGAGAAAACAACCGATGCGGCCTATGAAAATACCCAACATCAACGGCAACGCGAACGCATCGCCGGTTGAGGCGCGTATCCCCATTGCGCGTTTGGCCGTTTCCACGCCCAGCAAACCGCCCAGCAACGCGCCTATGATGGATTTGCCGCCGAGCAAATGCCGCCAGTCGGGAAAATCGGCGAAGGCGGAAACCGGGTCGTACAACATCCACGCGATCTTCGCGCCCAAGGCTGCGCCGACAATCGCGCCCACGCCGATCACCAGCGCGTTTTCCTTGTCCGCCAACGCCGCCGCGTCGCGCTTGCGAAGGTGGAGAAAAAAACGAAAGCCCACCGCATAGGCGAGGGCTTCAAACAGAAAATGAAGTTGGAAGGAGGTCAATTAGCCTCAACCTGTTTGCCGCCGGATTTTGTTGAAGCGCCAGATCACGATGCCCAGCATGAACGCGGCGTGTATGCTGGCGATCAGCAGGGAAAGTGTGACTGTTCCGTAAGGTTCCGTGTCAAACAAGTCGGAGACGGGATCGCAAAAATAAGCGGCGGCGCGCAAGCCCAGTTTTTCAAAAAAATACGGCAGCAAAAAATTGAGCACGATGATATAAAGCACGGCGACGGCGATGGGTCGGCGCGCGTTGGGCGCGAATGAAAAGAAGAGGACGATGCAAACATCGCGCAACAGCAATACGGTTGCCACCAGCGGGATGAGCGCGCCGATGGCGCGTGTGTCGGGCGCAGCAAAAGGCCAGGTCAGCATGACGGCCAGGGCGAAAACAAGCGTGAGCAAAAAAGTGACCGTCCACAACGGCAACTCGGCCAGCAAGCTGCGCCAGTCGCCGGTTTGCAGGCGCAGCCGCAGTTTGTTCCAGAGGAGCAGAGTGTTCGGCTCGGTCAGCAGCATGATGTAACTGAAGCCTGCCGCGATGGCGAATCCGATCAGGCTGAACCATTTCTTTTCGGCAAATCCGCCGCAATAAACGGCCAGTATCAACACGAACAAGGGCAATGCCCACGGCAGTGTGCGGATTTGCAAGGCGTTGCTCATCAAGCGCCAGGCGGCGATGGTGGCGCACACCATGAAGAGCAGGGCGCTTTCCAGCAGAAAGATGTTTTCGTCGCCGACGACCATGCCCCACCAAACGACAGTCGAACCCGGCTCGGGGTTGGATATTCGCATCGCAGTGGCTTGCAAGCCTATCCCCACCACCACGAACAGAAGAACGATCAAGGCCGCGCCGCCGCGCCGGAAAAAGTTAGAATCGAATCGTCCTGCGTACAGGTTGGACGCGATCATCATGGCGTGGGTCAGAATGCTGGCTGCGATCAGCGTCGGTATTTCCAACACCCAGTTCGGGCGGTTCGAGAGAGTGCCGCAAACCACCATCACAAGCAGGCAGATCGCGCCGCCATACCAGTTGAACGCGGTGGCGCCAAACAGTTTTCCCCAGGTCATCGTCCACGATCCGAGCGCGCTCATGCGCTGCTGATCCCAGGTTTTTTCGCGGAACTCGTCAACAATGGATGCGCCCGCATTGAGCGCGCCCCAACCCCACGCGATGAGGATGAACAATATGGATGCCGTGTTGTACAAAATTAAAGGTACGTTGACGGCGGTGATCGCCGCCGTCAGAAAAATCAAGGCCAGCAGCGCGGGCATCGCGATCAGGCGATGCGTCGAAAAAGACAGCCACAGGTTGCGCCGGAACTCGGGATTCATCATGATGTTTTCTCCAGATGGGCGGCCACCGAGCGCAGATAAGATTGCTGCAAACTCTCCTTGTGTTCGGCAAAACTGCTGACGGCAAAACCGGCCTGCACCAGCGCGACCAGCAACCCGGCTTGCGCGGTCGCGTCGCCGCGGAAATGGATTTCGGCGCGATCATGTTCAACATCCTCGCAAACCAGCCCCGGCTGCGCCTTCAACCAACCGGCCAAACGCGCGTCGGGCGCGGCCAGTTGCAGAGCAAGAATGCGAACTTCGTCAGCGTGGGCGGGTACCGACAGCGCCCGATTTTCCAGCACGCGACCATCGCGCAACACAAGCAAGTGCGTGGAATACTCGTCGAGTTCAGCCAGAATGTGCGAAGAAACCAGCAAGGTCATACCGTCGGCCTGCAACTGGCGGAACAAGGCGGCAAGCTCGCTGCGCGCCTCGGGGTCGAGACCGGAAGCCGGTTCGTCGAGCAACAAAACTTTGGGCTGATGGATGATGGCCTGCCCGACCGCCACGCGCTGCCGCAACCCGCGCGAAAGGCTGCCGCTCAATTGCTGCAAACGATCGGTAAGTTGCAAGCGTCGCGCGGTATCGCGGATGGCCTGCGGAATCGCGGCAGCGGACAAACCCTGCGAAGCGGCGGCATATTCCAGACAGCGCGCGACGGTGAGTTCCTGATAAAGACCGAAAAAGTCGGACAAATAACCCATGCTGCGATGCACGGCGCGCGGCTCCTCGATCACATCCATGCCCGCGACTTCAATGCTCCCCGAAAGCGGCGTTTCCAATCCCGCAATGCAGCGCATCAACGTCGTCTTGCCCGCGCCGTTCGGCCCCACCAACGCGGTCACGCTGCCCGCCTGCACCTCCAGGCTCACATCATCCAACGCGCGCCGACCGGGGTAATCAAAAATCAGACGGGAAATTTTTATCATGGTGTTTGATGGGGATTTCGATAGACATGTATTTTAATGCAGGCAATCTTGGGCATGTCGTTCCGTTGTGTCAAGCCTTGCCGAAATAAACGGCCTGAAAAATATCGGTATTGCGGGCAGGATGGACGTCGCTTGCGCTTCATCCATCCTGCCAAACGCGCTTCAGGCGGCGCTTTCATCTGCCGCGCCGCGCAGTTTGTACCAATCCATGCGGCGCGTGAGCATCATCACGGTGGCGAGCGCGGCGAAGAGAATCAGCGTGCCCATTACCAGCGCGTTGTCTTCGGATTGCAGCACGCCGTAGAGCACGCCGTACAGCAGCGCGATTCCGCCGGAGAACAGCAGCGCGGGTCGCCAACTGCGGAGCACGCCGACGAGATAGAAGCCGATCAGCAGCACGCAGGCGGCGCTTGAGACGGCGTAGGCGGCGGCGAAGGGGATGTGTTCCGAGAGGCTGATAATCAGCAGGAAGAACATCGCCATGCCGAGGCCGACCAGTGTGTATTGCATGGGGTGGACGCGCAGGCCGCGCAGCACTTCAAACAAAAAGAAGGCGGTGAATACCAGCACCACGAACATGAGGCCGTATTTCACCGCGCGTTCGGACATGAGATAAATGTTGACCGGATCAATGAAGCTGACCGAGAACACTTCGGTTTCGCCCGAGCGTTCATTGCCGTTTTGCGCCGAGGCGCTTTTCGCGAGGCCGCTGATTTGCCATTGCGCGTCGAATCCCTGATCGGAAACGCTGCGTTCGCGCGGCAGATAGCTGCCAACGAAAGACGGATGCGGCCAGGCGGAGGTGAGATGCGCTTCGGTCAACGCGCCCACGGGTCGCATGGAAAGCGCGGTCGTGCCTTGCAGATCGAGCGGAAATTTGAAATTGAAACTCTGCTGCTGCGCGGGGTTGAACGCGGGCAGCAACACCTTGATGCCGCGTCCTTCAAGCGGCGCGATGCCCGCGTCGAATTCGTAATTTTTTCCGTCCAGCGTCAGCGTCGGGGTTTTGTAGATTCCGCGCGGATCGCTGATACCCATGATGAAATGCGCGTCGAGCGGAATGATGTTTTCGGAATGCTCAAACGCGGGCACGACAAAGTTGCCGTTCAAGGCCGCATGAAGATTGAAAACCTGCGCCTTGTAGATGCCGCGTTTGCGCGATTCCACATCCACGTTGCCGTCAATTTTGAGCGCGTGCGGTTCGATGATTTTGATTTTGGGGTCGCTCGTCACGACGGTGAATGTTTCCTTTCCGTTTTTATCTTTCTCCACCCTGGTCTCGCGCACCTGATAGCGCAGCACCAGATAGGGGCCGCTTAACGTCTGATCCCGCGCCGAACTTTGCGCGATATTTTCCTGCACGCCTTGTTGCAGCGACTGACGTTCGGAAATTTTGTATTCGATCATGCTGAGCGGAATCAGCAGCAACAGCGTGAGCAAACCTATGGCCAGCGTTTTGAAAAACAAGGGGAAGCGATTCATGATTTTTTTCCTTTCTGTGATTGTCGGGTTATGCCGCGCGGTATTGCTGCCACGCGGCGCGCGCCAGCATGAGCGCCATGCCGCCCATGCCCGCGAGCACGCAGGCGAGCAGGATGCTTAAATCCAGCGTGGGCATGAGCAGGGGATTCGCCTCCGTGATCGGCGCGAACGGATGCACGTCGGGATACATCACCGCGTCCAGCAGCAAGCGCGAACCCGCGCCCAGCAACGCGCCTGACCAGACTTGCGTCCAGGTGACGGCATAGTTCTCCAGCATCGCGCCCGTTTTTTCAAACAGCCGCCAGAAAATGCCGAGCGCCGCGCGGCCAAACAGCGCCGTCAGAATCGCGATCAGCAACGCCCCGGTCAGCGTGTGCGAAACGCCGTGCAGCGGCGACTGGTAAGTCCACAGGCGATACAACGGCTCAATTTCCATCGCGACAGTGGCAAGCGCGAACGCGGAAAAGCTGAAGTGCCGGGGCATCAGCCCCTTGATGGCGAGGCCGGGCGCCATATAAAACGGCAGGAACATGACAAACTCCTTGGGTTGAAGTGTGACCATGATGCAAGTTGATTATGGGGAGACGATGCGCTGATTGTGTGCCGAATGTGTGGCGGGTTTATTCATCATCGCCACCAACGCATAGCTGATAATCATGAGCAGAAACCATGATCCCATCTTGGCGAGGCTGACCGGCTCCCAGCCGTGCATCTGGCTCGGATAAATCCATGCGCGGGAATAGGTTCCGATATTTTCCGCGATCCAGATCAGCAGCGCGATCAGCGCGAACCCCGGCAGCAGCGGCGCGGAACGGTAAACCCGCCACACCCGAAAATGGACGCGGGTACGCAGAAACAGCGCGATGGTCAGCGCGAACAACGCGAGACGGATGTCCGGCAGCCAATGATGGGCGAAGAAATTGCAATAGATCAACGCGCTCAAAATCGCCAGCGAGGATTGCGCGGGATGGCCGGTGAACTTGAAATCAAACAAGCGCCATACGCGGCAAAGATAACTGCCGACGCAGGAATACATAAAACCGCTGAAAAGCGGCACGCCGCCGATATGAAACACACTGGGTTCGGGATACACCCACGACCCCGCGCCGGTCTTGAACAACTCCATCACCGTGCCGATGACATGATAAAGCGCGATGACACGGGCTTCCTCCGGCGTCTCCATTCTGCACGCCAGCAAAACCGCCTGCGCCGCCAATGCGGCAAGAAACAGAAAATCATAACGATACAACGGCATCCAGTCGGGATAAGCCCGATGCGTGACCAGCATCAGCGTCAACATGACGATCCCGAACAAACAAGCCCGAACCTGCTTGCCGCCAAACCGCGCAAACTCATGCAGAACAGCGGATGTGTGAACAGAACCAGAAGCAACGCGCAACATGACAAACTCCCCAAATTACGGAGAGGCCATGATGCAAGTTGATTATGGGGAGACGATGCGTTGATTGTGTGTCGAATATGTGGTGTCCCGGCTTGGCGCATAGCGCGGGATTTTCTCTTTTTCGTTTGCGAGGGCTACCGTTGTTCTCCCTCTCCCACTTGTGGGAGAGGGCTGGGGTGAGGGTGAAGGTTTTCGCGCGTTTTGCCCGGTTATGTCGGCGATATGTACAGCGGATACAAGGTGGATTCTTCGCGCTGGATGCGTTCGACCAAAACTTCGCCCAAGTGATCGAGATCGGCGGCGAAGCTGGTATTCAACGCGGGGTTTTTTCCCAGCGTGCTGTATTTATCCAGAAAACCCAGCACATCATGGCCGATCGAGGCCATTTCCCTGTGCATGTTACGCATCAGCGTGTGGTTGAATTCATCCCCGGCGAGCGTGTTTTCCAGATAAACATAAAGCCGGATTTCTTCCGTCAGCAGGTGCGCCTGAATTTCGCTTTTGAAGTGTTCCAGATTTTCCGTGGTGTGGGCGGTGTCGCCCGCCGCGAAAGCATTGCGGGTCGCGGTAAACAGCGCGAGCAACTTGCGATGGTCGGCCTGCAATTGCGCGATAAGATGGTCGTCATAAGCGATGCGCGTTCCCGGCGCGTAGCGGGGCTTTGCCGGATGTGGCCGCGACGATGATGAATTCTCCCGGGATGTTGCCGTTTGCCGTGCCGTTTGTTCAAGGCCAAATAATCTTGCCCAAAATCCCATGACAGTCTCCCTTCGATAGCCAAACATAAAACCTGTATTAATATTACAAGATTATCACCGACAAGCATGAGTCATGCAACAAAACTTTGCAAAATTCGTCTCAGGCAGGGGGAGGGCAGTATAATTCGCGTTTTTTCGCACTATTTCAACATGGCTCAACACATCCCCCAGGTCGGTTTTGTTTCGCTCGGTTGCCCCAAGGCATCATCGGATGCGGAGCGCATTTTGACGCAATTGCGGGCGGAGGGTTATGCCATCACCGGCAGTTATCGGAACGCCGATCTGGTGGTGGTCAACACATGCGGGTTCATAGACGCGGCTGTGGAAGAATCGCTCGATGCCATCGGCGAGGCGCTCGCGGAAAACGGCAAGGTGATTGTGACCGGCTGCCTCGGCGCCAAGGGCGATGTGGTGCGCGAAACGCATCCCGCCGTGCTCGCGGTGACCGGGCCTCATGCGCTCGACGAAGTGATGGAAGCGGTGCACGCGCACAGCCCCAAGCCGCACGACCCTTATACCGACCTCGTGCCGCCGCAGGGCGTGCGCCTCACGCCGCAACATTACGCCTATCTGAAAATTTCCGAAGGTTGCAATCATCGCTGCGCGTTTTGCATCATCCCGAATTTGCGCGGCGATCTCGTGAGCCGTCCGGTCGGCGATGTGATGCAAGAGGCGGAAAATCTCGTCAACGCGGGCGTGCGCGAATTACTCGTGATTTCGCAGGATACTTCCGCCTACGGCGTGGACGTGAAATACCGCACCGGCTTTTGGGGAGGCCGCCCGCTCAAAACGCGCATGACCGAACTCGCGACCGCGCTGGCCGATCTCGACGTGTGGGTGCGGCTGCATTATGTTTATCCCTATCCGCACGTTGACGAAGTGATTCCGCTCATGGCCGACGGAAAAATTTTGCCCTATCTCGACGTGCCGTTCCAACACGCAAGTCCGCGCATTTTGAAAGCGATGAAACGCCCCGCGAGCAGCGAAAACAATCTCGCGCGCATCCGCGCCTGGCGCGAAATCTGCCCGGAAATTACTCTACGCAGCACCTTCATCGTCGGCTTTCCCGGCGAGACCGAAGACGATTTCCAACAGTTGCTGGACTTCATGCGCGAAGCGCAACTGGATCGCGTCGGCTGCTTCGCCTATTCGCCGGTCGAAGGCGCAACCGCGAACGCTTTGCCCGATGCCGTGCCGGAAGAAGTGAAACAGGAACGCCTCGCGCGTTTCATGCAACTGCAAGCCGACATCAGCGCAAAAAAATTGCAAAACAAAATTGGCCAAACCCTGCTCGTTCTGGTAGATGCCGCCGACGAAGAAAACGCCGTGGGACGCAGCGCCGCCGACGCCCCGGAAATAGACGGCGTGGTCTATCTGGAAGGCGGCGCAGGCTTGCTGCCGGGAGATTTGGTGGAAGCCACGATCACCGACGCCGACGATCACGACTTGTTCGCGGGACCGGCGTGACTCTCTTTGTCGAGCAGGAAAAGTCCTCCTCCCTCGCAAAAAAAGGGTGCGGCATCGCGAGATACCGCACCCATGAGGCAAGCCGCTAGGGGGAACTACTGCGGCTTGAGTGCTACACCATCAACTTGCTATATCAATTACGTCCTTCTTTTCCTGTGTCGAGAAGGTTAATCTCCCACAAACCCCTCGCCCCTTGTGGGAGAGGGGTAGGGGAGAGGGGGCATTTTCCCGCTCATCCCCGCGCAGGCGGGGATCCAGAACAAAAACCCGTTCGCCCTGAGCTTGTCAAAGGGGGTGAACAACCACCCATCCGTCAAACGTTCAACCTCTGACCAACCGCCCCGTCCATCCTTCGACCCGCTCAGGACGAACGGAGTATTTAACTGCCCCCACACCCCCACCCCTCTCCCACAAGGGGCGAGGGAAGCGCATGTTGCCGTCATTGCAAGCGTAGCGAAGCAATCCAGTGTTTTCCGCCCCACAGGTGGAGGCTGGATTGCCACGGCGTTTTACGCCTCGCAATGACAACGCCCCCTCACCCCTACCCCTCTCCCACAAGTGGGCGAGGGGAGTTTTGCAAAGCTCCTCCGCAAGG
>JAITWS010000027.1 GCA_031285185.1 Methylobacillus sp.
ATGGATAACACCAACGGCGGCGCGACGCTGGGTTTGAATACGGGCAACAGGACGATCACGTTTTTTGATCCGGTGATGAACAATGCCGCGAACGGTTTGATTACCGTGACCAAAACGGGTGAGTTCGGCGAGGTGATTTTCGACGGCACGAATTACGCCAACGCATCGGATCGCTGGTCGAAAGTTTATGGCGAAACGACGGTGCAGGCGGGTACGTTTACCGTCCGCAACAATGCGGTGTATGGCGCGTTGGAGGCGGAAGCGACCGGCGCGGCGGCGGGCGATTCGACCTTTACCGTTGACCAGAACGCCACGCTCGCGGGCGGGATTTTGGGCGAAGTGCGCGCGGACAAGATCACGCTGAACGGCAATTTGAACATCGCCGGTTCCGCAACGCCCGGCAACGGCGGGGGCGGTTTCAGCACGTTTAAATTGACCGGCAACAGCGTGAATTTCGGCGCGAATAGCCGGATTTTGTTCAACACTTATTTGAACGATGCCGCGACGCAGTTGACCGATTTGCTGGTGCTGGACATCAAGAACGGTTCCGCCGTGACCGGCACAGCGGGTATTTTTGTGACCAATGTGGCCGGTCTCGCCGCCGCCGGGGTGACGCAGGGCGACGGCATCAAGGTGGTGCAGACGGATAACGGAACCACGTCGGGCGCGTTTACTCTCGCCAACCCCGGCGGCTTTGTCGCGGTCGGCCCTTATGCTTATACCTTGCGTTACAAGACCGTGGGCGGAACCGGCGAGGATTGGTTTTTGACTTCGGCGTTGGTGGATTGCAACACCAACCCGAATGACCCCGCTTGCGCGACGCCGAACAGCGGTGATGTGCCGAATTACAATCCGGCGACTTCGCTCATCGCCGCCGCCCCCGGGCTTGCGCTGACCTATGGCTCGGTGTTGCTCGGCTCGCTGCACGAGCGTCATCCCACGCGCCACGATCAGCACGGCGTGGATGATAATGCCTGCGGACAAGACCAACTCAGTTGGGCGGAGTGCCAGTCCAGTGCCTTCTGGGCGCGCGGTCTGGGCGGCGTGGGCAAACGCAACGGCGGCTCGGCGGGCATCTACGGTAATCATGGACCAACCTATGATTACGATTACATCGTCGGCCAGCTCGGCGTGGATCTGTTGCGTACCGAAGACGCCAGCGGCAACCGCAACCACTTCGGCGCGTATTACGCCTATGGCCAGATCGAGGGCGATGTGGGCGCGGTCAACTGGGGCTATGCCGGACAAACCGGAATGCACGGCAATAGCCTGGGCTTGTATTTCACCCACTTCGGCGCGGAAGGCGGCTACATTGATGTGGTCGCGCAAGGCACGCGCTACGGCGTGAACGCGCGCGACCATATCACGGGCGCTTACATCAACACCGACGGCACGGGCTACGCCGCATCGCTCGAAGGTGGCCTGCCTTTCTGGTCGGACGGCGATCAGACATGGGGCATTGAGCCGCAAGCGCAACTGACATATCAGCACATCAACATCAACAGCACCCACGAAAAAGGCGTGCTCCCTGGCAACAACACCAAGGTGAGTTTCGACGATGTGAAAAGTTTGCAAGGTCGCGTGGGCGTGCGCCTCGCGCACAACTGGAAAGACGCGCCCGACGCGGTGGGTTCCGGCTGGCTGCGTTTGAGCCTGACCAACGAGTTCCTCGCCAAACCCAAAACCACCTTCTCCTCCGCCTCCGACCCGGTATCGTTCGAGGCCAGACAAACCGGCACCGGCGTGGAACTCCGCGCCGGTTTCGACGGCTGGTTCTCCGGCGTCGCCCTCTTCGCCAACCTCGGCGCAAGCACGGGATTGTCGGGACAGGGACATGCGTTTGACGGAAGAATGGGCGTGCGAGTGCCGTTTTGAGGGGTGAGGCGGTAGATACTGTTACCCCTCCACCATCCGAAGGATGGTGGAGGGGTAGAAGCTCAACATAAAAAACTGTCGCGCAGCGACACCCCACACATTTTCAAACCAAACAAGGAGTTTTCAAATGCACATCCGCAATTTCACCCGCTGGTTCGCTGGCATTTTACTTATGGGAGTTTTCATGTCCGCCGCCATCGCCGAAGAAAAAACTGCGTTGTTCAAAGTCGTGTCAGACAAGGACGAAATCACGATAGGTCTGGGTTCCGGCGATGCGGCGCAAATCGGCGGCAACGATGCCACGCACATCATGCAGGCGTTCAAATCCAAAGGCGAGCTGACGGTGTGGCTGTATGCAATCCGCTACAAAAAAGACGACAGCGGCAACCGCGAATGGGCACCGCTCAAACGCATCAGCATCAACGGCCACAATGTCCAGCGCGTCGAGCCGTTTAATCCCGCGCCGTTGGGCGCAGTCGCGGCGCAGTGAGGTTAATCCATTACCCTCACCCCAACCCCTTCGACAAGCTCAGGACAGGCCTCTCCCGTGCCCCCGCCTTCGCGGGGAGGAGAGGGAGGACGACGGGGAAATCTCCCGCTGCTCCTACAGCGATGTAGACTGAGGTGAATGTAGTTTTAGTTCCCCCGATTTCGACGGAATTAAACTCAAGGGGGATTATGGGGTGAGCAGATTAGCCTATCGGCTTATGATTTGTTTTTATGGCGATTCAAAAACGCTACTGCAAGTGTGCCAATTGATGCCGATGCCACAACCGCACCAACCCAATCATGTCCATTTAGTGCTGCATAGATGCCACCAGCAATACCGCATATGCAAACTGACATTGATAAAATCTGAGCGGCTATTCGTTCAATGAAAATAAACGTGTTGGTGCGGTGAGTTTCGCTTCTCCGATGTTCTGCCTCAATCTGCGTTTGATCAAAAACCCAATCCACACGATCTGGACGAATTGACTGCAAACGCTCTATTCCAGTAATCGGAAGTATTGGAGCATCAGATTGAGTGTCGTGGACAACAACCTCGCCATTTTTATTTTTGGCGTGCGCGCGCGTCTCTCTGCTCATCAGCAAGTTTCTTTTTCAGATCATTCCCAATGGTGAGGAAATCGTTAGATAGGTTGCGAGCGTCATTTTGGAAGCCTTCACGCGCAGGAGCATAGGCGCGTTGGGACAAATCAAACAAACCGTCCAAATTACCGAAGATATTTTTTAATGTCTCTGTCATATCATGCCTCCTTTTCTGCAAAGGACGGTTTTAACTTTATCACAGATTACTACAAGTTCCCAACTTTGCAGGTTGGGCACGGCTCACGGCGCAATGCCAAAACCCAAACTTCTACTCCATATAAACACACCGTCTCTTCTGCGTCGGGGTTATTTTGAACGTGGTCAGGTCAACTTTTTTCTCGATGGCGATTATGGTGTTGGGCAGGTATTTCGCCGCCACTTCCGGGCATTGTTTTTTGCTTGCGGGGATTTCCGTTTCGTCGGTGATGATGGCGAAATTGCCTTCGACCGTGGGCGATTCGAGCGAGGGGATGTTTCGCAGGGTTTTTCCGGTCGCCGCGTCTATGACGATCAGCTCGCGCCCGGTGTTGGCCGTGCCTGCGTCCAGCAAAAGTTTGCCTTGCTGAAAGCCGATGTAGTACCAGTCATTTCCGATTTTTTCCGATTCGGGAATGCGGATGTCGCCGGGTTGTTGCGTGAATACGCAACGCGGCAGCGGGGAGGCGGTTTTGCGGATGATGAAATCCGACCCGGTTTCATCCCAGCGCGTTTTTGAAATGACGACCATGCCGCTGTCGTAATTGCAGCTCATGACCGTCATCTGCGCGTGGGCGTGTTGGGCGGCGAGCAGCCCGAGCAACAAGAGGATAAGGTGGCGCGACATTTATTTGTGCTCCTGCATCATCTTGATGAAATCCGTGTGCAGTTCGCGCAGCGACCAGCCTTCGTCACCCTTGTTGTCTCTTTCGTACATCTCGTCAATTTTCCAGCCGCCCGCTTCGCGCACCATCACATAATGCACCGTTGTTTTGCTGGACGAATAAAGGCCGACGAAGGTGGCGGCGACGATGGTTTTATCCGCCTCGGTTTTTTCCGTCACGACCTTGAACGATTTGATGTCGGAATCCTGCCCGTTGGTCACAGGGTCGAAATCAATCGCGCCGATGTCGCCTTTTTCGACGAGCTTTTCGGATTTGTCCCACAGCGCGTTGAGCGATTTCGAAAGATATTTTGCCCGCGCCGTTTTGTTTTCAAAAACGAACCATCCGCCACCGCCGCTTTTGCCCGCGACCGCGCGGGCGTAGATCGCATTGACGATGGCAACAGGGTCGTCCGATGGCGGCGGCGCGGCGTTGGCAGCAAGCGGAGCGGCGAACAAAAGCGCGGCGATGAGGAAAAGAAAATTGCGTTTGGTAAACATGAAAATCTCCTGTTTGTTTGGTTGATTCAAGGTGTCGCTGCGCGACGGTGATTGGATGCCGTCATTGCGAGGCGCGAAGCGCCGTGGCAATCCAGAAATCCAACCGAGCCATCCCCGCGAAGGCGGGGACTGGATTGCTTCGCTACGCTCGCAATGACGGATGGTGTTAATTTCCCTTCCATGAAGCCTGTCTTGAGTTTATCGAACGAGGGTGGGCGCGAAGCGGACGGGGTAGCTCAAAAGAAAAATCGTCCGAAGGACACAATCCATTTCCCCTCAGTTCCCGCACAATTTCTGCCCCACCGCATCCGTCCACCCCGCCAGCGGCACGTCGCCGGATGGAAACGTGAAACGCTTGCCGCCGCGCGTGCCGTTTCCGGTGAGCATGTTGAGTTCGCAGCGGAAGCCTTTGCCGGGTTCAAAGGCGCTGCTTTCGCTGTAGTGGTAGCCGATGACGGCCAAGCGTCCCTGACGGAAGCGGATGCCGATTTTTTTGCTCCAGCGGTCGCGGCCTATGTCGTTGGCAAATTCCAGCAGCAAATCGCCGGAAAGAATTTTCGCATCGGGGCGTCTGTCCATGTCGCCCCAGCCGAAGGACGGCATATAAACGGTGGGTTTTTTCGCGGAAAACTTGTCGCCGGAAAGGCGGATTTGCAGCGCGATGTCGCCATCGTCATTCGTCATCAGCAACTGCGCCTGATCGGGTCTGCCGTCGCCGTCAATGTCGCCCGTGGCTTCGGCGGCGATGTTGCCCGGCGCGACCGAAACGGAAGCGGCGGCTGGCGGCGCATCGGCATAAAGATCGCCCGCCTTCACCCAGCCTTCAATCAGCGGCTGCGCCCAGTGATAGCGCACCTTTACCCATTCCCCCTGACGCGCGATGATCGCCACCGGATCATATTGGATGAGATACGGCTTGGCGCGTTTCGCGGGCGCGGGCGCATCGCCGAGAACGACTTTTTTTGCGCCTATGAGCGCGACATCCAGCCAGTCTTTTCCTTCGTGATCGCGCGATATGATGAGCGGCTCGTCGGTCATGTCCGCGACCACAGCCGCGCAGCCGTCCTGATTTTCCCGGAGCCGGATCAAGGCATCCGATCCTTTGAAATCCAGCGTGCCGGAGATCGGTTTTGCCGCCCCCGGCGCGCGCGTGGAAATTTCGGCGTGGTTGCCCTTGATCGTTCCGCTGATCGTGAAATAACACGCCCGCGTCAGCGGAAACTCTTTGGTTCCGTCATGCCGCTCGGCGAATACGCCGCTGATCTTGCTGCCGGAAACGACGAGATAAAGACTGCCTTCATACGAACCGGAGCGCGGATCGGCATGAGCGGGAGAAGCGCAGAAAATGCCGATGCTTGCGAGCAGGGTAAGGAAGTTTTTCAGCTTGAATCTGCCCTTCATCATTTCACCCGCTCCAGATAATAAACATGGTTGTTCAAACCGAACATGAGCTGATCGGACTGCACCATGTGGAACTCGATCTCCTCGCACGCTCCGGCCAGCGTGGGGATCGTGGGCGTGGTCATGCCCAGCCCGCGCGCGAGGTCGGCGGCATCGGCGTGGATTTTTGTGACATATTCAGTGCCTTCCAGCGCGCCCTGAAACAGCATGTTCGGCGCATCGTTTGGCCGGATTTCGTAATGCGGTTTCGCGTTGCAACCCAGATGTTTCAAGCCGACGACGGCCTTGGGTTTGAACGTGATGGTTTGCCCCATGAGCCTTTCCTTCTCGTCGCCGATGTCCATCGGACGCTCGGGATCTGCCCACGGCCCGATCACCGCGCGCGTGATTTTCCATGTGCCGGTGAACGCCTGCGGCATGGGCGTTTGGGCAAACGCGAAAAGCGGCAACATCGCAAATACAAGGGTGACAATAACGAGTTTTTGTTTCATATCAAATATCTCCAATCAGTTGGTTATTAATTCCCCTCAGTGACGCGACATGAGGTGTGGGGGCGGGTTTGAAACTCGCCCATATCCCGCAGATGTCCGTGAGGGCGGGTTTCAAACCCGC
>JAITWS010000031.1 GCA_031285185.1 Methylobacillus sp.
CACCGGGCGTGTCGAACGCGGCATCGTCAAAGTCGGCGACGAACTCGAAATCGTCGGCCTCAAACCCACCCTCAAAACCACCTGCACCGGCGTCGAAATGTTCCGCAAACTCCTCGACCTAGGTCAGGCCGGTGACAACGTCGGCGTCCTCCTGCGCGGCACCAAACGTGAAGAAGTCGAACGCGGCCAAGTGCTCGCCAAGCCCGGCTCCATCACCCCGCACACCAAGTTCGCCGCCGAAATCTACGTCCTCGGCAAAGACGAAGGCGGCCGTCACACCCCCTTCTTCAACGGCTACCGCCCGCAATTCTACTTCCGCACCACCGACGTCACCGGCGCGGTCGAACTGCCCGCGGGCACCGAAATGGTCATGCCCGGCGACAACGTCTCGATCACGGTCAGCCTGATTGCCCCGATCGCGATGGAAGAGAAACTCCGCTTCGCGATTCGCGAAGGTGGTCGCACCGTTGGCTCGGGTGTCGTGGCAAAGGTGATTGAGTAACAAGGAAAGCCGGGCGTAGGGGCGGGTTTGAAACCCGCCCGTCCCGGTGAATTTTATTAGGCCAGTAGCTCAATTGGCAGAGCGTCGGTCTCCAAAACCGAAGGTTGGGGGTTCGATTCCCTCCTGGCCTGCCATATAACGTAAGTAACTGCATAACGACAATATGATCGATAAAATCAAGCTGGTGCTGGCCTTGTTGCTGGTGGCGGCGGGAATAGCCGCTTTTTACCTGCTGAGTGATCATGCGCTGGTGCTGCGCGTGTTGGCGGTGCTGGGTGGCATCATCGCGGCGGTGGTCGTCATGTGGACGACACCCATGGGCAAAACGGCGTTCACGTTTTCCAAGGAATCCGCCGCGGAAACCCGCAAGGTGGTCTGGCCGAACCGCAAGGAAACCATACAGACCACGCTGGCGGTATTCGCCTTTGTGGTTGTCATGGGGATTTTCCTCTGGATCGTGGATACGCTGTGGTCGTTGGGCGTGAAATTTCTGATGGGGTAGGGATGACGATGAAATGGTATGCGGTGCAAGTCTATTCCGGCTTCGAGAAATCGGTGCAGCGCGCTCTTGAGGAGCGCGTGAGTCGTTCTGAAATGCAGGGCAAATTCGGTCAGGTGCTCGTGCCGGTCGAGGAAGTCGTGGAGCTGAAGGGCGGCCAGAAAACCATCAGCGAGCGCAAGCTCTATCCGGGCTATCTGCTGGTGCAGATGGAGATGGACGACGACACATGGCATCTGGTACGTAGCGTGCCGCGCGTTTCCGCGTTCATCGGCGGCACGGCGCTCAAGCCCACGCCGATCAAGGATGCCGAGGTGGACATCATCCTGCATCGCATGGATGAGAGCAAAAGCAATCCCACGCAAAAACTCACCTTCGAAAAAGGCGAGATGGTGCGTGTCATTGACGGACCGTTCAAGGATTTTTCCGGCGCGGTCGAAGATGTCAATTACGAGAAAAACAAACTGCGGGTGTCGGTGGTCATTTTTGGCCGCGCGACGCCGGTGGAGCTGGATTTCGGTCAGATCGAAAAAGAGGTCTGATTTTTTAGTCGGGGAGCGCCGCGAATAACGGTGCGTTTGTACCCATTTCAGGAGCAAGCAAATGGCAAAGAAAATTGTCGGCTACATCAAACTGCAGATTCCTGCAGGCAAAGCCAACCCCAGTCCGCCCGTCGGCCCCGCCCTGGGTCAGCGCGGTCTGAACATCATGGAATTCTGCAAGGCGTTCAACGCCGCGACGCAGGGCGTGGAGCCGGGTCTGCCGATTCCGGTGGTTATCACCGCGTTTGCGGACAAGAGCTTCACCTTTGTGATGAAGACTCCGCCCGCAACCGTGCTCATCAAAAAGGCGGCCAAGCTGGAAAAAGGTTCCGCGCGTCCGCACACCGACAAGGTCGGCAAAATTTCCCGCGCGCAAGCCGAAGAAATTGCCAAGACCAAGATGCCCGACCTGACCGCGGCGGATCTGGATGCTGCCGTGCGTACCATCGCGGGCAGCGCGCGCAGCATGGGTATTGAAGTGGAGGGCGTGAAATGAGTTCCAAACGTGTAACGGCGATAAACGCCAAGGTTGACCGCGAAAAACTGTATCCGGTGGCGGATGCGCTCGCGCTGGTCAAGGAAACCGCGACCGCCAAGTTTGACGAATCCGTGGATGCCGTCATCAATCTCGGCATAGATGCGCGCAAATCCGATCAACTTGTTCGCGGCGCGATCGTGCTGCCCAAGGGAACCGGCAAGACCAAGCGTGTTGCCGTGTTCGCGCAGGGCGCGGCGGCGGAAGCGGCCAAGACAGCGGGCGCGGACATCGTCGGTTTCGACGATCTGGCCGAGCAGGTCAAGGGCGGAATGCTGGATTTCGACGTGGCGATTGCCACCCCGGACGCAATGCGTATCGTGGGCGCGCTGGGTCAGGTGCTGGGTCCGCGCGGCCTGATGCCCAACCCCAAGGTCGGCACGGTGACGCCGGATGTGGCGACCGCCGTGAAAAACGCCAAGGGCGGTCAGGTGCAATATCGCACCGACAAGGCCGGTATCGTGCATTGCCCGATCGGTCGCGCCTCGTTTGAAGTGGATGCGCTCAAGGAAAATCTGCTGGCGCTGCTGGATGCGTTGAACAAATCCAAGCCGGCCTCCAGCAAGGGCGTGTTCCTCAAGAAAATTTCCGTCTCCAGCACCATGGGTGCCGGTGTGCGGATAGACCAGACCAGTCTGGCATAAGGTTGCAATGGCGGGCGCGATGCGCCCGTCGCAAAGCTCTTTGGGTCTGTCGCAACGCATCGCGGCAGGGTTATCAAAGACCGTAGGTATCCGCAAGGATTTAATCGGAGGCGCAAGCCGAAGTCCTACGCAGATGGCGTTCCCGAAACAGGATTTTTCCTGATGAAAGATCGCCGTGGGAAGCTCTCGCAAGAGAGCTTGTTTAACGGAAGGAGAAGACCTTGAGTCTTAATCTTGAAGAGAAAAAGGCAGTCGTCGCCGAAGTCAGCGCGCAAGTCGCGCAGGCGCAGGCGATCGTGCTCGCCGAGTATCGCGGCATTGAGGTCGGCGACATGACCAAATTGCGCGCGCAAGCCCGGAGTTCCGGCGTTTACCTGCGTGTCCTCAAAAACACGCTGGTGCGTCGTGCCGTTGACGGCACACCGTTCTCCGGTCTCGCGGGCAACATGGTCGGTCCGCTGGTGTTCGGCATTTCCGCCGACCCGGTGGCCGCCGCCAAGGTGCTGAACGACTTCGCCAAGAGCAACGAGAACATCGTTATCAAGGCGGGCGCGATGCCGAATCAGGTCATGGACGCCAATGGCGTCAAAGCCCTCGCAACCATGCCGAGCCGCGACGAGCTGCTCGCCAAATTGCTGGGAACCATGCAGGCACCGATCGCCAAATTCGTTCGCACGCTCAACGAAGTTCCGACTTCGTTTGTGCGTGGATTGGCTGCCGTGCGCGACCAAAAGCAAGCCGCGTGATTCACATTTAACTTTTATCAGGAGTATTGAAAATGGCTCTGTCCAAAGCAGAAATTCTCGACGCAATCGCCGGCATGTCCGTTCTGGATCTGTCCGAGCTTATCAAGGAAATGGAAGAAAAATTCGGCGTTTCCGCAGCGGCGACCGCCGTTGCAGTGGCAGCTCCCGCAGCCGGTGGCGCAGCCGCCGGTGCAGCCGCCGAGGAAAAGACCGAGTTCAGCGTGATCCTGACCGGCGCGGGCGACAACAAGGTCAACGTCATCAAGGCCGTGCGTGAACTCACCTCGCTGGGTCTCAAGGAAGCCAAAGACCTGGTTGACGGCGCTCCCAAGCCCGTCAAGGAAGGCGTGTCCAAGGCCGATGCCGATGCCGCCGCCAAGAAGCTGACCGAAGCCGGCGCAACGGTCGAAGTCAAGTAACAGCAACAAGCAGCAAAAGGCTGACGGGTTTTTCCCGTCAGCCTTCCCCGTTTTTAAAGTCGGCCTGAAAGTCGGCAGGTTTTGAGAAGTCAAAAGACAGCGAGTTTTTCTTTCTGTCTTTTGCCCTCTTGAGCACAGTGGAGAAACCATGAGCTATTCCTTTACCGAGAAAAAGCGTTTACGCAAGAGTTTCGCCAAACGTGACAGCGTGCAGGAAGTTCCGTACCTGTTGGCGATGCAACTGGAGTCGTACCACAGCTTCCTCCAGGCACATATCCCGCAGGATCAGCGCAGGGACGACGGTTTGCAGGCGACATTCAATTCGGTGTTTCCCATCGTCAGCCATTCCGGCAACGCGCGTCTCGACTACGTGAGCTACAGCCTCGGCGACCCGCCGTTCGATGTCAAGGAATGCCAGCAGCGCGGCCTGACCTTCGCCGCGCCGCTGCGCGTCAAGGTGCGCCTCACCATCATGGATCGCGAAGCCTCCAAGCCGACCGTGAAGGAAGTGAAGGAGCAGGAAGTTTATATGGGCGAGCTGCCGCTCATGACCATGAACGGCTCTTTCATCATCAACGGCACCGAGCGCGTGATCGTGTCGCAATAGCACCGTTCGCCCGGCGTGTTCTTCGAGCATGACCGCGGCAAAACGCACAGCTCCGGCAAACTGCTGTTCTCCGCGCGCATCATTCCCTATCGCGGTTCGTGGCTCGATTTCGAGTTCGACCCCAAGGATTATCTCTACTTCCGCGTGGATCGCCGCCGCAAGATGCCGGTGACCATATTGCTCAAGGCGCTGGGTTACACGCCGGAGCAAATCCTCGCCACGTTCTACGACATGGACACCTTCCATCTCGTCAAGAAAGGCATCCATTTTGAGCTGGTTCCCGAGCGTCTGCGCGGCGAAGTGGCGCGCTTCGACATTCTTGACCGAAACGATCAGGTGATTGTCTCGCGCGACAAGCGCATCACCGTCAAGCACATCCGCGACATGGAAAAAGCCGGCATCAACAAGATCGCCGTGCCTGAGGAATTTCTCATTGGCCGCACCGTCGCGCAGGACATCATAGACAAGGAAAGCGGCGAAGTCGTGGCCGTCGCCAACGACGAGATCACCGAAACCCTGCTCGAAAAACTGCGCGTGGCGGGCGTGACCAAAGTCAGCACGTTGTATTCCAACGATCTGGATCACGGCGATTACATTTCGCAAACCCTGCGGATTGACGAATTTCCCGATCAATATTCCGCGCGCGTCGCGATCTACCGCATGATGCGTCCGGGCGAGCCGCCCACCGAGGACGCGGTGGAAACACTGTTCGACGGCCTGTTCTTCAACGAGGAACGCTACGATCTTTCCACCGTTGGTCGCATGAAATTCAATCGCCGCGCATACCCGGAAAAAATCGAGGAACGCACCGCAGGCTGGCTGCGCCGTTTCTACGACGCGGTCGGGGCGCAAGGCGCGGAAGGCGCGTCCACATTGTCCAATCTCGACATTCTCGCCGTCATCGGCGTGCTGCTTGAGCTTCGCAACGGACGCGGCGAAATTGATGACATTGACCATCTCGGCAATCGTCGCGTGCGTTCCGTGGGCGAACTCGCGGAAAACCAGTTCCGCGCGGGTCTGGTGCGCGTCGAACGCGCGGTGAAGGAACGGTTGAGTCAGGCGGAATCGGAAAATCTCATGCCGCACGATCTCATCAACGCCAAGCCGGTGTCGAGCGCGATCCGCGAATTGTTCGGCTCATCGCAACTGTCGCAGTTCATGGATCAAACCAATCCGCTGTCCGAGATCACCCACAAGCGCCGCGTTTCCGCGCTGGGGCCGGGCGGTCTCACGCGCGAACGCGCGGGCTTCGAGGTGCGCGACGTGCACCCGACGCATTACGGTCGCGTATGCCCGATCGAAACGCCGGAAGGCCCGAACATCGGCCTCATCAATTCGCTCGCGCTGTATTCGCGCACCAACGAATACGGCTTTATGGAAACGCCGTATCGTCTCGTCGAGAACGGCAAGGTGACGAACCAGATCACTTTCCTCTCCGCGATCGAGGAAAGCCAGTACATGATCGCGCAGGCGAACAGCGCGTTGAAAAACGGCAAGTTCGTTGACGAGCTGATCTCCGCGCGGCATCACAACGAATTTACGATGTCCACGCCCGACCGCATCCAGTACATGGACGTGGCGCCGGGTCAGATCGTATCCGTGGCGGCCTCGCTCATTCCCTTCCTGGAACACGACGACGCGAACCGCGCCTTGATGGGCGCGAACATGCAGCGTCAGGCCGTGCCGTGTTTGCGCGCCGAAAAAGCCGTGGTCGGAACCGGCATCGAGCGCACCGTGGCGGTGGATTCGGGAACCGTGGTGATCGCGTATCGCGGCGGCGTGGTGGATTACGTTGACGCAGGCCGCGTGGTGGTGCGCGTCAACGACGAAGAAGCCGCTGCGGGCGAAGTCGGTGTGGATATTTACAACCTGACCAAATACACCCGTTCCAACCAGAACACCAACATCAACCAGCGTCCGCTGGTGAAAGTGGGTGACCAGATTTCGCGCGGTGACGTGATCGCCGACGGTGCTTCGACCGATATGGGCGAACTCGCACTGGGACAAAACATGCTGGTCGCGTTCATGCCGTGGAACGGTTACAACTTCGAAGATTCGATTTTGATCTCCGAACGCGTGGTGGCCGATGACCGCTACACCTCGATTCACATTGAGGAGTTGTCCGTGGTCGCGCGCGACACCAAGTTGGGCGCGGAAGAAATCACGCGCGACATTTCCAACTTGTCCGAGCGCATGTTGGGTCGTCTGGACGAATCCGGCATCATCCACATCGGCGCGGAAGTCGAGGCGGGCGATGTGCTGGTCGGCAAGGTCACGCCCAAGGGCGAAACCCAGCTCACGCCGGAAGAAAAACTGCTGCGCGCGATTTTCGGCGAGAAGGCTTCCGATGTGAAGGACACCTCGCTGCGCGTGCCTTCCGGCATGTCCGGCACGATCATAGACGTGCAGGTTTTCACGCGCGAAGGCATAGAACGCGACGCGCGCGCGCAACAAATCATAGACGCGCAACTCGGCGATTATCAGCAGGATTTGGCCGACCAGATGCGTATCGTGGAAGACGACGCTTTTGGTCGCATCCGTCGCATGTTGGAAGGCAAGATCGCCAACGGCGGGCCGAAGCGCCTCAAGAAAGGCACCAAACTCGCCGCCGAATATCTGGACGAAATCGCGCGTTACGACTGGTTCGACATCCGTCTCGCCGACGAAGACGCGGCGCGCCAGCTTGAGCAGCAAAAGGACAGCCTCGCGCAAGCGCGTGTCGAATTTGACCGCCGTTTCGAGGAAAAGAAACGCAAGCTCACGCAGGGCGACGAACTCGCGCCCGGCGTGCAGAAGATGGTCAAGGTCTATCTGGCCGTGAAACGCCGCATCCAACCCGGCGACAAAATGGCCGGACGCCACGGCAACAAGGGCGTGGTTTCCAAGATCGTGCCGGTGGAGGATATGCCGCACATGGCCGACGGCACACCGATGGACATCGTGCTGAATCCGCTCGGCGTGCCGTCGCGGATGAATATCGGCCAGATTCTGGAAGTGCATCTGGGCTGGGCGGCCAAGGGTTTGGGTTTGCGTATCCATGAAATGCTGGACGCGGAAGCCAAAACCAAGGAGAAGGAAAAAGCCAAGGTCAAGGAACTGCGCGGCTTCCTCGAAAAAATTTACAACAGCGCGGGCAAAATCGAGGACATCGCATCGCTCAAGGACGAGGAAGTGGTGGAACTCGCGGAAAATCTCAAGGCCGGCGTGCCGTTCGCGACCCCCGTGTTTGACGGCGCGAGCGAGAAGGACATCCGCGCCATGCTCGATCTCGCCTTCCCGGACGACGACGCGCGCACCAAACAGTTGCAGTTCTCGGCGGGCAAGACGCAGGTCAAGCTGTTTGATGGCCGCACCGGCGACGCGTTCGAGCGCCCGGTCACCGTGGGCTATATGCACGTTCTGAAACTGCATCACCTGGTGGACGACAAGATGCACGCGCGTTCCACCG
Source organism: Methylobacillus sp. (assembly GCA_031285185.1). Lineage (GTDB taxonomy): Bacteria > Pseudomonadota > Gammaproteobacteria > Burkholderiales > Methylophilaceae > MM2. The sequence continues at coordinate 7,943 of JAITWS010000031.1, forward strand.
GGCCATACAGCCTGGTTACGCAGCAACCGCTGGGCGGCAAGGCGCAATTCGGCGGCCAGCGTTTCGGCGAAATGGAAGTGTGGGCGCTCGAAGCCTACGGCGCTTCCTACACCTTGCAGGAAATGCTCACGGTCAAGTCCGACGACGTTTCCGGCCGCACCAAGGTTTACGAAAACATAGTCAAAGGCGAACACAAGATAGATGCCGGTATGCCGGAATCCTTCAACGTGCTGGTGAAGGAAATCCGCTCGCTCGCCATTGACATAGACCTGGACCGCAACTAAGGAGAATCGCGTGAAATCATTACTCGATCTGTTCAAGCAGGTAACTCAGGAAGAAGAATTCGACGCGATCAAGATCGCGCTCGCCTCTCCCGAAAAGATACGTTCCTGGTCTTACGGCGAAGTCAAAAAGCCGGAAACCATCAACTACCGCACCTTCAAGCCGGAACGTGACGGCCTGTTCTGCTCGAAAATTTTCGGGCCGATCAAGGACTACGAATGTCTGTGCGGCAAATACAAACGCCTCAAACATCGCGGCGTGATCTGCGAAAAATGCGGCGTGGAAGTCACGCTTTCCAAGGTGCGCCGCGAACGCATGGGTCACATCGAACTGGCCTCGCCGGTCGCGCACATCTGGTTTTTGAAATCGTTGCCCTCGCGTCTCGGCATGGTGCTCGACATCGCGCTGCGCGACATCGAGCGCGTGCTGTATTTTGAAGCCTATATCGTGATTGACCCCGGCATGACGCCGCTCAGCCGTTGCCAGTTGCTCACGGAAGACGACTATCTCGCCAAGGTGGAAGAACACGGCGACGAGTTCAGCGCCATAATGGGCGCTGAGGGCGTGCGCGAATTGTTACGCACGATGGATTTGCACGCGGAAGTGGAAAAGCTGCGCCGCGAACTTTCCGAAACCGGCTCCGAAGCCAAGGTCAAAAAAATCGCCAAGCGCCTCAAGGTGCTGGAAGCGTTCCAGAAATCCGGCATCAAACCGGAATGGATGATACTGGAAGTGCTGCCCGTGCTGCCGCCGGAACTGCGTCCGTTGGTTCCGCTGGACGGCGGTCGTTTCGCCACATCCGACCTCAACGATTTGTATCGCCGCGTCATCAACCGCAACAACCGCTTGAAACGTCTGCTGGAATTGAAAGCGCCGGAAATCATCGTCCGCAACGAAAAGCGCATGTTGCAGGAAGCCGTGGATTCGCTGCTTGACAACGGTCGCCGCGGCAAGGCGATGACGGGCGCGAACAAGCGCGCGCTCAAGTCGCTCGCCGACATGATCAAGGGCAAGAGCGGTCGTTTCCGTCAGAACCTGCTCGGCAAGCGCGTTGATTATTCGGGGCGCTCCGTAATCGTGGTCGGCCCCACGCTCAAGCTGCATCAATGCGGCCTGCCCAAGAAGATGGCGCTGGAACTGTTCAAGCCTTTCATTTTCCACAAGCTCGAAGTGCTGGGTCTGGCGACCACGATCAAGGCCGCCAAGAAAAAGGTGGAGGAAGAAGGACCGGAAGTGTGGGACATTCTCGAAGATGTCATCCGCGAACATCCGGTGCTGCTCAACCGCGCGCCCACGTTGCACCGTCTCGGCATTCAGGCATTTGAACCCGTGCTGATCGAGGGCAAGGCGATTCAACTGCATCCGCTCGTTTGCTCCGCGTTCAACGCCGACTTCGACGGTGACCAGATGGCCGTCCACGTTCCGCTGTCGCTGGAAGCGCAGATGGAAGCGCGCACGCTCATGCTCGCCTCCAACAACGTGCTGTCGCCCGCCAACGGCGAGCCGATTATCGTGCCGTCGCAGGACATCGTGCTGGGTTTGTATTACATGACGCGCGAAAAACTGCGCGCCAAGGGCGAGGGTATGCGTTTCGCGAATATCGCCGAAGTGCATCGCGCGTACCAGTTGGGGCATGTGGACATTCACACCAAAATCTCCGTCCGCATCAAGGAATATGATGTCAGCGAAGACGGCGAAAAGATCGAGAAAATCACGCGCTACGACACCACGGTCGGTCGTGCTTTGCTGTCCGAAATTCTGCCGCCGGGTCTGCCGTTCAGCAACATTGACCGCGCGCTCAAGAAGAAGGAAATCTCGCGTCTCATCAACACCAGCTTCCGCCGCGTGGGCATACGCGAAACCGTGATTTTCGCCGACAAGCTCATGTACACCGGCTACAGCTACGCGACGCGCGCGGGCATTTCCATCAGCATCAACGACATGCTGGTTCCGCCGGAGAAGGAAGAACTCATCGCCGCCGCCGAGAGCGAGGTGAAGGAGATCGAGGATCAATATGTCTCCGGTCTCGTGACCCAGGGCGAACGCTACAACAAAGTGGTGGATATCTGGGGTCGCGCGGGCGACAAGGTGGCCGAGGCCATGATGCGCCAACTGCGCGAAGAGCCGGTGCTGGATGCCAAGGGCAAGATCGCGAAGGACGACAAGGGCAAGGAATTGCGTCAGGAATCCTTTAACGCGATTTACATGATGGCCGATTCCGGCGCGCGCGGTTCCGCCGCCCAAGTACGACAACTGGCCGGTATGCGCGGCCTGATGGCGAAGCCGGACGGCTCCATCATCGAAACGCCGATCACCGCGAATTTCCGCGATGGTTTGAACGTGTTGCAATACTTCATCTCGACTCACGGCGCGCGCAAAGGCTTGGCCGATACCGCGCTCAAGACCGCGAACTCCGGCTATCTGACCCGCCGTCTGGTGGATGTGACGCAGGATTTGGTCGTGACCGAAGAAGATTGCGGAACCACGGAAGGTCTGGTCACCAAGGCGCTCGTCAAGGGCGGCGAAGTGGTCGAGCCGTTGCGTGACCGCATCCTCGGTCGCGTGGCCGCGCTCGATATCGTCAACCCCGAAACGCAGGAAACCGCGATCGAAGCGGGCACGCTGCTGGGCGAGGACGAAGTTGAATACATAGACGCGCTGGGCGTGGATGAAGTCAAGGTACGCACCGCGCTCACCTGCGACACGCGCTACGGCATTTGCGCCAAGTGCTACGGGCGCGATCTCGGTCGCGGCAAGCTCATCAGCATAGGCGAAGCGGTCGGCGTGATCGCCGCGCAATCCATCGGCGAACCCGGCACGCAGTTGACCATGCGTACCTTCCACATCGGCGGCGCGGTTTCGCGCGCGGCCTCGGTGAGCCAGATCGAATCCAAGTCCAACGGCGTGGCGCGTTTCAGCTCCACGATGCGTTACGTTACCAACGCGCGCAATGAGCAGGTCGTCATTTCGCGCAACGGCGAAGTCGTGGTGCAGGACGAACATGGCCGCGAACGCGAGCGTCACAAGGTTCCGTATGGCGCGACGCTGCAAGTGGTGGATGGCAAGCAGGTCAAAGCCGGACAGGCGCTGGCGATGTGGGATCCGCATACGCGCCCCATCATCACCGAATATGCCGGTCGCGTGAAATTCGAAAACGTCGAGGAAGGCGTGACCGTCGCCAAGCAGATTGACGACGTGACCGGCTTGTCCTCGCTCGTGGTGATTGATCCCAAGCAGCGCGGTGGCCAGTCCAAGGGTCTGCGTCCGCAGGTCAAGCTCATGGACGAAAAGGGCGGCGAGGTTAGAGTGGTCGGCAGCGACCAGCCGGTCAACATCACCTTCCAGATCGGCTGCATCATCACCGTGAAGGACGGGCAGGACGTGGGCGTGGGCGAAGTGCTCGCGCGCATCCCGCAGGAATCTTCCAAGACGCGCGACATCACGGGCGGTCTGCCGCGCGTGGCCGAGCTGTTTGAGGCGCGTTCGCCCAAGGACGCGGGGATGCTGGCCGAAGTCACCGGCACGCTGTCCTTCGGCAAGGATACCAAGGGCAAACAGCGTCTGGTCATCACCGACCTCGACGGCGTGGCGCACGAGTTCCTGATTCCCAAGGACAAGCACGTCACGGTGCATGACGGTCAGGTCGTGACCAAGGGCGAAGCCATCGTGGACGGCCCGGCGGAGCCGCAGGACATTCTGCGTCTGCAAGGCCGCGAGGCGCTTGCGCGTTACATCATAGACGAAGTGCAGGACGTTTATCGTCTGCAAGGCGTGAAGATCAACGACAAGCACATCGAAGTGATCGTGCGCCAGATGCTGCGTCGCGTGCGCGTGACCGAATCGGGCGACACCGATTTCATCATGGGCGAGCAGGTGGAGCGCGCCGATCTCCTGACCGAAAACGAGCGCGTGCTCGCTTTGGACAAGCGTCCGGCCAGCTTTGAATATGTGCTGCTCGGCATTACCAAGGCGTCGCTCTCGACCGATTCCTTCATCTCCGCCGCGTCGTTCCAGGAGACCACGCGCGTGCTGACCGAGGCGGCAATTCTCGGCAAGCGCGACGATCTGCGCGGCCTCAAGGAAAACGTCATCGTCGGTCGTTTGATCCCGGCAGGCACGGGGCTGGCCTACCACGAAACGCGCAAGCGTCAGGGTGGCGGAACCAGTGTCGCGGCGGGCGTGATCGCCGAAGACGAGGAAGCTCCGGCGGAAGCCGGGGAATAACGCCCGAAATTGCTTGGCTTTGCTTGACAAGCCCGGGGCGAGAAAATAGAATGCTGCGTTTTTCCGGGATGGCGTGTTCGCCGTCCCGTAATTTTTAGGGATAACAGAAATGCCAACGATCAATCAGTTGGTGCGTAAATCGCGCCAAAAGGTGGTAAGCAAGAGCAAAGTGCCCGCGCTGGAAGCCTGTCCGCAAAAGCGCGGCGTGTGCACCCGCGTTTACACCACCACGCCGAAAAAGCCGAACTCCGCGTTGCGTAAAGTCGCCAAGGTGCGCCTGACCAACGGCTACGAAGTCATCAGCTATATCGGCGGCGAAGGCCACAACCTGCAAGAGCACTCGGTAGTGCTCATCCGCGGCGGTCGCGTGAAGGATTTGCCGGGCGTGCGTTACCACATGGTGCGCGGCAGCCTGGATACCGCAGGCGTCAAGGATCGCAAACAGTCGCGTTCCAAATACGGCGCGAAGCGTCCCAAGGCCGCTTAATTCAAAGTTTCAGGAATCGAGAACACCATGCCAAGACGTAGAGAAGTCCCCAAGCGCAACATTCTTCCCGACCCGAAATTCGGCAGTCAGGAAGTTTCCAAGTTCGTCAACGTGCTGATGACCGGCGGCAAAAAGTCCGTCGCGGAAAGCATTTTGTATGGCGCGCTGACCCAGGTTGAGCAGAAGAGCGGCAAGGATCCGCTGGAAGTGTTCACCTCGGCGATCAACAACCTGCGCCCCGTGGTTGAGGTCAAGAGCCGTCGCGTCGGCGGCGCGAATTATCAGGTTCCGGTCGAAGTGCGCCCGGTGCGCCGCACCGCGCTTGCAATGCGCTGGCTGCGCGACGCGGCGCGCAAACGCGGCGAAAAATCCATGGGTTTGCGTCTGGCGGCGGAGCTGGTCGAAGCGGCGGAAGGTCGCGGCGCGGCCATGAAGAAGCGTGAAGAAGTCCACCGCATGGCGGAAGCCAACAAGGCTTTCTCGCACTTCCGCTTCTAATTCAATTTATAAAAGGTACAAGCTGTGGCTCGCAAAACTCCCATCGAACGTTACCGCAACATCGGCATTTCCGCGCACATTGACGCGGGCAAAACAACAACGACCGAGCGCATTCTTTTCTACACCGGCGTGAATCACAAGCTGGGCGAAGTGCATGATGGCGCGGCCACCACCGACTGGATGGAGCAGGATCAGGAGCGCGGCATCACCATCACGTCCGCCGCCGTGACCTGTTTCTGGAAGGGCATGGATTTGTCCTATCCCGAGCATCGCTTCAACATCATTGACACGCCGGGACACGTTGACTTCACGATCGAAGTGGAGCGTTCCATGCGCGTGCTGGACGGCGCTTGCATGGTTTATTGCGCCGTAGGCGGCGTGCAGCCGCAATCCGAAACCGTGTGGCGTCAGGCCAACAAATATCAGGTGCCGCGCCTCGCGTTCGTGAACAAGATGGATCGCACCGGCGCCAATTTCTTCAAGGTCTATGACCAGATGAAAGCGCGCCTCAAGGCCAACCCCGTGCCCATCGTGATTCCCGTCGGCGCGGAAGACAATTTCCAGGGCGTGGTTGATCTCATCAAGATGAAAGCCATCATTTGGGACGAAGCCTCGCAAGGCATGAAATTCGCTTACGGCGACATTCCGGCCAACCTTGAGGCCGATGCCAAAAAATGGCGTGAAAACATGGTTGAGGCCGCCGCCGAAGCGTCCGAAGACCTCATGAACAAATACCTCGAAAACGGTGATTTGAGCGAAGAGGACATCATCCTCGGCTTGCGCACCCGCACCATCGCCACCGAAATCCAGCCCATGCTGTGCGGCTCCGCGTTCAAGAACAAAGGCGTGCAGCGCATGTTGGATGCCGTGGTGCAGTTTCTGCCCGCGCCGGTGGATATTCCCGATGTCACGGGCGAAACCGAATCCGGCGAACCCACGAGCCGCAAGGCCGAAGATGCCGAGAAATTCTCCGCGCTCGCATTCAAGCTCATGACCGACCCCTTTGTCGGCCAACTGACTTTCGTGCGCGTTTATTCCGGCGTGCTGAAAAAAGGCGACACCGTTTACAACTCGGCCAAGGGACGCAAGGAACGCATCGGTCGTATCGTGCAAATGATGGCGAATGACCGCGAGGAAATAGACGAAATTCTCGCGGGCGACATTGCCGCCTGCATCGGCCTCAAGGACGTGACCACGGGCGAAACCCTGTGCGATCTGGACAAGCCCATCATTCTCGAACGCATGGTGTTCCCGGAGCCGGTGATCCACGTCGCGGTCGAGCCGAAAACCAAGGCCGACCAGGAAAAAATGGGCATCGCCCTGCAACGTCTCGCGGCGGAAGATCCGTCGTTCCGCGTGCGTACCGACGAAGAATCCGGTCAGACCATCATCTCCGGCATGGGCGAATTGCACCTCGAAATTCTGGTGGATCGCATGAAGCGCGAATTTGGCGTGGAAGCCAATGTGGGCGCGCCGCAAGTGGCCTACCGCGAAGCGATCAAGAAAAAGGTCGAAGTCGAAGGCAAGTTCGTCAAGCAATCCGGCGGCAAGGGTCAATACGGTCACGTATGGCTCACCATGGAGCCGAACGAGCAAGGCAAGGGCTACGAATTTGTTGACGCGATCAAGGGCGGAACCGTGCCGCGCGAATTTATCCCGGCGGTGGACAAGGGCTTGCGCGAAACCATCCCCAGCGGCATATTGGCCGGCTTCCCGGTGGTGGATGTGAAGGTCACGCTGTTCGACGGTTCCTATCACGATGTGGACTCGAACGAAAACGCGTTCAAGATGGCGGCCTCGATGGCGTTCAAGGACGGGATGCGTAAAGCCGACCCGGTTCTGCTCGAACCCATCATGGCGGTTGAAGTGGAAACGCCGGAAGATTACATGGGCGACGTGATGGGCGATTTGTCCTCCCGTCGCGGTGTGATTCAGGGCATGGATGACATGGCCGGCGGCGGCAAGGCGATCAAGGCCGAAGTGCCGCTGTCCGAAATGTTCGGTTACGCCACCGTGGTGCGTTCGCTGTCGCAAGGCCGCGCGACCTACACGATGGAATTCAAGCACTACTCCGAAGCCCCGCGCAACGTGGCTGACGCGATCATCAACAAGAAATAGCAGACTTTGAGATAAAGGAAATCATCATGGCAAAAGGCAAATTTGAGCGCACCAAGCCCCATGTGAATGTGGGCACAATTGGGCACGTGGATCACGGCAAGACGACGCTGACAGCGGCGATCACAACGATACTGGCAAAGAAATTCGGAGGCGAAGCCAAAGGCTACGACCAGATTGACAACGC
>JAITWS010000129.1 GCA_031285185.1 Methylobacillus sp.
CTGCTGGATCCCCGCCTTCGCGGGGATGAGCGGAATTTTTGGAACACCCACCCTCACCTCAACCCCTTCGATAAGCTCAGGACGAACGGTTGTTTTGTTCTGCCCCCCACCCTCACCCCACCCCTCTCCCGCAAGCGGGAGAGGGAGAACAACAGCAGATCTCGCAAACTGGCGAGGGATATCTATGAGTAGGAGAGGAGGAACAGCACGAGGGGAGCTTGCGCTGACTTGCAAGCGCGTTATGACTTCGCCACCGCTTTCACCGCTTCCACCCGCGCATTAAACACCGCCTGTTTGATCTTTTCCGTGTCGTCGAAATTTTTCGCGATGACTCCGGCATCCACGGCTTGGGCGGCTTTGAGCGCGCGCGCGAGGTATTCCAGTTCGGGTAGCGCGTGGGTTTCGTAGCCGGGTCTGCCGCGTGTGTCGCTTTCGCAGGCTTGCAGAAATTCGGTGAAGCGTTGGGGTTGGCGCAGCGCGTTGGTGTCGTGCAGGAGTTGCGTCACCGTGGCGGGGCGCATTTCGAGCGCGTGACCGGCTTTGCCGTGGTAGCGGGCGGTGATGAGGGCGAGGTCGCGGCATTCATTCGGGACGCGCAGGCGTTTGCATAAGTCCTTGACCAGCGCGGTGCCGCGTTCTTCGTGGCCGATGTGACGGGGGAGGATTTCTTTCGGCGTGGTGCCTTTGCCGAGATCGTGCGTGAGCGCGGCGAAGCGCACGGGGAGCGCGTAACCGTGCGCGGCGGCGTAATCAACGACGAGCATGACGTGAGCGCCAGTGTCAATTTCCGGGTGGTGTTGCGGCGGTTGCGGAACGCCGAAAAGTTGGTCAACTTCCGGCATGATTTTTTTGAGCGCGCCGCATTCGCGCAGCACAGCGAACATGCGCGAGGGCTTGTTTTCCATCAGACCTTTCGCGAGTTCCTGCCAGACGCGTTCGGGCACGAGCGCGTCAACTTCGCCGTTGGCGACCATCTTCCGCATGAGTGTCATGGTTTCGCCAGCCACGGCGAAGTCGTCGAAGCGCGCGGCGAATCTTGCGAGGCGCAAAATCCGCACCGGGTCTTCAATAAATGCCGCGCCGACGTGACGCAGAATTTTCGCGTGCAGATCGGCCACGCCGTGGTGCGGGTCTATGAGGTTGCCGTCCGCGTCGCGCGCGATGGCGTTGATGGTGAGGTCGCGCCGTTCCAGATCCTGTTCCAGCGTCACGTCCGGCGCGGCATAAACCTGAAAGCCTTTGTAGCCTTTCGCGGTTTTGCGCTCGGTGCGCGCGAGCGCGTATTCCTCGTGCGTTTCGGGATGGAGAAAAACGGGGAAATCCTTGCCAACGGGACGGTAGCCCAGCGCCACCATTTTCTCCGGCGTCGCGCCGACCACAACCCAATCGCGATCCTGCACGCGCCGCCCGAGCAGCGCGTCGCGCACCGCGCCGCCGACGCAATAAATTTGCACGGTTACCGCGCTCTCCCGGCGCGTGTGCGGAAATCCAGATAGGCATTGCGCGGCGTGTCGTCGGCCAGATAGCCGGGCGCGACGGCTTCCAGCGCGGTCGGTTGCAGACGAAAAATTTCGGGGAAGGGACAATCGCACACGCTGCCCGCTTTCATCGCGTGATAATCGTCCAGCGTCATCGGTTTGCCGGGCAGCCAGCCCATCACGCACGCCTGAAATTTGGCGACGGGATCGCTGAGGCCGATGATGATGCGCCGCAGTTTCAGCGTGTCGGCCACATAGCGCACCAGCTCGCGCAACGTGTAAACGCGCGGGCCGCAGAGGTTGTAAATTTCGCCGAAGGTGTCGGGATTTTCCACGGCGGCGACAAAGGCTTGCGCGACATCTTCGACGAACACCGGCTGAAAACGCGCTTGCGGACAAGGCAGCGCGATCACGGGCGCGAGCCGCGCGACGCGCGCGAACAAATTGAGAAAGCTGTCGCCGCGCCCGAAAATCACCGAGGGACGGAAGATCGTGACCTTGAGCGATTCGTGCGCGGCCTGCATCACGGCGGCTTCGCCGCGCGCGCGGGAACGCAGATAATTGCTTTCCGCGCCTTCGGAGGCTTGCAGCGCGCTCATCTGCAACAGGCGCGGAATGCCCGCCGCGAGACAGGCATCGGCGATGCGATGCGGCAGATTGACGTGTACTTTTTTGAAGCGGCGACCGCGCGATTCATGCAGTATGCCGATCAGATTGATAACCGCGTCGCAGCCGCCGATGGCGCGTTGCAGCGCGGCATCGAAAAACACATCGCACTCTTCGACCGTCACATTGGGCAGCAACATCAAATGCCGGGCGCGTTCGCGGCGGCGCGTGAGCACCTTGACCTCGTAACCCGCCGCGCTCAAACGATGCGTGATATGGCTGCCGACAAAACCCGAGCCGCCGAGCACGCAAATTTTTTTGATCTTCACAAACACGCGATCATTCCTCCGATTTCGCTTTTTCCGCTGCCGGTTTTTCCGAGGGCGCGGCCTTCGCCGGAGCCGTTGAAGTTTCCGCCGCTTGCGGCATATCCACCTCCGGCAATTTGCTCGGATCCACGCCTCCTTTGGCGATCATGCCCAGCCGCTGCTTGATGGTTTTGGTCTGCGTGCCGAGCCGGTATGAATAAAAATGCGCGTTGCTCATCACCTTTTGCACATAGTCGCGCGTTTCGTTGAAGGGAATGGTCTCGGCGTAAATCGCGCCTTCCAGCGGCTCTTTTTCCGCCCACGCCACGGCGCGTCCCGGCCCCGCGTTGTAGGCAGCGGTCGCCATGAGCGCCTGACCGCTCGCGGTGTCGAGCACATGGCGCAGATAATGCGTACCAAATTGAATGTTGGTATCGAGCTGGGTGACCATATTGGCCTTGTAGCTCTTGATGCCCAGTTGCTTGGCCACCCATTTCGCGGTGGCGGGCATGAGCTGCATGAGACCGGAAGCGCCCGCGCTGGATTTTGCTGCGCTCATGAAACGGCTTTCCTGCCGGATCAAACCATACACCCACGCCGCGTCGAGATCGTTTTCGCGCACATAGGTTTCCATGATGTCGCGGTAAGGCGTGGGATAACGCATCATGAAATCGTGCGTGGCCTTGGTCTTGTCCGCGGTGTTGATCGCCACGTCGTACCACTCTTCGCGGAAGGCGACTTCGGCGGCGGCGATGAGTTGCTTGTCGTCCAGTTGCTTGATGACCTTGCTCCATTCGCTGCGCGCTTCCCAGCGCATGTCGAGCCGGTTCAACGCAAGCGCGCGCTGTATGCCGGGCATTTCCTGCATCGTCTTGATATCCTTGGCCGTGGCCTTGTAAGTGGGCGTCGGCGCACTGATGGTGTCGCCCAATTCATCCTCCGCGAGCAACCCGTAAAACGTGCGATTGCGCGAAAGCGGCAGCCACAATTTGTTGGCCTGCACGAGCTTGCCTTTTTCCTTGAGCGCGCGACCATACCAGTATTGCCACGGCTGCTCATCGCGCATCGGCGCGGGCATCGCGTCAATCACGCCCATCACCGCATCCCAGTTTTTGACGCGCAAGGCGGCGCGCGCTTTCCATGCAAACTGGTCGCGGGACAAATCGGCATCCTGCGCGTTGTCGAACCATGCCAGCGCGCGCGCATCATGCCGCCGCGCGGCGGAAAGCGCCATGCGCCCCCACATGTATTGCTGATCCTGATCGGTGTAAGCGGATTTCAGTTTCTGCCACTGCGCGAGCGCGAGATCGGGCTGCGTGCGCGAAACGCGCTCGACCGCGTACATGTTCAATTCGCGCCCGAGACGGGTTTTGGTGGCGATCGTTTTTTTCTCCAGCACGCGCTGCGGATTTTCATAAGCCGCGTCGAACAGCTTGAGATCGGCATTATCAATTTGCGGCAAAAACTCCGCCACCGCCTTGGCGGTCGAAACCTTGCCATCCACCAGCGCGAGCCGCACGCGCTGCCAAATATCATCCGTGGTCAACGCGCCCGATTTCAGCATCGCGCTGAACAACGCATCGCAACTATCCGGCAGTGCATTGGGCGTAAACCACAACGGACGCGCCGCGACCAGCGCCGTCTTCTCGCCCGTGGCCGCCCTCGCCTGCGCCGCATAACAACTCACCGCCGCATCATCGCTCGTCACACGCGGCAACTCATCAAGAAAAGTCGCCCAATCCCCGCGTTTGCCGAGCTTTTTCAACCACTCGATACGCACGCGATCGGAAAACGGAAACGCCTCGTTGCGCGCGAGAAAATCACGCGTCTCCTCTGTGGAAGCCGCATCCAGCCGCAACAAAAACGCCCAGTAATCAACATAAGGCGCGAGGATGTAATCCGCATCATGCAAACGCTGCGAAGTCTGATTAAGCGCCGCCAGATCGCGCTCGTTAAACGCCTGCCGCGCAGACAAAAAATCCTCCTGCGGGCTTGGATCCTTGTTTTTCTCCGCCCCAAAAACCGGGCTGGCCACCAAAAAAGCGACCCCGACAAACCACCAGAAACGTTGCATGAGCTATTGAGCGAACTGCGATTAATGATGAAGCAAGAATAGCACAGGGGAAAGGTTGGGTGTACGCGCCGGGAGTTGTCCAGCCGCCTAAATAGCCCGCACCAACCCAACCACCAGCGCGACGATGACGACGATCAGTATCAATTTGGAGAATTGTTTGGTGAAGCGCAGGTAGCGGGGGTCGCGGGTGAGGACATAGACACCCAGGGTTACGGCGATGGTGATGATGCCGAGAATGAAGAGGAAGCGGAGCACCAGCATGGGTTGTCTCCGTTAGTTCACGCGGCCAGTTGCGCTTGCAGCGGGAGGAAAACGCGGGGGGCTTCGGTTTCCTGTTTGAAGGTCGCGTATTCCCATGCTTCGGCGTCGGCGAGCAGCGCGCGCAGCAGTTTGTTGTTGAGCGCGTGGCCGGATTTCCAGGCGTGGAACGTGCCTATGATGGGGTGGCCGAGGATGTAGAGATCGCCGATCGCGTCCAGCACCTTGTGTTTGACGAACTCGTCCTCGTAGCGCAGACCTTCGCTGTTGAGGATGCGGTATTCGTCGAGCACGACGGCGTTGTCCAGACTGCCGCCGCGGGCGAGTCCCATGTTACGCAGCATTTCGACTTCGTGCATGAAGCCGAAGGTGCGCGCGCGGCTGATTTCGCGGATGTAGGAATCCACCGCGAAATCTATGGTGACGCTTTTGCCGGTGTGTTCGATCACGGGGTGATCGAAATCTATGCCGAATGTGATTTTGAAGCCGTGGTACGGTTCGAAGCGCACCCATTTGTCGCCGTCTTCAACCGCCACGGTTTTTTTGATGCGGATGAATTTTTTGGGCGCGGCCTGTTCGACGATGCCCGCCGACTGGATCAGATAGACGAAGGGGCCGGCGCTGCCGTCGAGTATGGGCACTTCGGAGGCGGTGAGGTCTATGTACGCGTTGTCAATGCCGAGTCCGGCGAAGGCGGACATGAGGTGCTCGACCGTGGCGACGCGCACGCCGTCAACATCCAGCGTGGAGGAGAGCCGGGTGTCCTTGACGAGTTGCGGCAGCGCCTTGATTTCCACGGGCGGCGTGAGGTCAACCCGGCGGAACACGATGCCGGTGTCGGGCGCAGCCGGGCGCAAGGTGATTTTCACCTTGTCGCCGGTATGCAGACCCACGCCCGTGGCGTGAATCACATGTTTCAATGTGCGCTGTTTCAACACGCGAAATTCCTCATTCAACAGGCCGCAATGATAGCACGAACGCGCCTTCATCGCCTCCGCGAAGCGCTTCCC
>JAITWS010000044.1 GCA_031285185.1 Methylobacillus sp.
GCCAAAGTCGTCATCGTCGCGTGTATGCGTAAATTGCTGACCATCATGAATACCATGATTAAAAATAATTCCCCGTGGAATGCAAAAAATGCTTGCGTTTAGACACGGTTGCTCTCCCACAAGTGGGAGAGGGAGAACACCCCTCTCGTCGTCATCGCGCAGAAATACACCCCAGCCCTTGCCCGCAAGCGAGAGAGGGAGAACACCATGCCGCGATCGTCACGCGCAATGGAAACCTGATCTCTTTCATCTGCGGGAAAAGGCGCATCTGGAATCCTTTCCCGGCAAGGGAAAAGGGCTTTTATGGTACGCTATCAACCTTTTCAACTTTGATGCAATCGGCGATGACGCAGCGCATACAGCCTGTCATTCTTTGCGGCGGTTCCGGTTCGCGGCTGTGGCCGCTTTCGCGCGCGGGGTTTCCCAAGCAGTTTCTTTGTTTGACGGGTGATGAGAGTTTGTTTCAGCAGGCGGCGCGGCGGTTGATGGCGTTGGGTTCCGGCGCGCGCGCGCCGTTGGTTGTTTGCAATGAGGCGCATCGTTTTCTTGCGTCCGAGCAGTTGCGCGAGGCGGGGATTCCTCTGGGCGCGGCGTTGCTTGAGCCGGTGGGTCGCAATACCGCGCCCGCGCTGACGCTGGCGGCGTTGGCGGCGCGGGAGCAGGGCGACGATCCGGTGCTGGTGGTGATTCCGTCCGACCAGACGATGACGGATGATGCCGCATTTGTGCGCGCCATGCAGAGCGCCGTCGCGCAGGCGGATCAGGGGCGGATTGTGATTTTGGGCATCGCGCCGGATCGCCCGGAAACGGGTTATGGTTACATCAAAACCGGCACGGGTTCGGCGCAAATTTTTCCGGTTGAGCGTTTTGTCGAAAAGCCTGATGCGGCCACGGCGCGGAATTATCTGACCGAGGGCGGTTATTTTTGGAATGCCGGAATGTTTGTGTTGAAGGCTTCCGTGTGGTTGCGGGCGCTCGAATTTTTCCGCGCGGATATTGCCGATGCCGCGCGTGCCGCGTGGAAAAAACGCAGCGCGGATGCCGATTTTTTGCGTCCCGGCAAGGCCGAGTTCATAGCGATTCCAAGCGAATCGGTGGATTACGCGGTGATGGAACGTTGTCCGCAAAGTGATTTTCCTATTGTGATGGTTCCGCTTGATGCGGGATGGAACGATCTCGGCGCGTGGGATGCGGTGTGGAATGTGCTGCCCAAGGACGCGGACGGTAACGCGTGTTTCGGCGATGTGCTGGCGACCGGCAGCCGCAACAATCTGGCGCACGCCACCAGCCGTTTGGTCAGCCTGGTCGGCGTGGAAAATCTGGTCGTGATCGAAACGCCCGATGCCGTTCTGGTCGCGGAAAAATCGCGCAGTCAGGAGATCAAAAACATCGTCGCCGCGCTCGACCGGCAACAGCGCGAGGAACACGCGCTGCATCGCAAAGTGCATCGTCCGTGGGGCTGGTACGACAGCATAGACACCGGCGATCATTTCAAGGTCAAGCGCATTCAGGTCAATCCGAAATCCAGCCTGAGTTTGCAAAAACACCTGCGTCGCGCGGAGCATTGGGTGGTGGTGAAGGGCGTCGCCGAAGTCACCTGCGGCGACAAAACGTTGCGGCTGGTGGAAAACCAGTCCACCTATATTCCGCTCGGCGAAACCCATCGCCTGACCAACCCCGGCGCGACGCCGCTGGAAATCATCGAAGTGCAGTCGGGCGATTATCTGGGCGAGGATGACATCATTCGTTTTGAAGATCGTTACGGGCGATAGCTGCCGCGCCATGAATCACATCGAGGAATAATCATGAAAATCGCCATCGCCGGAACCGGCTACGTCGGATTGTCCAATGCGCTGCTGCTCGCGCAGCATAATGAAGTGGTCGCGCTGGACATCGTTGCCGAAAAAGTGGAGATGCTCAATCGCAAGCAATCGCCGATCAAGGACGACGAGATTGAGGATTTTCTCCGCAACAAAAAATTGAATTTTCGCGCCACGCTGGACAAGCAGGATGCCTATTCCGGCGCGGAGTTTGTCATCATCGCCACGCCGACCGATTACGACCCGGAAACCAACACCTTCAACACCGCCTCCATCGAGGCCGTGATCCGCGATGTCGCGGCCATCAATCCACAAGCGGTCATGGTCATCAAATCCACCGTCCCGGTCGGCTACACGGCCAAGACGCGAGCAACATTCGGGCTGAACAACCTCATCTTTTCCCCCGAATTTTTGCGCGAAGGCAAGGCGCTTTACGACAATCTTCATCCCTCGCGCATCATCGTCGGCGAGCGTTCGGAACGCGCCAAAACATTTGCCCGATTGCTGGAACAAGGCGCGCTCAAAAAAGAAATCCCCGTGCTTTACACCGACAGCGCCGAAGCCGAGGCGATCAAACTGTTCGCCAACACCTATCTCGCGATGCGCGTCGCGTATTTCAACGAACTCGACACCTACGCCGTGACGCACGGACTGAGCACGCGCCAGATCATCGAAGGCGTCTGCCTCGACCCGCGCATCGGCACGCATTACAACAACCCCAGCTTCGGCTACGGCGGCTACTGCCTGCCCAAAGACACCAAGCAACTGCTCGCCAATTATCAGGATGTGCCGCAAAGTTTGATCCGCGCCATCGTCGAAACCAACACCACGCGCAAAGATTTCATCGCCGATGAAATCATCCGCAGAAAACCAAAAATCGTCGGCGTTTACCGCCTGATTATGAAAGCCGGATCGGACAATTTCCGCGCCTCCAGCATTCAGGGCGTGATGAAACGCATCAAAGCCAAAGGCATAGAAGTCATCGTCCACGAACCCGTGCTGAAAGAAACCGAATTCTTCCACTCGCGCGTCGTCAACGACCTCGCGCACTTCAAACAACAAGCCGACCTCATCCTCACCAACCGCATGGTTCCTGAACTCCGGGATGTCGCGGACAAGATTTACACGCGGGATATTTTCGGGGGGGATTCGTGAAAATTTTTGTCGCCGGTCATCGTGGCATGGTGGGTTCCGCCATCGTTCGCGTGTTGCAACAACGCGGTGAAAAAAACATCGTCACGCGGTCTCACGCGGAGCTTGATCTCACCGACCAGGCGGCGGTTCGCGCTTTTTTCGCCGTCGAAAAACCGGCACAGGTTTATCTCGCGGCGGCCAAGGTCGGCGGCATTTACGCGAACGACACTTACCCGGCGGAATTTATTTATCAAAACCTCATGATTGAGGCCAATGTTGTTGATGCCGCGTTTCGCAGCGGTGTGAAAAAGTTGCTGTTCCTCGGTTCGAGCTGCATCTACCCCAAGCTCGCGCCGCAGCCGATGCGCGAAGACGCGCTGCTGACCGGCACGCTGGAGCCGACCAACGAACCTTACGCCATCGCCAAAATCGCGGGCATCAAACTTTGCGAAAGCTACAACCGTCAATACGGCGCAACGCACGGTATTGATTACCGCAGCGTCATGCCGACCAATTTGTACGGCGTGGGCGACAACTATCATCCCGAA
>JAITWS010000134.1 GCA_031285185.1 Methylobacillus sp.
TCCACCATCCCCGCCAGGGCGCATGTGGATATTCAGGCCGCCGCGCAAAAATGGATAGACAGTTCCATCTCCAAGACCATCAACGTCCCGACTGACTATCCGTATGAGGATTTCAAGGATATTTATTTCTACGCCTACGAAAAGGGATTGAAAGGTTGCACCACTTTCCGCTTCAATCCCGAAGCGTTCCAGGGCGTGCTCGTGACTGAAAAAGACCTCGAAAGCACCACCTACAAATTCACGCTTGAGGACGGCAGTGTGGTCGAAGTCAAAGGCAACGAGGAAATCGAATACGACGGCGAAACCCATACCGCCGCCAATCTGTACGATGCCCTCAAAGAAGGCTACTACGGAAAATTCTGAGAAGGAAAACCACCATGACCATCAAAATCGAAAAGAAAATCACCGGCTACAGCGTCCAGTCGGAAGAGGACAAAAAAGCCGAGCAAGCCGCCGCCGCGCCGGTGAAAACCGCCGAAGTGCTGCGTATGGGCGAACCGCTGAGCCGTCCCGACAAACTCATAGGCAACACCTACAAAGTTAAAACGCCGGTGACCGAGCACGCGCTTTACATCACGATCAACGACATCGTGCTGCACGAGGACACGCCGCAACAACACCGCCGTCCGTTTGAAATTTTCATCAACTCCAAAAACATGGAACACTTCCAGTGGATCGTCGCGCTCACCCGCGTCATGTCCGCCGTGTTCCGCAAAGGCGGCGACGTCACCTTCCTCGTCGAGGAACTCCGCAGCGTGTTCGACCCCAACGGCGGCTACTTCAAAAAAGGCGGCAAATACATCCCCAGCCTGGTCGCCGAAATCGGCGAAGTCGTCGAGCAGCACTTGCAGGAAATCGGCATGTTGAAAAAAGCCGAACCCGATGAACACCAGAAAAAACTCATCGAAGAAAAGAAAGCCGAATACCTGCAATCGCAAATCAACGAAACCACCGCCGAAGGCTTCCCTCCCGGCGCGCAACTCTGCAAGAAATGCAGCACCAAAGCCGCCATCGTGATGGACGGATGTTTGACCTGTTTGAATTGCGGGGAAAGCAAATGCGGGTAAACAAAAAGGGGCGTATCGCCCCTTTTTTATTGCGTTTCAAATAAACAGCCCTCACCGATAAGACTGATAAACCCTGCTGCTGCCGTCTTTGTTAATGAGCAGCACATCGTAGGGTTCCTTGCGTCCGCCATACGCGGCTCCGTCCATGCCCGGCGAGCCGATCACCATTCCCGGAACCGCCAGGCCGACCACGCCTTTGGGCGCTTCCTTGAGCAAGCGTTTGATGTCTGCGGCGGGCACATGGCCTTCTATCGCGTAGCCGCCGATTTCCGCCGTGTGGCATGAGCCATATTTGCGCGGGATTCCCAATCGCGCTCTGGCATCCGCATTGCCGGTATCGAACGTTTGCACCTTGAATCCGGCGGCTTTCAAATGCGCGATCCAGTCCTCGCAACAGCCGCAGCTCGGGTCTTTCCAGACCTTGGCAAGCGGGAGCGTTTGCGCCATGCACGAAAAAGTTACGAGCAACAACAACACACCGACCATCCACGCGTGTCGTTTGCCGGTTTGCGGTTTGGGGGAAAATAGCATGTTCACACCAGCGTCTTGACCAGCGTTTCGCGGTCACCCGGCAACAAATCCATGGGCGCGATTTCCGGCATGGTGTAAGCGCCGGGTTGCAGGCGCAGCGCCGCCGCGCGCGCGCAGGAGACCATGATCTGCGAAGTCAGCGCGGGGTTGTTAATGCTCATGCGGAACTCGAAAATCTGGTTGTGCGTCGCGCCGCTCACGCCTTTGCGTTCCATCAGCACACCATGCCCCATGTCCTTGAGCGCATCTATGCTGGCCACTTGTTTGACGTGCGTTTCATCGTTGCGGAAATATTCGTCGGTCTTGATCGCGGTTTCGACCGCCGCGAAATTCGCGCCGTTTTCCAGCTCCACATACACCATGCGCCGATGCACGCCGGTTCCGGTCGGAATCGTCATGGACAACGCATCGCGCACGCCTGGCTTGCCCTTGGCGCAAACCGAATGTCCCATGCTCATGCCGGGGCCGAAGTTGGTATAGGTCAAACCTTTGGGCGCCAACGCCAGCAACAACGTGCGCACCATCGAATCGCTGCCCGGATCCCAACCCGCCGAAACCACCGCCACGCTGTTATGCTTTTTGCCGATGGCATCAAGCGCGCAACGCAGATCCCACAACTTCTGTCCGTGAATATCGAAGCTGTCCACCGTATGAATACCGCGCTGCAAATAAAGCGGCGCGACTTCGGGAATGCTGCGCGTCGGCCCGCACAAAAGCGCGACATCCACCTTGCCCAGTTGCCCGACATCGCTTACCACCGGCACGCCGGTCAACTCCGCCGGAACCGCTCCACCCGCCTCGCGCCTCACCACGCCTGCCAGCTCCATATCCGCCGCCGCGCGCACGGCCTCGACAGCGTATTGTCCAATGTTGCCGTAACCGACGACGGCGATGCGTAAAGTACTCATAATGTTTTCAACCTTGTTCAGTGAGATAAGAGAAAATTTCAGCCCGTTATTCTCTTACTTTTTTGGGCGGTTTGTCCAAACATTCAGACGCGGGGAAAGCTTTTTCTGTGGCTTGTCACGCATGGCGCGACAATGAAACGGCACAGAGTCGGATGGGGAATTGATTTGGTCAACAAAACGCTTCGACCTCTTCAAAATGACTTCAATTCAATTCTTTAAGGCTCTTAAATCGCGCCCATACTTGGCTAATTTTCTGGCGTTGCCAATGGTTGAGTCGGAAGGCGGTCTGAGCCCCCTTCAGCAGCGCTCATAAAACAAACGCCCACGTCTTCCGATGAAGGCGTGGGCGTTGGGTGAGGAGTCTGGCGGTGACCTACTTTCGCGTGCGTAGTAC
>JAITWS010000054.1 GCA_031285185.1 Methylobacillus sp.
AATAAATATCGCGCACCTTGCCGCGATGCAGCAAGGGCAAACTGCGGATGTCGGATTGCAAAAGAGGTTTCGTCATCGGGTTTCCGTAAAACTTGGAGAGGCTTGAATTATCGCCTGTCACGCGGCGCATGAAAAGCCGGAAATTATTACAACCACCGCCGCAGCAATTCCAAATCCACATAATCCTTGCCGCCCGCGTCGCCCTTGAGCCGCGTGAACGGCGCATCCGGCTCGCCGAGATCGCTCAACACGGCGCGCGCGTCGTCGAAATTTTCATGCGCGGTGTAACCGTTGACCGTGACCACCGTCGGCACATTTGCGGCGCGGCTCGCAAGCAAACCGTTGCGCGAATCTTCAAAGGCGATGCAATTTTCCGGGGCGATACGCATTTTTTGCAACGCCCACAGATAAATATCCGGCGCGGGTTTTTTGGCGGGAACGATGTCGCCCGCGGCGATGACCTCGAACCAGGATTCCGCATCTTCGGCCACACTGTAACGCAGCAACGCGGTCACATTTTCCGGCGTGGTCGTCGTGACGATTGCCAGCCGCAAACCGGCCTGACGCGCCTCATGCAGCAAACGGCGCACGCCGGGACGCAACGGAATCGCGCCATTCGCAAGCATCGCCGTGTAGTGCCGCGTTTTGGCCTTGTGCAAATCGGCGACCAGTTTGTCGAAATCGGCGCTGCGAAAATCCGGCAAATAATTTTCGACGAAATAACGGATGCGCTCCTTGCCGCCGGTGACGGCGAGCAGCTTGCCGTAGAGTTCGGGCGTCCAGTCCCAATCAAGACCAAACTCCGCGAAAGCCAGATTGAACGCGGGACGATGCCCGTCACGCTCGGTATCCGCGAGCGTGCCGTCAATGTCGAATAACAGGGCTTGTAGTGGCATGGGTTTCCATCAAAGCAAAATATATAAGCCCCTCTCCCCTCGTGGGAGAGGGGTTGGGGTGAGGGGGTAAAACAAAAAATCCGTTCGTCCTGAGCCAGTCGAAGGATGAACGCACATCTCGGCAAAACAAACTTGCTTTGGTCGGGTCTCGCTCCGACAGGCGAGGTTCTTTCTTTTGCTTGCCCAAAAGAGAGTATTCAAAGAAAAAGACACCCTATTCACGCGGCGCTACGCGCAATTTCTTTTTGACACCCTCACCCCAACCCTCTCCCGCAAGCGGGAGAGGGAGAACTGCAACAGATCTCTCCCTCGCGGGGAAAGGGCTATGCTATGTATTCTTCGTTCGTTTTCGCGCAGACGGGGAGGCGATGTAGGGGCGAGTTTCAAACTCGCCCGCACAGCTTTCTGTGGACAGATTATTTAACCACCGCCGCCAATTCCCCTTTCTTATACCGTTCCGCCATTTTGTCGCAGGACAGCGCCTTGATTTTTCCGGCTTGTCCGGCGGAGCCGAAGGCTTCGAATCGGGCTTTGCAGAGGTCGGACATGGCTTTGGTGGCGGCGATGAAAAATTTACGCGGGTCGAAATCTTTGGCGTTTTCGGGGTTGTAGAGGTATTGCCGCACCGCGCCGGTGGAGGCGAGACGCAGGTCGGTATCTATGTTGACTTTTCGCACGCCGTGTTTGATGCCTTGCACGATTTCTTCCACGGGCACACCGTAGGTTTCGGGGATCGCGCCGCCGTGGGCGTTGATGATTTTGAGCCATTCCTGCGGAACGCTGGATGAGCCGTGCATTACGAGATGGGTGTTGGGGATGCGCGCGTGGATTTCCTTGATGCGACCGATCGCGAGCGTTTCGCCGGTGGGCGGTTTGGTGAATTTGTATGCGCCGTGGCTGGTTCCGATGGCGATGGCGAGCGCGTCCACGCCGGTGGCTTTGACGAAGGCGGCGGCTTCTTCGGGGTCGGTCAAAAGCGCGGCGTGATCGAGTTTTCCTTCCGCGCCGTGACCGTCTTCTTCGCCCGCCATGCCGGTTTCGAGCGAGCCGAGACAGCCGAGTTCGCCTTCGACTGAAACGCCGACGGCGTGCGCCATATCCACAACGCGGCGCGTGACTTCGACATTGTATTCGTAAGTCGAAGGCGTTTTCATGTCTTCCTTGAGCGAGCCGTCCATCATCACGCTGGAAAAACCGGAGCGTATGGCCTGTATGCACACGGCGGGCGATGCGCCGTGATCCTGGTGCATCACGAGCGGGATGTGCGGATAGGCTTCAACGGCGGCTTCGATCAAATGGCGCAGAAACGCTTCGCCCGCGTATTTGCGCGCGCCCGCCGAGCCTTGCAGGATGACCGGGCTGTCCGCGGCATCAGCGGCTTGCATGATGGCGTGGATTTGTTCCATGTTGTTGACGTTGAACGCGGGCAGGCCGTAGCTGTGCTCGGCGGCGTGATCCAGCAGTTGACGCAGGGATACGAGTGCCATGACAAAATTCTCCGAAATGTTGGATAGTCTGCAAAAGCCCCTCCCCCTCGATGGGGGAGGGGTTGGGGAGAGGGTGAAAACATTCGCATGGTTTCAACCCCGCTCTATGTGTTCATCCCTCGACAAGCTCGGGACGAACGGAGTTTTGTTAAATTCAGTGTTTGCGGTGCTCGCCGACCTTGACGATCTTGAGCGTGTTGGTTCCGCCCGAAACGCCGACCGGCTCGCCGATCAGCAGCAGAATCAGATCGCCGTCCTGCACCAGCCCGCGCCGCAGCAATTCGTTTTCCGCGCCTTCGAGGATGAGGTCGCGGTCGGTCGTCGTCTGATCGTAGCGGAACGGATAAACGCCGCGAAACAGTGTGAGTTTGCGCCGCGTGTGCTTGTCCGGCGTGAGCGCGTAAATCGGCACGCTCACATGCGAACGCGACAGCCACATGACGCTCGCGCCCGATTGCGTGAGCGCGGCAATCGCCTTCACATGAAGATGCTCGGCGGTGTAAAGCGCCGCCATCGCGATGGATTCGTCTATGCGCTGAAACTGCCGGGTATCCTGCTTGATCGTGTGGCTGCCGTCGTCCTCGCGCTCGGCTTCGCGGCACACGCGATCCATCGCGCAAATGGTTTCGACCGGATATTGCCCGGCGGCGCTTTCCGCCGACAGCATGACCGCGTCGGTTCCGTCCAGCACAGCGTTGGCCACATCGGAGACTTCGGCGCGTGTTGGAATCGGGTTGGTAATCATGGATTCCATCATCTGCGTGGCGGTGATCGCGAGCTTGTTGCGCTGACGCGCCATGCGGATCATGCGTTTTTGCAAACCCGGAACCGCCGCGTCACCCACTTCCACACCGAGATCGCCGCGCGCGACCATGATGCCGTCCGCCGCGTCTATGATTTCATCGAGCGCGTGAATCGCCTCGGCGCGTTCAATCTTGGCGACGACGCCCGCGTTGCAGCCCGCCGCGCGGATGAGGTCGCGCGCATAATGCACATCGGCGGCGCTGCGCGGAAATGAAATCGCGATGTAATCGGCTTCCAGCGCAGCGGCGGTTTTGATGTCCTGTTTGTCTTTTTCGGTCAGCGCCTCGGCGGCCAGCCCGCCGCCCTTGCGGTTGATGCCTTTGTTGTTGGAAAGCACGCCGCCGACATCCACCGTGCAATGCACTTCATTGCCGACCACGCGATCCACCGTCATCACAACGCGCCCATCGTCCAGCAGCAAAATCGCGCCGGATTCAACCTCGCCGGGCAGGCTGGGATAATCCAGCCCGACGCGCGTTTGATCGCCCAACGCGCAATCCGCGTCCAGAATAAATTGATCGCCTCTGGCAAGCTGTATCTTGCCATCGGCAAAACGGCCTATGCGGATTTTGGGGCCTTGCAGATCGCACAGCACGCCGACCGGACGGTGGCGATTGCGCGCGATCTCGCGCACCAGTCCGGCACGCTGGATATGCTCCTCTGCCGAACCGTGCGAAAAGTTGAGGCGCACCATGTCCACGCCCGCCTCAACCATGCGATCCAGCACGTCCTCGCTGCTGGAAGCCGGCCCCAATGTTGCGACGATTTTTGTCTTGCGCGGCGCTGCGGAATCAGCCATTGGCACGATGCTCCAGAATTTCAACCGCCGG
The DNA here is from genome assembly GCA_031285185.1 of Methylobacillus sp. GTDB lineage: Bacteria > Pseudomonadota > Gammaproteobacteria > Burkholderiales > Methylophilaceae > MM2. The sequence continues at coordinate 4,018 of JAITWS010000054.1, forward strand.
AAGTTTTTTGCCTTCGAGGAATTCCAGAAACGCGCCGCCGCCGGTGGAGATGTAGGAAATGCGGTCGCCGAGATTGTATTTGGCGATGGCCGCGAGCGTATCGCCGCCGCCCGCGATCGAGAACGCCGCGCTGTCGGCAATCGCCTCGCCCAGCGCCTTGGTTCCCGCGCCGAACTGGTCGAACTCGAACACGCCGACCGGCCCGTTCCACACGATGGTTCCTGCTTGTTTGAGATAGGCGGCGTAGGTTTTCGCGGTCTCGGGACCGATGTCGAAAATCATGTCGTCATCCGCGACTTCGCTCACTTTTTTCACCACGGCGGGTTCGTTCGCATCAAAATTTTTGCCGACGACCACATCGGTCGGCACGGGAATTTCGCCGCCCTTGGCTTTGGCGGCTTCGATAAGACGACGCGCTTCATCCACCAGATCGGCTTCGTACAGCGATTTGCCGACATTGAAACCGGCGGCCTTGATGAATGTGTTGGCGATGCCTCCGCCGACGATGAGTTGATCCACGATGTGCGAAAGCGAATCCAGCACAGTCAGCTTGGTGGAAACCTTGGAGCCGCCGACAATGGCGACCAGCGGACGTTTGGGTTCCTTGAGCGCCTTGCCGAGCGCATCGAGTTCCGCCGCCAGCAACGGCCCCGCGCACGCAATCGGCGCGAACTTGGCAACGCCGTGCGTGGAAGCCTGCGCGCGGTGCGCGGTTCCGAACGCATCCATCACAAACACATCGCAAAGCCGCGACATTTCCCACGAGAGCCGATCTTCGTTGTTGTTTTCGCCGATGTTGAAACGCACGTTTTCCAGCACCGCCACCTCGCCGTCGCGCATCTGCTGCACATAAATCTTGCCGTTGCCGAGCCAGTCCTGATAAAGGCGAACCTCGCGCCCAAGCAGCTTGCCGAGATGCTCGGCCACGGGGCGCAAACTGTCCTTGTCGGTATAGCGCCCCTCGGTCGGCCCCTCCTTGGGGCGACCCAAATGCGTCATAAGCATGACTTTCGCGCCCGCGTTCATCGCAAACTGTATGGTCGGCAACGAAGCGCGGATGCGTGTGTCGTCCGTGACGCTGCCATCGTCGGCCTGCGGCACATTAAGGTCTTCGCGGATCAGGACGCGCTTGCCCTTGAGATCCAGATCGGTCATTTTGATTACGGCCATGATGATTCCCTGAAGTTAAGCTGGTAGTGATCCCGTTATTCAAGCATATGCGTAGTTTAACTTAAAATGTTGGGCATCGCTGTGCTCACCCCAACCTACGCTTGCTATCCTTGCTTGCTATTGCAGCTTGTTCTTCAAGTCATCGACATATAGCTTTATCGCATTTGAAATGACCTCTATGTAGTTGCTTTTCATCCCCGTTTGGAATTTACCCGCAGATTTGACTTGTACTGTCAGCTTCTGCGTTTTTTCTCCACTCTTTATTGACATATCGGTAGAAATTTCAGCACTAAGTGTTATCGCAAAAAATCCTGGATTCATCCACGCCCAAAATTTGGAAATCTCTGCATCAACAACATAGGTGTCCGGCATCACCTGTTCCGGTTTATCCAGTACCGCGTAGCCTTTATCGATAAAAGCTTGACGTATGGCTGATGTCATCAGCCCTGTAATAGACTCATCTTCTTTGAGCAAAATATTACCAAACGCTTTACCAAAGCCACCTCGTTTCCTGCCTATAGCTCTTTGCTTGATTGAGTCTGAAGACGCTTCTGAAGGATCTAAAGAAGGTGTTTCTGGTATAGGCGGATCAACTTCAAATACCCGTTTATCGTTGACCGAGTTAATGTAAACGCTCTTTCCATCTGAGGACGGTGCAGGCTGACTGGTTTTGGAAACATCCGGCGCAATATCAATCACGCTCTGACCTACGGCACAACCTGCAAGCAACATCAGCGTAATCATCAAAAACAACAGTTTGATTTTTTCAAACATCACTCTCTCCTTTGAGGTCAACAACAATCGTTTTTAGTCTTATCTCGTCCAACAGCAAGCGTAGGATGGGGGAGCATGGCGAAACCCATCACAAGCGGAGGCCAAGCATCAGAAAAAGCGGGCGACCGAAGAAGTCGCCCGTTTGCAATCTTACCGCGCGATGTGGCGCGCGAGTTGCATCATGTTGCAAGTATAGCCGTATTCGTTGTCGTACCATGCCACGACTTTGACGAAGGTGGGGTCGAGCATGATGCCGGCTTCGGCGTCGAATACGGAGGGGATGGCTTCGCCGCGAAAATCGGTGGAGACCACTTTTTCGTCGGTGTAGCCCAGCACGCCTTTGAGCGCGCCCTGGGAGGCGGCTTTCATGGCTTTGCAGATGTCCTCGTAGCTTGCTTCCTTGTTCAGTTCGCAGGTGAGATCAACCACGGAAACGTCGGAGGTCGGCACGCGGAAGGCCATGCCGGTGAGTTTTTTGTTGAGTTCGGGGATCACCTTGCCGACTGCTTTTGCCGCGCCGGTGGAGGACGGGATGATGTTTTCGAGAATGCCGCGTCCGCCGCGCCAATCTTTGTTGGAAGGGCCGTCCACGGTTTTTTGCGTGGCGGTGGCGGCGTGGATGGTGGTCATCAATCCGCGCTTGATGCCGAAATTATCGTGCAGCACCTTGGCAACCGGGGCGAGCGCGTTGGTGGTGCAGGATGCGGCGGAGACCACGGCTTCGCCGCCGTAGTTGGCATGGTTCACGCCATAGACATACATCGGCGTGTCGTCTTTGGAGGGCGCGGATTGCACGACTTTTTTCGCGCCCGCGTCCAGATGTTTCTGGCAGGTTTCCTTGGTGAGAAAGATGCCGGTGCATTCGATGATGATGTCCGCGCCGACTTCGTTCCATTTCAATTGCGCCGGGTCTTTTTCGGCGGTGAGGCGGATTTTTTTGCCGTTGACGATGAGCGTGTTGCCTTCAACCGACACTTCGCCTTTGAAGCGTCCGTGCACGGAGTCGTATTTCAGCATGTAAGCGAGATAATTCGGCTCCAGCAAATCGTTGATCGCTACCACCTCAAACTCGGGAAAATCCTGAACCACCGCGCGCAACGCCATGCGTCCGATGCGGCCAAAGCCGTTGATACCTACTTTGATTGCCATGCTAGTCACCTTTTTTGTCAAACTGAAAAACCTGCGGCGCAGAAACAAAAAAGGGGGGCTAATGACCAGCCCCCCTTGCTTTTACACCATCATTTACAAGACGGACTTGGCGGTCTTGACCACGTTTTCGACCGTGAAGCCGAAGTGCTTCAGCAACACGCCGCCGGGGGCGGATTCGCCGAAGGTGTCAATGCCGACCACCGCGCCGTCCAGACCGACGTATTTGCGCCAGAAGTCGGGATGCGCCGCTTCGATCGCCACGCGCTTCACGCCGGGGGTGAGCACGCTGTCGCGATAGGCTTTGTCCTGCGCGTCGAACACATTGGTCGAAGGCATGGAGACCACGCGCGTCTTGGTTCCTGCCGCGTTCAACTCGGCGGCGGCCTTGACCGCGAGATCAAGCTCGGAGCCATTGGCGATGAGAATCACATCCGCCTTGCCCGCTGCGTCGGAGAACACATAGCCGCCCTTGCGAATGAGCGCGAAATGCGCCGCGTCGTGCTTGATGCCGGGCAGATTCTGGCGCGACAGCACAAGGCTGGTCGGACCGTCTTTCTTCTCGACTGCGGCAACCCAGGCGACGGCGGTTTCGGTCGCGTCACCCGGACGCCACACGGTCATGCGCGGAATGTAGCGCAGACCGGAGGTGTTTTCGACCGGCTGGTGCGTGGGGCCGTCTTCGCCCTGTCCGATGGAATCGTGCGTCAGCACATACACCACGCGCTGTTTCATCAGCGCGGACATCCGCATACCGTTTTTCATGTAATCGGAGAACATATGGAAAGTTCCGCCGAAAGGCAGCAGACCGCCGTGCAGCGCCATGCCGTTCATGATCGCGGACATGCCGAATTCGCGCACGCCGTAGGAGATGTAATTGCCCGGTTCCTTGCCGCTCACATGCTTGAAACTGCCGGTGCTGGTGAGGTTGGAGCCGGTCAGGTCGGCGGAGCCGCCGAGAAATTCCGGCAGCGTCGGCGCGAGCGCGCCGATCACGTTTTGCGAAGCCTTGCGGCTGGCGACGCCTTCCGCTTTGTCGTTGATGGCCGCGATCATTTTCTCGCTCGCGTCCTTCCAGTTGGCGGGCAGATCACCGGCCATGCGGCGCTTGAATTCCGCCGCTTCCGCCGGGAAAGCCTTGGCGTAGGCGTCGAACTTCGCGTTCCAGTCGGATTCGGCTTTCGCGCCCTTGGTCTTGCCATCCCAACCGGAATAAACGTCGGCGGGGATTTCAAACGGCGGATATTTCCAGCCGATGTTGGCGCGCGTTGCGGCAACTTCGTCATCGCCCAGCGCAGCGCCGTGGCAATCGTGGGAACCGGCCTTGTTCGGCGAACCCTTGCCGATGATGGTTTTGCAGCAGATCAGCGAAGGTTTGTCGGTGACTTTTTTCGCGTTATCAATGGCTTTCTGGATCGCGTCGAAATCGTGACCGTCCACGGATTGAACGTGCCAGCCGTATGCCTCGAAACGCTTGGCGGTGTCGTCGGTGTACCAACCTTCGATATGGCCGTCAATGGAAATGCCGTTGTCGTCCCAGAACGCGGTCAGCTTGCCCAGACCCCAGGTTCCGGCCAGCGAGCAGGCTTCGTGCGAAACGCCTTCCATCATGCAGCCGTCGCCCATGAACACCCAGGTGCGATGGTCAACGACTTCGTGACCGGGCTTGTTGAACTGGCTGGCCAAAAGTTTTTCCGCCATGGCGAAACCGACGCCGTTGGCGATGCCCTGACCGAGCGGGCCGGTGGTGGTTTCCACGCCGGGCGCGTAGCTGTATTCCGGGTGACCGGCGCATTTGGAATGCAGTTGGCGGAATGTTTTGATGTCATCCATGGAGACATCGTAGCCGGTCAGATGCAGCAGGGAATAAATCAGCATGGAGCCGTGGCCGTTGGACAGCACGAAGCGGTCGCGGTTAGCCCAGTGCGGATTTTTGGGGTTGTGGCTCAGATTGTGGTTCCAGAGAACTTCGGCGATTTCCGCCATGCCCATGGGCGCGCCGGGGTGGCCGGAGTTGGCCTTCTGCACCGCATCCATCGCCAGTGCGCGGATGGCATTTGCCAAGTCTGTACGAGTTGCCATAATTATTCCTATCTTGCTGGTTGAAGTGAAAAAAACGCCGCTCCCATTCGAAAATGGAGCCGGATCGCCGTTCAAAATTCGGATTTTCCCTGTGTTACGTTCCTGTAAGGCGCTGAAACAGCCACGGGAATGTTGTCAATTATTGTCCACTTATCCAATTTCGGCAATAGCCGTTGCGAGGCTCAACGCCCCGCAAACGGATTGACAACCGTGAGCGCGTTTTCGATATGCAGCCCGTCTTGCATGTCTTCCGAATAAAGCGTTTCGCAACCGCCCAGCAACGCCGACGAAACAATCATCGCGTCATAAACGGAAAGCGCGTACCGCCCGGCGATCACCCGACCAAGATCATGCGACTCGACCGTCAGCGGCACGACGGGACAAAGCCCACGGACAAGCTGCAAGAAAACATCAACCTCGCGCCATGGCATCGCCAATTTCCGCCGCGCGACGCTGGTGACCTCGTTCAACACCTGCACGCTGATATGCGGACGGGTCGCCATCAAACCACGCGCGATCTCCGCCTGGCGCGCGTCTTGCGACAGCATGTAGAGAACAACATTGGTATCCACGAACACCTTAGCGCGCATTCGCATCCTCGCGGTCAAATTTGAAATCAACCGGCAAGCGCCCCTCAAACTCGCGCAACGCGGCGACGATTTCATCTGCGCCGGGCTTTTTACGCAAACGCAAATCCCGCGCGCCCTGCGCGCTCAAACTGACCTCATCGCCTTCCGACAACTGCATATCCTTGACCAACGCCATCGGCAACCGAATCGCCAGACTGTTCCCCCACCGTGCGACTTGCATGAATTACTCCCGAATGATGTATATACTTTTTATATTGTAGATACGGATGGGCGGAGATGCAATATGTATCCACTCATTGAACATCCGCAGGGACAGAATTTTGCCGCTCGTTGTTTCCGGCTTCTTCGTCCATCTGCTTCATTATGGGATCTATGTTTCAAATCTTAATGCTTAATCGCCGAGTCCATACCTAACTGTCGCACCCCGAACGGCTTGCCACATTAATCGCTCCCGTCAAACTCCATACCTTTCCTTGATCGGAACTTGTTTGAAATCTTCAAACAAACTGGAAAGTCTTTGCATGAATGCCTTGCTCTGCGCTTCGTCAAGAAAGGGGAAGTTGTTTTTGAAATCATTGAGTGCTTTCGTTGCCTCGGAATAGTTGCCGTCGCGTTTGTTCAATGCCTTGTAATCCGCCCATTTTTCCGCTGCCCGAATATATAAATGGTCGATAAACATATCTTTTTGCGCGTCTTCGATATTTTTATTGGTGCGGATGTGGGATAGAAAATAGCGCAAAAACGGGGCATCAATGAGCTGGGTTTTCCAGATATGGTTTTTCAGGTATTTTGCCGAAAATTCAAGTAGCACAGCCTTGTCAAAATTCAATGTTTCCCGGTATGCTTCATCGGGCAGCAACAGGTATTTTCTGTCGAACAGCCATTTAACCAGCAAGGCAATATAGCTCTGCTCGATGGCGCCCAGTCCGCCGTTAAAATACAAATGACCATACAATTCCCAGTCTTCAATGAGGCTCAGTTCCATCGTGGTGATCCGGCTATGATCCGGTTCAAGCCATAGGGTCAATTCGACAAGGCCATTGAGTTTTTTGCTGATGATGGTATGGAGCGGCTCACCTTTGTAGGTTTGATCGCTGACCGTTGCTCCGGGTAATGCCGCGAGACATTGGTCATAGCTGCTCTGTGGATTGATGAATCCCAACCAGAAATCAGCGGGTTTGGGGTCGGCTTTCTTTTTCTTGCTGGAGTCTTCTGAAAAGAGGGTTGCCTGTGTAAGGTAGCATTCAAATCTGTAATTGTCTTTTTTGGGACTGACGGGCGGATAGAATTTTTCGTTGATGATGTTGAATTTGAATTGAAAATCCAGCTTTCTTTGCTTGTCTTTGATGGATTGATTGCCTTGATTGGCCGTAATCAATTGAGGCGGTGTGTCAAGGTCGGCTGCGGCAAAAAACTGCAAGAGTTCGGGGGCTGTGCTTTTAAGCCCGATCAAACCGATGATGTCATCAACTTTCATGGTGCGGCCTCCTCCGTGAGTGAATTTTCATTTGCTCCTCATGCGATCAGCAAGGTAGGTTGAATAAGGCCAAAGGCCGCCATCCAACATCATCAACTTCGATTCAAACAAAAACGGTGGTTTGCGCCGTTGCACGGTTTATCCGCCCTACCGCCCAACTTCCCCGATTGCCGCCCGCCATTCCTTCCACAAAAAATCATCGCTGGCTGCGACCACGGATTTGCGCCAGACATCGCCTTGCCAGAAATCGGCGCTGAACAGCGTGGACATCGCGCCGCCGGCTTCTTGCAACATGAGGCAGCCGGCGGCGTAGTCCCATAAAAATTGTCCGCCGTGCAGATAGAGATCGAATTGGCCGGAGGCGACGTAGCACCAGTCGAGCGCGCCCGAGCCGAGGTTGCGTTGCGAGTGGTAGGGCGGCGCGCCGACGAGTTTAGCCGCGAGCGGCAGGGGCAGGCGTTTGAAATCTATGCCTGCGATGGCTTCCTTGAGCGTTCTGGCGGGGGCGGAGAGCGGGAGTTTTTTGCCGTTGAGCCATGCACCTTGTCCGCTTTGCGCCGAAAACATTTCGTTCAACGCGGGGGCATAGACCACGCCCAACCGCGTTTTTCCGCGCCGCATAAAGGCGACCGAAACAGCGAAATACGGGATGCCGCTGACGAAGTTGGATGTGCCGTCAACCGGGTCAACGCACCACAAGCCTTCGCGTCCGGCTTCCCATTGCCGCGTTTGTTCTTCGGCGGTCATTTCTTCGCCGAGTAGCGGGCAATCGGCAATTTTCGTCAGCGCCTCGCGCAAGGCTTCCTGCGCTTGCAAATCCACTTCGGTCAGCACGCTGCCATCCGCTTTGCGGGTGTAGCCCACTTTGCTGAAACGCGGCAGCACAACTTCGTCGCCGATGCGTTTGACGACGGCGACGAGATCGGCGAGCGACGGAATCAGGTCGGTGTCGTCCATTTGATTGAGCAGCCTATGGAGGGGATTTGCTCCGCAGGCCCGTGGCCGGTCGAGGCGATTTGTTTCATCGCCTCGAACAGATCGCGGCGCGCGTCTTCCGGCGCGGTTTCCTTGCGCGATGCGTCGAAACGTCCGCGATATTGCAGTTCCAGTTGCGCGTTGAAGCCGAAAAAATCCGGCGTGCAAATCGCACCATACGCCTTGGCGACGGCTTGCGTTTCGTCAATCGCATAGGGAAAAGGAAAATCAAATTCCCGCGCGACGGTTTGCATCTGCCCAAAACTGTCTTCGGGATAATCGGTCGGATCGTTGGACATGATCGCGATCGCGTTAACACCGAGCGCGCGCAATTCCTTGAGATCGCGCACGAGACGCGGACGTATCGCCTTGACGTAAGGGCAATGGTTGCAGATGAACATCACCAGCGTGCCGTTTGCGCCGCGCGCATCGGCCAGATTCCAGCGTTTACCGTCCACGCCTCGCAAGTCGAAATCGGGCGCTTGCCAGCCAAAATCGCAGACGGGAGTTTCCAAACTTGCCACGATGCGTTTCCTCCATAAGAATAGTGCCGACTATCTTATCACCGCGAATCCCATGACCCGTTTTTATTGTCCCGCCAAACTCGCCCCCGGTGCCCAACCGGAACTCCCCGAAAACGCCGCCCGCCACGCCGCGCGCGTGTTGCGCCTCAAACCCGGCGACGCGGTCACGCTGTTCAACGGCGACGGCTTTGATTATCGCTGCGAATTGCTGCGCGTGAGCAAGGAAAGTGTCAGCGCGAAAGTGCTGGCGCAAACCGCCGTCGAACGCGAATCGCCGTTGCGCGTCACGCTCGCGCAGTGCATTTCCGCAGGCGACCGCATGGATTACACGCTGCAAAAAGCCGTGGAACTCGGCATCGCGCGCATCCAGCCGCTCGCCGCGGAACGCAGCGTGGTCAAACTCAGCGGCGAACGCGCCGACAAGCGCGCGCAACACTGGCAAAACGTGGTCAACGCCGCCTGCGAACAAAGCGGTCGCGCCATCGTCCCCGAAGTGCTACCGCCGCTGCCGCTGCTCACCTGGCTGGGCGAAGCGCAAAATTACGCGCTC
>JAITWS010000133.1 GCA_031285185.1 Methylobacillus sp.
TTCGTCATTGCGGGCATGGCGAAGCAATGACAGCGGAAGCTCAGCCGAACACCCGCGCGAGTTCCGCGCCCGGGTCGGGCTGGCGCATGAAGGCTTCGCCGACGAGAAAAGTATGCACATCGTGTCCGCGCATTTTCGCCACATCTTCCGCTGTGAAAATGCCGCTTTCGGTGACGATGATGCGATCATCGGGAATGCGCGCGAGCAGCCCAAGCGTGGTTTCCAGCGTGACTTCAAACGTGCGTAAATTGCGGTTGTTGATGCCCATCAGCGGCGTTTCGAGTTGCAGCGCCTGTTCCAGTTCCGCGCCGTTGTGCACCTCGACGAGCACGGCCATGCCGAGGTCATGCGCGATGCTTTCCAGTTCACGCATACGCGGCAGATTGAGCGCGGCGACGATGAGCAAAATGCAATCTGCGCCCATCGCGCGCGCTTCGTAAACCTGATACGGATCGAGCATGAAATCCTTGCGTAACACGGGCAGATCGCACGCCGCGCGCGCTTGCCGCAGATAGTCGGCGCGGCCTTGAAAATACTGTTCGTCGGTCAGCACGGATAAACAGGCTGCGCCATGCGCGGCGTAAGTCGCGGCGATTTCGGCGGGGCGGAAATCCGCGCGGATGATGCCTTTGGACGGGCTGGCTTTTTTTATTTCCGCGATCACGGCGGCGTGTCCGGCGGCGATTTTTCCACGGATTGCACCGACGAAATCGCGCACCGGCGCGGCGGCGAGCGCCTCTTCGCGCATTTGCGGCAGCGGCTTCACGGCGCTTGCTGCGGCGATTTCCGATTGTTTGGTGGCGAGAATTTTTTCGAGAATATCGCTCATGCCGCACGTCCGAAAGATTGTGTTTTTCGCACAAACTCATCCAGCCTGGCGCGCGCCGCGCCGGAGGCGATGATCTCGCGGGCGTGGCGTATGCCGTCTTCCATCGTGTCCGCCACATTGGCGGCGTAGAGCGCCGCGCCCGCGTTGAGCGTCACGATGTCGCGCGCCGCGCCGGGCTGGTTTTCCAGCGTGGCGAGCAAAATGTCGCGCGATTGTTCCGCGTTTTCGACGCGCAGATTTCGCATCCCGGACATCGCGAATCCGAAATCTTCGGGGTGTATCGTGTATTCGCGCACTTCGCCGTTTTTGAGTTCGGCCATCATGCTGGTCGCGCCCAGGCTGATTTCGTCCATGCCGTCCATGCCGTGCGCCACCAGCACATGGTTGGCGCCCAGTCGCTGCATCACGCGCGCCATGATGCCGACCAGATCGGGATGGAACACGCCCATGAGCGTGTTCGGCGCGCCTGCCGGATTGGTAAGCGGGCCGAGAATGTTGAAGATGGTACGCACGCCGAGTTCGCGTCGCACCGACGCGACATTTTTCATCGCGCTGTGGTGGTTGGGCGCGAACATGAAGCCGACGCCGCATTCGGCGATGCACTCCGCGATCTGTTCGGGCGCGAGCATGACGTTGACGCCCAGCGCCTCCAGCACGTCGGCGCTGCCGGATTTGGAGGACACGCTGCGGTTGCCGTGTTTGGCAACGCGCGCGCCTGCGGCGGCGATCACGAATATGGTGGCGGTGGAAATGTTGAAGGTGTGCGAGCCGTCGCCGCCGGTTCCGACCACATCCACGAAATGCTCGTGCGGCGGCGGAACATGCACGTGCGTCACGAGTTCGCGCATCACGGTCGCGGCGGCGGCGATTTCGCCTATGGTTTCCTTTTTGACGCGCAAGCCGGTCAGGAGCGCCGCCGTCATCACCGGCGAAACCTCGCCCGCCATGATTTGCCGCATGAGCGCGAGCATTTCGTCGTAGAAAATTTCGCGGTGCTCTATGGTGCGCTGCAAGGCTTGTTGCACGGTGATGGTCATCGCGCGTCCTCAAGAAAGTTCCGCAGGAGATCGTGGCCGTGCTCGGTGAGTATGGATTCGGGATGGAACTGCACGCCTTCGACCGGCAGCGTTTTGTGGCGCACGCCCATGATCTCGCCGTCGTTCGTCCAGGCGGTGATTTCGAGGCATTCCGGGCAGGTCGCGCGTTCGATCACGAGCGAGTGATAACGCGTTGCGGTGAAGGGGTTGGGCAAACCTTTGAACACGCCGACATTGTTGTGCGAAACCGGCGAAGTTTTGCCGTGCATGAGTTGTTTGGCGTGGATGATTTTTCCGCCGAAGGCCTGACCTATGCTTTGATGGCCGAGGCATACGCCGAGGATGGGGATTTTTCCCGCGTATGCGTGGATCAGCGGAACCGAAATGCCCGCTTCGTTGGGCGTGCAGGGGCCGGGCGAAATCACGATATGGCGCGGCTTGAGTTTGCCGACTTCTTCCACCGTGATTTCGTCGTTGCGAAACACGCGCACGTCCTGCCCCAGCTCGCCCAGATATTGCACGAGGTTGTAGGTGAAGGAATCGTAATTGTCCAGCATCAGCAGCATGGCGATTTCCTACAGGCCGCGTTTGGAAAAAGTCAGCGTGGCGTTGGTTCCGCCGAAGCCGAAACTGTTGGACAGCGCGGTCTGAATGTTGGCGTTATCCACGCGGCTGCGCGCAATGTTCATGCCCTCCGCCGCCGCATCCAGCGTCTCGATATTGGCGGAGGCGGCGATGAAGTTGTGTTCCATCATCAGCAGGGTGTAAATCGCCTCGTTCGCGCCCGCCGCGCCGAGCGCATGACCGGACAGCGATTTGGTCGAGGCGATGACCGGCATTTTCGCGGCGAACACTTCGCGTATCGCTTCCAGCTCCTTGATGTCGCCCACGGGCGTGCTGGTTCCGTGCGTGTTGATGTAATCCACCGCGCCTTCCACGCCTTGCAGCGCGAGCCTCATGCAGCGCGCCGCGCCTTCGCCGGAGGGTGCCACCATGTCGTAACCGTCCGAAGTCGCGCCGTAGCCGACCACTTCGGCGTAAATTTTCGCGCCGCGCGCTTTGGCGTGTTCGTATTCTTCCAGCACCACGATGCCGCCGCCGCCGGAGATCACAAAACCGTCGCGGTTCGCGTCATAAGTGCGCGAAGCTTTTTCCGGCGTGTCGTTGTATTTGCTGGAAAGCGCGCCCATCGCGTCGAACATGAAGGACAGCGACCAGTGTTCTTCCTCACCACCGCCCGCGAACACGATGTCCTGCTTGCCCAACTGGATTTGCTCCACGCCCGCGCCTATGCAGTGCGCGCTGGTAGCGCAGGCGGAACTCATGCCGTAATTGACGCCCTTGATTTTCGCGCCCGTGGCGAGACAGGCGGAAATGCCGCTGGCCATGGATTTGGTGACCATGTAGGGACCGACGCGACGCACGCCTTTTTCGCGCAGCGTGTCCACGCCTTCCACAATGCTGGTGTGCGATGCGCCGCCCTGCCCGACGATGAGGCCGGTACGCAGATTGGAAACAAGTTCCTCGGGCAACTTCGCATCGGCGATGGCCTCCTGCAACGCGAGCCACGCATAAGCGTGACCATTGGCCATGAAGCGCATGAGTTTGCGGTCTATGAGTTCCTCGACATTGAGCTTGATGGAACCCGCCACCTGCGAGCGCAGCCCCATTTTTTCGTATTCCGGCTGGAAGGTGATGCCCGAGCGTCCTTCGCGCAGGCTGTCCAGAACTTCGGATTTGTTGTTGCCCAGGCTGGAAACAATGCCCATCCCGGTGACGACGACGCGACGCATGATCGTGCTCCTAAAAATTATCCGTGCGCTTGAACAAGCCGACGCGCAAATCGTTCGCCGCGTAAATTTCGCGGCCATCAATCTCCATGCGGGCGTCGGCGATGCCCACCACCAGCTTACGCATGATGACACGCTTGATATCAATGCGGTAGGTAATCAGCTTGCCGGTCGGCAACACCTCGCCGCTGAACTTGACCTCGCCCGCGCCCAACGCGCGACCGTGCCCCAGCCCGCCCTTCCAGCCGAGGAAAAATCCCACCAGTTGCCACATCGCGTCCAGCCCGAGACAACCCGGCATGACCGGATCGCCCTCGAAATGGCAGCCGAAAAACCACAGGTCGGGTTTCAAATCCAGCTCGGCCACGATCTGCCCGTTGCCGTAAGCGCCGCCGTCGTCGGTGATGGAAGCGATGCGATCAAACATCAACATCGGCGGCAACGGCAACTGCGCGTTGCCCGCCCCGAACATTTCGCCGCGCCCGCAGGTCAGCAACTCGTCATAGGTGTAACTGTTTTTGTTTTGCATCATATTGAAATGGGTGAGTGGGTAATGCGCTATTTTCGCCGGAAACCACTCCCGGCGAAAGCCCTGCGCGCGATTCGTCCGTCAAATTTCTATTCAGCGGACGGTTCCAGATTATGCCGGATCAACTTTGCCAGCTTCCCGCTATCGCCGCGGAAAGCCATGATACTGGCTTGCGTCATGGCATCCTTGCCGATATTCGCCCAGGCAATTTCATATCCGGCCTCATGTGCGAGTTGGCCGACCAACTCTCTTTGCGTCCGACCATTACCTTCCCGAAAAGGATGCAAGGCATTCAGCTCGCCCAGATAATGCCCCGCTCTTTCGGCAAACTCGTCGGGTGTCAGATTTTTCAAATTGTTTTCCTTATGAAGTTGCCCGGCAAGCTTTCTGAATTCGTCGGCTATGTATTCATGCCGGGCGAAATAGTCGTCGCCTCTGACGATATCCACCCTGCGGATTTCCCCCGCCCACGGATAAACATCCTGAAATAAATGCTTGTGTATCGCCTTGGCATGGTCAAGATCAAAGTTGCCTTTGATGAGATTTTCGCGCAACTCGGCAATGCGCGCGCCAACCAAATCAGATTCCGCCGCATTGAGATCGGCGATATTGGTAATGCCCAGCTTGTTTTTGAGGACACCATTGGCTTCGGCATAAGGGTCGTTATCAACACCATAGCCCGGCGCATATTTGTGATCGTCCATGGTCATGTGGCCGGATCAGTTTCTGCGATGCCGCCGGATCGCTTTCTGCACCATATCCTGCGCGGTCAATTCACCTTGCACATAGCGGGCAAGATCGTCCAAACCGGCATCCGTCATCTTCTGACCTTCAATCGCCAAAGTGCCGACAACATGTCTGGCGATTTTCTCCCGCTTTCTGTAACCCGCGTCGGCAACCCGTTTCGTTTGCATACTCAGCGCTCCTTTATGCTTGCAGTATATACGCTGCCAAAATCAGTTATCCAACCCCGCCAACACCAGTTCCGCCGCGCGCAGTACGGCGCGCGCCTTGTTGCGGGTTTCCGTCCATTCGCTTTGCGGCACGGAGTCGGCCACGATGCCGGCGCCGGCTTGCACGTGGAGTTTGCCGTTTTTGATGACGGCGGTGCGGATGGCGATGGCGAGATCCATGTCGCCGTTGAAGCCGAGATAGCCGACCGCGCCCGCGTAGATGCCGCGTTTGGTCGGTTCGAATTCGTCTATGATCTCCATCGCGCGCACCTTGGGCGCGCCGGAAACCGTTCCGGCGGGGAAGGTGGCTTTGAGCACGTCCACCGCGTCCATGCCGGGTTGGAGTCGGCCTTCGACATTGGAGACAATGTGCATCACATGCGAATAACGCTCGATCACCATGTTGTCCGTCACGCGCACGCTGCCCGTCACCGCCACGCGACCGACATCGTTGCGACCCAGATCCATCAACTGCACATGCTCCGCGAGCTCCTTGGGATCGGCGAGCAGCTCTGCCGCCAGCGCCTGATCTTCCTCGCGCGTTTTGCCGCGCGGACGGGTTCCCGCGATGGGGCGCGCGGTCACGATGCCGTCTTCCAGCCGCACCAGAATTTCCGGCGACGAGCCGACCACATGATGATCGCCCATGTCGTAATAAAACATGTAGGGCGAGGGATTAAGGCTGCGTAAAGCGCGGTAAAGCGAGAGCGGCGGCGCGGGGAAATCCTGCGTCATGCGCTGGCTCAACACCACCTGCATGATATCGCCGTCGAAAATATAACGCTTGGCTTTTTCGACCGCTTGCTTGTAGCCTTCCTCGCCAAACTCGGACACGGCGGCGGCGGGCGGCATCGCGGGCGCGCGCGGAATTTCCACCGGGCGGCGCAGATCGCGCACGAGTTCATCCAGCCGTTGCCGCGCCCGGACGTAGGCATTCGGCTGCGTCGGATCAGCATAAACGATGAAACTCAGCTTGGCGCTGAGATTGTCTATCACGGCCAGCTCCGTGGTGGCGAGCAGCAGCACATCGGGCGTTTCCAGCGCGTCTTTTTTTTGCGTCGCCGCCAATCGGCGCTCGATGTAGCGCACGGTGTCATAGCCGAAATATCCGGCCAGCCCGCCCGTGAAACGCGGCAAACCGTCCAGCGGCGCAGGTTTGAAACGCGCTTGATACTGTTTGACGAAATCGAGCGGATTCACGTCATCGGCGGTTTCCAGCACGGCCTCGTCCGTCTCCACGCGCACGGTGCGACCGTGGGCGACGATGCGCGTTTTGGCGGGCAGGCCGATGAACGAATAGCGGCCAAAACGTTCGCCGCCCTGCACCGATTCGAGCAGATAGGAATACGGACGATTGGCGAGTTTGAGGTAAAGCGAAAGCGGTGTATCAAGGTCGGCGTAAGTCTCGGCGACCAGCGGAATGCAGTTGTAGCCCTGGCGGGCGAGCGCGTCGAATTCCTGTTCGGACAGCGTGTGCAGCATGAGTTTCTCCATAATCCTGTGCGTTAAAAAGTGGGAACAACGGGGAACATCAGCCCCGCCATCGCCTACTCACGCCCGGAAATTTCCGCCGCATATTCATCTTCATGCGGCCTTGCGAATCAACGCGACCGCTTCAACCAGCCCGTCCACCACGGCGTCCGAATCCAGCTCGCGCACATCCCGTCCGTGGTTGTAGCCGTAAGGCACGCAGAACACATGACAACCCGCCGCGCGCGCGGCTTGCGTGTCGTTCGCGGAATCGCCGATCAGCAACATTTCGTCGGGACGCACTTTCCATTGCTCGCAAGCGTAGAGCAGCGGCATGGGGTCAGGTTTCATTTTCGGCAACGTGTCGCCGCTCAAAACCAGATCGAAATAATCGCGCAGGCCGGTCGCCTGCAACACCGGCTCGGTGTATTTGGCGATTTTGTTGGTGATGCAGCCCATCCGGTAACCGGCTTTTTTGAACGCATCCAGACCTTCGAGCACGCCCGGAAAAGGCCGACTGTAAAGGTGAAATACTTCACCATAATGACGGTCGTAAATTTTGCGCGCGCGTTCGTACAACTCCGGCGCAGGCTCGTCGTGCATGGTTCCGGTGAGCACGCGCTTGATGAGTTGCGCGACACCGTTGCCGACATAGCTCGTCACCTTTTCCACGGAAACCGGCGGCATCCCCAACTCGGCCAACATGCGATTGGAAGCCTCCGCGAGATCGGGCGCGGTGTGCAGCAACGTGCCGTCAAGGTCAATCACCACGGCCTTGATGGGCAGGGGAAACTTGCTCACACTTTGCCCAGCGCGGCGCGCAATTCTGCGACGATGGTGTCGTAACGGTGCGGATCGCTGTCCTTGCCCGCGCCGAATAACGCGGAACCGGCCACGAACGTATCCGCGCCCGCGCGGGCGATGTCGGCGATGTTCGCGGTGTTCACGCCGCCGTCAATTTCCAGCCAGATTTCGCGTCCCGTTTTGGCGGTGTAGGCATCAATTTTCGCGCGCGCGAGTTTCAATTTTTCCAGCGCCTGCATGATGAATTTCTGCCCGCCGAAACCGGGGTTGACCGACATCAGCAAAATCATGTCCACCTTGTCCATCACATGATCCATATAATCCAGCGGCGTCGCCGGATTGAACACCAGCCCCGCCTTGCAACCGTTGTCATGGATCAGCGCGAGCGAACGATCAATATGCTCGGAAGCCTCCGGGTGAAACGTGATGATGTTCGCCCCCGCCTTGGCGAAATCGGGAATGATGCGATCCACCGGCTTCACCATGAGATGCACATCAATGGTCGCCTCGGTCAGCGGACGTATCGCCTGACACACCAGCGGCCCTATGGTCAGATTCGGCACATAATGGTTGTCCATCACATCAAAGTGAATGATGTCCGCGCCGGACGCGATCACATCGGTGATCTCCTGACCCAACTTCGCGAAATTCGCGGACAAAATACTCGGGGCGATACGAAATTGCTTGCTCATGTTCCCTCCTCATGGAATCGGGCAAAAGTGCCATTTTAACCGCAATTGGCGGGCGGGGAATACTTGCGCGCCGGATGGATATGCCGCATACCCTGCGGCGCTAAAACCTTTTGCCGATGCTCAGGACAAGTTGGCTGTAATCGTAAACGCCGGTATTCAGCGGAGTGTTGCTGTAGAGCGCGGCGGCTTTCACAAACCATCCAAGCCTGTTTGCGGGACTCGACATTTCCGCCGTGACGAAGCGGGATTGTTGCCATTCGCTTGCGGCTTCGCGCTGTCCGCCGATGCCCGCCGCCAGCATATAGCGCCAACCGCCGTAATAGCGCCGTATCTGCGCCACGGGAAGCACCTGGAGATAATAGCGCGGAGAATAATAATCAAATTCCCCCGGATGCGTGCTGTGGAAATAGCGGGTTCGCAGTTGCAGGCTGAATCCCCAATCCGGCTCGACGACGTATATGTAGGTGCCTCTGGCGTGCCAACGCATATTCTTTCCGGTAAATTCCTGCGCGCCGCCGACCAGGGTCACGGTATTGCGCTCATTCAGCGGCAAATCAATCGCAGCGCCCGCGAACGTGGAATAAAGGCCTTTGTCCACCCCGATCGGGGTTTCCACGATCTCCCGTTCGATAAAATATTCCTGTCGAAACGCGGCGTTATTGTGAATGTTGATTGAACCCAGCGCCGTGTGTCCGTCCGTGCCGATCTGGTTGATCCACGCCCAATCTTCGTTTTTGTCGGCATAGCGCAGAAAAACACGATCGCGCTCCCGCGTTTGTTGGCCGAGCGGTTTATACCAGGCGTGTTCATGGCGAACGCCCAAAAATTGCTCGTCTCCCTGATTGCTGTAATCCAGATTCACGCCGGTGCGATACACCTCTGTATGATCTGCATCCGTTGAGGCAAACAGGTCGGCGCTTATGGCGTGGCTGGGTGGTTGTTCCGCGACGGATTGGGCAAAAGCGGAAGCGCCGCAGAAAGTCGTGAGGCCGATTATGGCGACTGCAATGCCGGTTTTCATTTGGTATCCCATGCCTTGCGTAATCCTATCAGTTCGGCCATATAGCCCCACACGCATACCGGCTGCATAAGCAGACTGTAGATAAAGGCGTAGCAAAAAAATCCGCGACGATTCCGGTGAACCTTCAAGCCTGCGCGCATGAATTCGTTTTTCTGGGTTCTGAAAACAATTCCGTTCCAGATCACGGCGAATGGCATGATCGCCAGCGTCATGGGTCCCGCAATCCAGAAATAGCCACACAGCGCCAGAATAATGCCCGGAATGAACGCAAAAGTGTAAATCAAATCCATGGGCGGAAAGAGCAGATTCCACCAGATAAACAACGTCGTCATGCGTTTTTTGAAAAGCAGCGGCCAATAGAGCTTGAACGCCTCCATCAGCCCGCGCGACCAGCGTTTTCTTTGCAGCGCGAACTGACGAAAATTTTCCGGCACATTGGTGAAGGCGAACGCATTGGCGGCATAGCCGATGCGATGTCCGCGAATCAGCATCGCCCAGGTCACGACAATATCCTCACCCACCTTTTCAGGCCAGCCGCCGATGTCTTCCAATGCTTCGCGGCGATAAAGGGAAAAAGCGCCCTGCGCCACCAGCGTGCCGTGGTACATGCTCTGTGTGCGCTTGACTGCGGCAATGCCGTGGAAATAATCCCATTCCTGTGTGCGCGTCAAAAGATTGGTGTTGGCATTGCGTACAACGACCGCGCCCGCGACCGCTTGCGTGTTCACGGTATCGGAAACCAGACGTTCGACGATATTGGTCAGCCCGTCGCGGCGCACCCAGCAATCGCCATCCACCGTGGCGATCAGATCATGGCTTGCCGCGCGAAGACCATCGTTGAGCACGGCGGATTTCCCCCGGTTCCTTTCAAAATCCATCAACTGGAACGAGGCATTGGGCGGGATATGGAGTTTGCCGAGCATCTCCCGAACGATGTCGGCGGTATTGTCTTTCGACCCATCGTTCAGGATGAGCACTTGAAAGGAACCCGGATAATTCTGTTTTGCCAGACTGGTCAATGTGGCGGCGATGCCTGCCGCTTCATTGTAGGCCGCCACCAAAACGGTCACGCCGGGATGATCGGTGACGGCGCGCACCGGCGATTGGCGTTCGAGCAGCAGTGTGGAAATCATGAAAAAATTCATAAAGCCCGGCACATAGGCGATGAAACCGATCACCAGCAACGCGAAAATCTCCCCCACCAGCACAGTCAGGTCTTCCACCCAGCGCAAGGACAGCCATATGCTCAATGAAACCCACGCAGTGGCGACGGCGAATGAAATGGCAAAGTTGACATAAACCCGCCGGTTCAATCTGTGCTGTTCATTTTCAAATTTCTCCTCGGCTGTAAGCGGCTTGTGCGCCGATGTTTTGAATCGCCAACGCCAGCCCACAAAACCGCCGCCCACGGCAAGCCACTCGCGGGTTCTCGGTACATCTTCCAGGCTGATTAAATGCGATGGAGCGCGGTCATTCATTTTTAAATGTCAAAAGCAATGCACACGCCCCCGGATGCCGATAGGCGGTCAGGGTAGTATTGAAAAAATTCTGTATTTTTTAATTGGGAGATTGATTGAATTGTTCTAACAGGAACAATTTTTTTATTGATAGCGGGTTAGTGCTTATAGATGGGCGGACGGAATCTTAATGATTTTGACCGAATTGTCAATACAGTTTTTCAAAAAGATGCGGTATCCGAACGATACCGTCCCCGGAGACAAGCCGATCAAAGAGCCGCCATAGCGCGGCTTGTTGGGCGCAATTTACATTTCTGCGTCTGACTGGCAGGCAATTTGGTCAAGCTGCCTTTGCGATGGGGAGGCCTCGTCAAAAATTGCCATTTGTTCAAGAGTTCAATATCTGAAATTGTTGCCACCTCGCCGCTGATCGCGGAAAATTGCAGGATGCATCTGTTTGCCCTTGGCGTTAACCATATCACCGCACCGATTGCGGTTCGCGAGCATGTCGCTTTTTCCGGCGAAGGCTTGGGGGTGGCTTTGCGCGATCTTACGGCGCATCGGCCTGTGCGGGAGGCGGCGATTCTTTCCACCTGCAATCGCACCGAGCTGTATTGCAATACCGAGGAGCCGCAGACGGCGCTGGATTGGTTGGCGGAATATCACCGTTTGCAGCCGGGCGCGATTCAGCCTTATACCTATACCCTGACCAGCCACGACGCGGTGAAACATGCGTTTCGCGTGGCTTCGGGGCTGGATTCCATGGTGTTGGGCGAGCCGCAGATTCTGGGGCAAATGAAGCAGGCGGTGAAGATCGCGGAGAACGCGGGAACCTTGGGCACGTTGTTGCACAAGCTGTTTCAGAAAACATTCGCGGTGGCCAAGGAAGTTCGCACCACGACCAATATCGGCGCGAGTTCGGTTTCGATGGCGGCGGCTTCGGTCAAGCTGGCGCAGCGTATTTTCGGCGATCTCAAGCCGCTCAAAGTGTTGTTCATCGGCGCGGGCGAGATGATAGAACTGTGCGCGGAGCATTTCGCGGCGCAGCAGCCGACGGGCATCACCATCGCCAATCGCACGCTGGAGCGCGGTCAGATTTTGGCGGATCGGTTTCGCGGCGAGGCGATTTTGCTTTCCGGTTTGCCCGAGCGTTTGGCCGATTTTGATATTGTCATCACCAGCACCGCGAGCCAGTTGCCCATCATCGGGCTGGGCATGGTCGAGCGCGCGGTCAAGCAACGCAAACATCGCCCCATGTTCATGGTTGATCTCGCCGTGCCGCGCGACATCGAGACCGAGGTCGGCGAGCTGGACGATGTGTTTTTGTACAGCGTGGACGATCTCGCGCAGATCATGCAGGAAGGCATGGATAACCGCCAACTGGCCGCCACCGAGGCCGAGGGCATCATCGCTTTGCGCGTCAACAATTTCATGCACTGGCTGGAAACGCGCGAGGCCGTGCCGACGATACGCGCCCTGCGCGATCATGCCGACCGGATGCGCCGCAACGAGGTTGAAAAGGCGCTCAAACAACTGGCGAAGGGCGAAGACCCGCAACAGGTGATCGAGGCCTTGAGCACCACATTGACCAACAAATTTCTGCATCTGCCCAGCCATGCGCTCAACAACGCGAGCGGCGACGCGCTTGAATCGCTCGAAGCCGTGATCCGCCAGCTTTACCGAACCCTATGAAACCATCCATCGCCAAAAAACTCGCGCATTTGAGCGCGCGTCTGGAAGAACTCAACCTGCTGCTGTCGCGCGAAAACGCCACGGCAGATATGGAGAGTTACCGCAAACTTTCGCGCGAGCACGCCGAGCTTGACCCCATCGTCGCGCACTATCACGATTATCGAAAAATCGAAGCCGACATCGCCGCCGCGCAGGATATGGCGGGCGATCCGGCCATGAAGGAATTCGCGCAGGAGGAAATCGCGGCGGGCAGGGAAAAGCTCGACGCGGCAGATCTGGAATTGCAAAAATTGCTGCTGCCCAAAGACCCCAACGACGAGCGCAACATCTTCCTTGAAATCCGCGCCGGAACGGGCGGCGACGAATCCGCGCTGTTCGCGGGCGATTTGTTCCGCATGTATTCGCGCCATGCCGAGCGCCAACGCTGGCGCGTGGAAGTGGTCTCGGCCAGCGAATCCGAATTGGGCGGCTACAAGGAAATCATCGCGCGCATCGAAGGTTTGGGCGCGTATTCCCGACTGAAATTTGAATCCGGCGGCCATCGCGTGCAGCGCGTGCCGGAAACCGAAACGCAAGGCCGCATCCACACCTCGGCCTGCACCGTCGCCATCATGCCGGAGGCGGACGAGATCGCCGATGTCGAACTCAACCCGGCGGATTTGCGTATTGACACTTTTCGCGCGAGCGGCGCGGGCGGGCAGCACATCAACAAAACCGATTCGGCGGTACGCATCACGCACTTGCCGACAGGCATCGTCGCCGAATGTCAGGACGGGCGCTCGCAACACGCCAACAAGGCTTCTGCCATGCGCGTGCTCGCGGCGCGCATCAAGGATGTGCAAGTGCGCGAGCAACAAGGCAGGGAAGCGGCCACGCGCAAAAGTCTGGTCGGCAGCGGCGATCGCTCCGAGCGCATCCGCACCTACAATTTTCCGCAAGGCCGCGTCACCGATCACCGCATCAATCTCACGCTGTACAAAATAGACGCCATCATGCAGGGCGACATGGACGAGCTGATCGGCGCGCTGCTGGCGGAACATCAAGCCGAACAACTCGCCGCGCTCGCGGAAGAATCACTCTGAACGCAACCCCGCAAACGCTGCTCAACGAAGCGCGGCAACGCCTGACCGACGCGCTCAATCTGCCGCCCGACGAGGCGCGGAGCGAAGCGCAACTATTGCTGCGCGAGGCGCTTGGTGTTGATCGCGCATGGCTTATCGCGCATGGCGAACAAATGCTTTCCGATCAGCAACTCGATAAGTTTGAAATGTTGTTTCAGCGCCGTTTGCGCGGCGAACCGATCGCCTACATTTTTGGTCGCCGCGAATTTTACGGGCTGGAATTTGTGGTCACGCCCGACACGCTCATCCCGAGGCCGGATACGGAAACGCTGGTTGAGGCTGCGTTGCAACGCATCCCACCAGCCTGTCCCCTCTCCCCTTGTGGGAGAGGGCTAGGGAGAGGGGGAGCAGACCAAATCACCATACCTTCTTCGCCAACCTCCCCCCTCTCCCCAACCCCTCTCCCGCGAGGGGAGAGGGGCTTGAAAATCCTCGATCTCGGTACCGGCAGCGGCGCGATTGCGATTTCCATCGCCGCGCATCGCCCCGATGCGAAGGTAACGGCGGTGGATCGCTCCGAAGCCGCGCTCGCGGTTGCCCGCCACAATGCCGAAAAACTGGGCGCGACGAATCTTGTCTTGCTTCAAAGCGATTGGTTTTCGGCGCTGGCGGGAAAAACGTATGACATCATCGTAAGCAATCCGCCCTACATCGCTGAGGGCGATCCGCATCTGGCACAAGGCGATCTGCGCTTTGAACCCGCATCGGCGCTGACTTCCGGCGCGGACGGACTGGATGCGATCCGCCACATCGCCGAACACGCGCCGCATCATTTGAACGCGGGCGGCTGGTTGTTGCTGGAACACGGCTACGATCAGGCAAAAAAAGTCGCGCGAATCATGCAGGAAAACGGATTTGTCGAGATCGGCCACATGACCGATCTCGCGGGAATACAACGGGTGACGTTTGGGAGAAAACCCGGCGCTTAATGCAACCGATGCCGCCCCGGTTCGCCCGGGATTTTCACCTTGGCGGCGTCTTCGGCGGATTCTTGCGGTTTGTTTTGCTCGCGGCGGAAGAGGTCGCTGATGAGACGCGCGACTTCATCAACCGCTTCCTGTTTGAAATGGCGCGCGAGCAGGTGGGAGACATCTTCCACCATGCGGCGGCGTTGCGCGTCCAGAATCGCGGCGACGGTGGGGCCGACAAACATGAGTTGCGTTTCGTCGCGACCATCGTCGTGATAGATGATAAATTCGATGGCGGTCGCGGTTTCCACGATGCGCCCCAGACTTTGCATCGCGGCATCCAGCGCAGCATGAAAATTGCGACCGACTTCCAGCGTGCAGCACATTTCCAGAGTGTAGTTGCGCTCGTCGAACACAAAACCGGGCTGATCCGGCTCCAGACTTTGCACTTCGTTGAGATGTTCGATGTCGAGATATTCCAGCAACGGACGCAACGCGCCTTCCACCTGACGTTTGGCGATACCCTCGACGAGTTCGATATAGCCGTGCACATGAACTTCCATACGCATGGGGAGTTCCTTTCCTTGATTTGAAGGGGAATTATACTCCCAACCGGCGGGCGCGGACTCTAGTATAATCACGCCATGTCTGATTCATCCTCCGTCGGAATCGTCGTTCCACAAACCGTGCATTTTTCCGAACCTCTGCCGTTGAAGAGCGGCGCGGTGTTGCCGGAATACGATCTCGTTTATGAAACCTACGGCGCGCTCAATGCCGACAAATCCAACGCGGTGCTGGTTTGCCATGCGCTTTCCGGCACGCATCATCTCGCCGGACGTTACAGCGCGGACGACAAATATCCCGGTTGGTGGGACAACCTGATCGGCCCCGGCAAGCCGCTGGATACCAACCGTTTTTTTGTGATCGGCGTGAACAATCTCGGCGGCTGCCACGGTTCGACCGGCCCCAAAACCCTCAATCCGGCGACGGGAAAACCCTGGGGTTCGGCCTTTCCGGTAGTCACGGTGGATGATTGGGTGGTGTCGCAAACGCGGCTGGCGGACAGGCTCGGCATCCGCAGTTTCGCCGCGATCATCGGCGGCTCGCTGGGCGGAATGCAGGCGATGCAATGGACGCTCGCTTATCCCGACCGCGTGAAAAACGCGCTGGTGATCGCCGCCGCGCCAAATCTGACCGCGCAAAACATGGCGTTCAACGAAGTGGCGCGTCAGGCCATCATCACCGACCCCGAATTTCATGCGGGCGATTATTACGAACACGGCGTGGTTCCGCGTCGCGGCTTGCGTATCGCGCGCATGTTGGGGCACATCACTTATTTGTCCGACGACGCGATGGGCGCGAAATTTGGCCGCAAACTCAAGCACGACGAAGTGCGTTACGGCTTCGATGTCGAATTTGAAATGGAATCCTATCTGCGCTATCAGGGCGACAAATTCGCCGAAACTTTTGACGCGAACACTTATCTTCGCATGACGCGCGCGCTGGATTATTTCGACCCGGCGGCAGAAACCGGCGGCGATTTCAGCGCTGTGATGGCCAAGGCCAAGGCGGATTTTCTCGTGATCTCCTTCACCAGCGACTGGCGCTTTTCGCCCGGCCGCTCGCGCGAAATCGTCAAGGCGCTGCTGGATAACGAGCTGACCGTAAGCTACGCCGAACTGACCGCCGCGCACGGCCACGATGCCTTTCTCATGCCCGACCCGCATTACCACGCGGTAATGCGCGCCTATCTGGAAAACATCGAATTCGGGGAGGCGCGATGAGTCTGCACACGCCCGCGCAAGCGCACACACATTTCGCCCAAACCGCCTCGGCGCGGCGCGATTTCGCCGCCATCGCGCGCTGGATCGCGCCCGATGCCAAAGTACTCGATCTCGGCTGCGGCGACGGCTCGCTGCTCGGCCATCTGCGCGACACCCTGAACGTGCGCGGCTACGGTGTCGAACGCGCAGATGCCAACGTGCTCGCGTGCGTGAAAAACGGCGTCAACGTGATCCAGATGGATTTGGAAGCCGGACTTTCCGGCTTTGAAGCGCAATCGTTCGACGTGGTGATTTTGTCGCAAACCCTGCAAGCCATGCGTAACACCGAAGACATCGTGCTCGACATGCTGCGCGTCGGCAAGGAAGTCATCGTCACCTTCCCCAATTTCGGCTACTGGAAACACCGCTTCCAGCTCATCAACGGCAACATGCCGGTCTCGCGCGACCTGCCCTACCAATGGTATGACACGCCCAACATCCACCTGTGCACCATCAGCGATTTCGACAACTTCTGCCGCGACCACAAAATCCGCATCACCGAACGCCTCGTCCTCACCGACGGCAAACCTGTCGGCTTCATGCCGAACATTCTCGGAGGATTGGCGATGTATCGGTTGGGTAACGACGGCTAACTCCCCGCCAACTTCCACACTCCGTAAATTCCAAACCCCAGCACCAGCACGCCGCTGATTTGGCGCACCCGGGGGTTTTGCAAAAAATGTTTGAGGCGCGCGGCGGTCATGCCCATGGCGAGTAGCGCGGGTAAAGTTCCCAAGCCGAAGGCGAGCATGAGCGCGCCG
>JAITWS010000011.1 GCA_031285185.1 Methylobacillus sp.
ATCGTGCGCTCGCCGAGCCTACCCATATCCACCACGGAACGCAGCGCGCGTCCGATCAAACGCTGAATTTCCTGCGTGCGTCCCGATTGCTTGCCCTTGGCGGCCTCGCGGCTCATGCGCTCATTGGTGGAACGCGGCAACATGCCATATTCCGCCGTCACCCAACCTTCGCTGCTGCCCTTTTTGTGCGGCGGAATTTTTTCCTCCACGCTCGCGGTGCACAGCACATGTGTGTCGCCGAATTTGACCAGCACCGAACCTTCGGCGTGCTTGGTGTAATGGCGGATGATCTCGACGGGGCGCAATTCGCCGGGGGCGCGGTTGCTCGGGCGCATGATGGTTTCCTGAAATTTCAAAGCACCTATTTTGGCATGAGCGCGCGCGGATTTGATAACATGAGAGACAATTTTTGTCAGGATATTTCCATGATTACCAGCATGACCGGCTTTGCCGCGTTGGAACGTGAAACCGTGGGCGGAACCTTGCTGCTCGATTTGCGGGCGGTCAATTCGCGTTATCTTGAAATGCACATGCGGCTGGACGAATCGCTACGCAGTCTGGAACCCGCGCTGCGCGAGGCGGTCGCGGCCAAGCTCGGACGCGGCAAGGTGGAGTGTCGCGCGATGTTGATGACGCGATCGGACGCGGCGGCGGGCGGCGAAGTCCATGCGGGCGTGCTGGAAAAACTCGCGCAGTGGAGCGCGACAGTGCGCGAACGTTTTCCCGAAAGCCGCCCGCTTTCCGTGGCGGATATTTTGCGTTGGCCGGGTGTGCTGACCACCGATCAGGTTTCGGGCGAGGCGCTTTCCGCGCAGGTGTTGGAGGCGTTGCGGCAATGTTTGCAAGAGCTGGTCGCGTCACGCGCGCGCGAAGGCGACAAACTCAAAACGCTGATTCTCGAGCGCGTGGCGCGCATGGAAACCGAAGTCGCCAAAGTGCGCCCGCTGTTGCCGGAACTGATGCGCGCGTATCAGGAAAAACTCGCGCAACGGCTGCACGAAGCAATGCAAACCGTGGACGACGAGCGCGTGCGGCAGGAAGTGGCGCTGTTCGCGCAAAAGATAGATGTGGACGAGGAACTGGGTCGGCTCACGACGCACATGCAGGAAGTCAAGCGCGTGCTTGAAGCAGGCGGTGCGGTCGGCAAACGACTCGATTTTCTCATGCAGGAACTGAACCGCGAAGCCAACACGCTAGGCTCAAAATCCGTATCCGCCGAAACCTCGCAAGTGGCGATGGAACTCAAAGTGCTGATCGAGCAAATGCGCGAGCAGATACAGAATCTGGAATAGCCGGTTTTCCAATTGGTGGCAGGCGGCAGCCCTCTTTGACAATACTATCGAGGCGCGATAGTATCTTCCCATGATTATTGATTTCCACAATCCCGATACGGAAGCGTTGTTTCATGGGAAGCGCGTGGCGCGATTCGCAAACATCGAATCCTCGGCCATACGCAAACTGGCGATGCTGAACAGAGCGGGGCAACTGGATGATCTGCGCGTTCCGCCTGGAAACAGATTGGAAAAGCTGATTCTTGACCGCGAAGGGCAACACAGCATCCGCATCAACGATCAATGGCGCGTGTGTTTCATCTGGACGGATGCAGGCCCCAAGCGTGTTGAAATCGTGGACTACCATTGAAGGAGAATTAAGCATGGCGCGTGAAATTCCTTATCCCCATCCCGGCGAAATTTTGCGGGAAGAGTTTTTGAAACCACTGGGCATCAGCCAATATCGGCTCGCCAAGGAAATCGGCGTGCAGCAACGGCGCATCGGTGAAATCGTGGCGGGGAAACGCGCCATTACCGTGGATACCGGGCTGCGCCTGTCCGCCTTTTTCGGCATGAGCGATGGCTTTTGGAGCGGCTTGCAAACCGATTATGACACCGCGCAAATGCGCGAATCGCTGGCCGAAACGCTTGCCCAAATAGCGCGGTATGTTCCGAACGAGCAGCGCGACCGCGCTCATGCGTGATCTGGAGTAACCATGACAACAGGCAATCTTTTTATCGTGACTGCGCCTTCCGGCGCGGGCAAGACCAGCTTGGTACGCGCGGCGCTGGAGGCGGATGCGGCGCTGGGTTTGTCAATTTCCTACACCACGCGCGCGATGCGGCCGGGCGAGGAGGACGGGGTGCATTATCACTTCGTCGGCGAGGACGAATTTCTCAAGCGGCTGGAGGACGGCGATTTTCTGGAGAGCGCCGAAGTCCACGGCGCGCGTTACGGCACTTCGCAATCGCAGGTGCGCTCCATGCTCGCGGGCGGGCGCGATCTCATACTGGAAATTGATTGGCAGGGCGCGGCGCAGGTGCGGAGTTTGTATCCCGGCGCGATCGGCGTGTTCATTTTGCCGCCTTCCATCGAGGAGCTGGAACGTCGGCTGCACACCCGCGCGCAGGATTCCGAGGCCGTGATTGCGCGTCGCGTGGCCGCCGCGCGCGAGGAGATCAGCCATGTGGGCGAGTTCGATTATGTTATAATCAACGACCGTTTTGAAACGGCGATTCACGATCTGCTGGCCATCATCCGCGCGCAGCGTTTGCGCGGCGAAAGACAACGACGCCAGCATCGGGAATTGCTCCAGAAATTTACCGCTTGAAGGATGACACATGGCTCGCATCACCGTTGACGACTGTCTGGAAAGAATACCAAACCGTTTTCATCTGACCCTGGCCGCGGCCTATCGCGCGCGCCAGATCGCCAACGGCTCCGAGCCGCTGGTTTCCCAACCCGGCAGGGACAAGCCCACCGTCATGGCGTTGCGCGAAATCGCCGCCGGAAGAGTCGGGCTGGAAATCCTCAACCGCAGGCAGGCGTAAGGATCGCCTGATGCGATGGGTGGCCGTGTCCGCGCCGTAAAACCGCCGCCCGCACCGCCCTTGCTGCCCGCGGATAGCGAGGATTCGCGGCTCTCGCAACTGCTCAAGGTTTACCTCAAGCCGGAAGACATCGCGCAAGTGATGGCGGCTTACCGCTTCAGCGAAATCGCCCATACCGGGCAGATGCGTATGAGCGGCGACCCTTACATTTCCCACCCCGTCACCGTCGCCTGCATTCTCGCCGAGCTGCATCTCGACACGCTCACCATCATGGCCGCGCTGCTGCACGACGTGATGGAAGACACCGAATTCGGCAAGCAGGAATTGACCGAAAAATTCGGCGCGACCGTGGCCGATCTCGTGGATGGCGTTTCCAAGCTGGACAAGATCGAGTTTCAGACCGCGACGCACGCGCAGGCGGAAAATTTCCGCAAGATGCTGCTTGCCATGTCGCAGGATGTGCGCGTGATTCTGGTCAAGCTCGCGGATCGCTTGCACAACATGCGGACGCTGGACAGCATGGCCTCGGAAAAGCGCCGCCGCATCGCGCGCGAGACGATGGAAATTTACGCGCCCATCGCCAACCGGCTCGGTCTGAACGAGATTTATCAGGAGCTGGAAGACCTCAGCTTCAAGCATCTTTATCCGCTGCGTTTCGCGGTGCTGACCAAATCCATCAAGGCGGTGCGCGGCAACCGCAAGGAAGTGGTCGGCAAAATTCTGGAAACGATCAAGCAGCGTCTCGCCGATTTGCACATCGAGGCCGAAGTGAGCGGGCGCGAAAAACATCTGTTCAGCATTTACCGGAAAATGGTCGAAAAAACCGGCACGTTTTCGGAGATTTTCGACATCTACGGCTTCCGCATCATCGTCAGCGACACGCCTACTTGTTATCTCACGCTGGGCGCGCTGCACGGGCTTTACAAGCCGATCCCCGGCAAATTCAAGGATTACATCGCGATCCCCAAGGCCAACGGTTACCAGTCGCTGCACACCACGCTGTTCGGTCCGTTCGGCACGCCGATTGAAGTGCAGATTCGCAGCCGCGAAATGCACAATATCGCCGAGGCGGGCGTGGCCGCGCACTGGCTTTACAAAAACACCGATGCCGATCTTTCCGTGCTGCAAAAGCAGACCCACCAATGGTTGCAGCGCCTGCTGGAAATCCAGTCCGAAAGCACGGATTCGGTCGAGTTTCTGGAGCATTTCAAATTCGATTTGTTCCCGGACGAAGTGTATGTGTTCACGCCCAAAGGCCAGATCATGGCGCTGCCTTCCGGCGCGACTGCGGTTGATTTCGCCTATGCCGTGCACACCGATGTCGGCAATCGTTGCGTCGCGGTCAAGATCAACCACGAACTCGCGCCGCTCAGCACCGAGCTGCACAACGGCGACCATGTGGAAATCATCACCGCCACGCAAGCCAAGCCCAATCCGGCCTGGCTCAATTATGTCGCGACCGGCAAGGCGCGCGCGCATATTCGCCATTTCCTCAAAACCATGAAATCCAGCGAATCGGCGATGCTGGGCGAGCGTATGCTCAATCAGGCGCTGCGCGTGTTGCAAGCCGACCCTGACGATATCGGCGAAGAGCAATGGAAAAAACTCGTGCGCGATTACGGCGTACAAAACAAACAGGAAATTCTCACCGACATCGGCCTCGGCCAGCGCCTCAACGTGATGGTCGCGCGGCAATTGCTGACGATGGCCGAACCTTCCGGCGAAAAGCCGGTGAAACAACTGGGCAGCATCACCATACGCGGCAGCGAAGGCATGGCGATCCAGTTCGCGCAATGCTGCCGCCCGATTCCGGGCGACCCCATCCTCGGTTTTATCAACAAGGGCAAAGGCGTGGTGGTGCACACGCGCGATTGCTCCGCGATCCGCAAATTCCGCAAAGACCCGGATAAATGGCTGGATGTGGAATGGGATGCCGACCCGCATCGTTTGTTCAAAGCCAACATGCGCCTCGCCGTCGCCAACCAGCCGGGCGTGCTGGCCAAGATCGCGGCGGGTATCGCGGGCGCCGGTTCCAACATTGACAACGTGAGCATGGAAGAAGGCAACGACAGCGCCTACACCCACATGAATTTCACCGTGCAGGTGAAAGACCGCGAGCACATGGCGCGTCTCATGCGCGGCCTTCGCAAGCTGCCCGAAGTCGTCCGCATCAACCGCGTCAAAGGCGCGGCCAACGATCAGAAATACACATGACTTTAATCGCGCCGGAATTTATGTGTTTGCGATTTTTGACCTTCATTCACCCTCACCCCAACCCTCTCCCACGAGTGGGAGAGGGAGAACACCATGACGCAGTTCCCTCTCCCGCTTGCGGGAGAGGGGTACGGGGTGAGGGTAAGTAACAAACAACAAACAGACCAACCATTCAACCAAGGAACCAAACAATGAAAAAACAAATCATCAGCACCGAAGGCGCGCCCAAGGCGATCGGCACTTATTCGCAAGCCGTCAGGGTCGGCGACACCGTGTATCTTTCCGGGCAGATCGGACTCGACCCCGCGACCGCGCAACTGGTCGAGGGCATGGAGGCGCAAACGCGCCGCGTGTTCGACAATCTTTCCGCCGTGGCGAAAGCGGCGGGCGGTTCGCTCGCGGATATCGTCAAGCTCAACATTTTTCTCACCGATCTCGGCCACTTCGCGCTGGTCAACACCATCATGGCCGAATATTTCAAGGAGCCATATCCGGCGCGCGCCGCTGTCGGCGTTGCCTCGCTGCCGCGCGGCGCGTTGGTGGAAGCCGACGCAGTGATGGTCTTGGGCGGCTGAATTTTGCCGCGACAACACGCTCAGGACAGCTTGCAAATCCACCCGCGCATCCCATGAGCAAAGGCATCAGCCCGGCGCTGCAAACCAAACTGGCCAAGCTCGGCATTGTCGAGCCGGACGATTTGCTGCTGCATCTTCCGCTGCGCTATGTGGATGAAACGCGCATTACGCCGGTGCGCGATTTGCGCGTCGGCGAGGCGGCGCAGGTCGAAGGCGAAATCATCCATGCCGAAACCCAATACCGTCCGCGCAAGGCGCTCATCTGCCAGTTGCAGGATGCGAGCGGCGGTTTGCTGCATTTGCGTTTTCTGCATTTTTATCCCAGCCAGGTCGCCGCGCTCAAGCCGGGCGCGCATATCCGCGCATACGGCGAGCCGCGTCCGGGATTTTTCGGCATGGAAATGGTGCATCCGCAATGCCGTTCCGCGCGCGCCGACGCGCCGCTCAACGAGGCGCTCACGCCGGTTTATCCCACCACCGCCGGGCTGACGCAACCCAATTTACGCAAGCTGGTCGCGTGGGCGCTGCAACACGGCGACACGCGCGAAACTTTGCCACCGGAAATTCCCGAACGCTTGCAACTTCCCGACTTCGCCGAAAGTCTGCGTTTGCTGCACCGCCCGCCGCCGGACGCGAGCCTCGAAAGTTTGCAGAGCCGTACCCATGCGGCGTGGCGACGGCTCGCGTTTGACGAGCTGCTCGCGCAGCAACTTTCCATGCGCCGCCATCACGCGCGTCGCCGCTCGCAGGGCGCGCCCGCGCTGGCCGACAAAAAAACGCTGACCACGGCGTTGCTGGAACGTCTGCCTTTCAAGTTGACCGGCGCGCAACAAAAAACATGGCGCGAAATCAGCCACGACATGAGCCAGTCGCATCCGATGCAGCGCCTGTTGCAAGGCGACGTGGGCAGCGGCAAAACCATTGTTTCCGCGCTCGCCGCGTTGCAGGCGATCGAAAATGGTTGGCAGGCCGCGATCATGGCACCCACGGAAATCCTTGCGGAACAGCATTACAAAAAAATGACGGATTGGCTCGCGCCGCTGGGTGTGAATATCGCGTGGCTCACCGGCGCGCAAAACAAAACTGCGCGGAACAAGGTGATCGCGCAAGTCGCAAGCGGCGAAGCGGCGCTCGCGGTGGGCACGCACGCGCTGTTTCAGGAACAGGTGCAATTCGCCAAACTCGGCCTCGCGGTGGTTGACGAACAGCATCGCTTCGGCGTGCATCAACGTCTCGCGCTGCGTCGCAAAGGCGAACAGCCGCACCAGTTGATGATGAGCGCCACGCCGATTCCGCGCACGCTCGCGATGAGCTATTACGCCGATCTGGATGTTTCCGTGATTGACGAATTGCCGCCCGGAAGAACGCCCGTGACCACCAAAATCGTCTCCGAAGAGCGCCGCGAAGAAGTGCTCGCGCGCGTGCGCGATGCCTGCCGACAAGGGCATCAGGCGTATTGGGTATGCCCGCTCATCGAAGAATCCGAGGCGCTCCAGTTGAAAACCGCGCTGGAAACCTATGAACAACTT
The DNA here is from genome assembly GCA_031285185.1 of Methylobacillus sp. GTDB lineage: Bacteria > Pseudomonadota > Gammaproteobacteria > Burkholderiales > Methylophilaceae > MM2. Next base: position 7,141 of record JAITWS010000011.1, read on the forward strand.
ACGGCGGCGCTGCCCGATCTCAACATCGGCCTCGTGCATGGCCGCATGAAACCGGCGGAAAAACAAGCCGTGATGCAGGCATTCGCCGCCAACGAAACGCAGTTGCTCGTGGCGACCACCGTGATCGAAGTCGGCGTGGACGTACCCAACGCCAGCCTCATGGTCATCGAACACGCGGAACGCATGGGCTTGTCGCAACTGCACCAATTGCGCGGTCGCATCGGACGCGGCTCCGCGCAAAGCGTGTGCATACTTTTATACGCCTCACCGCTATCGCAAGCCGCGCGTGAACGCCTCAAAATCATCTACGAAAACACCGACGGCTTCGAAATCGCCCGCGCCGACCTCGCCCTGCGCGGCCCCGGCGAATTTCTCGGCATCCGCCAAAGCGGCGTGCCCCTCCTCAAAATCGCCGACCTCGAACGCGACGCCGACCTGCTGGAAATCGCCCGCGACACCGCCGCAACCCTGCTGCGCGACCACCCCCAAGCCGCCGAAGCGCACCTCAAACGCTGGATGCGCCGGGCGGAGGAATATGTGAAGGTTTAGATCGCCGGGCGTATGTCGGCGAGACTAACCGCGATCTTGGCGTACAGCAGCAATAACTGCAAATCCTGTTATATTGGTGGCAATTATGCTACCATTTTTTATGCGCATCGTTGTGGATACCAATGTTTTTGTCGGCGCTTGCATGGGCGTTGGCGCGTCGCGGGCAGTTGTGGAGACGTGCCTGCGCGGACTGCATGAGCCTTTGATGGGAGCGGCTTTGCTGGCTGAGTATGAGGATGTTCTGGGACGAGAGGCGTTGTTTCAGGATTGTCGTCTGAATGCTCAGGAGCGCTCCGAGCTTCTGGATATTTTTCTTGCGCGTTGCGAGTGGGTGCGCGTGTATTACACATGGCGGCCAAATTTGCGTGATGAGGCGGATAACCATCTGGTGGAACTGGCTATCGCGGGAGCCGCCAATGCCATTGTGACGCGGAACCTGCGCGATTTGCGCGCTATGGAGTTGCGTTTTCCCCAACTCAAAATATTGACACCTGAAGATCAGCTACAGGAGAAATAACATGTCTGCTTTGACCGTTCGACTTTCCGATGAAAAACATCGCCGCCTCAAGGCGCTGGCCAAGAGTCGCGGCACACCTTTGAATCGTTTGATTGATGAAATGACGACGCTAATGCTGGCCGAATTTGATGCCGAAACACGTTTTACTGTGCGCGTTGCACGGGGTGTCAGTCGTGAGACGCGTGGTTTGGAATTGCTGGCCAAGGCTGCGGAGGCATGAAAATCAGCGCGTGCTGAGGTTTGTCGCCGGGCGCTATGGCATAATCAGCCGCAATGAAACTTCATCCCAGCCCTTTTCCCATCCGCGATTGTTGGTTGCCCAAGCCTTCCGGCAGCGGCGCGTATCGGCATTGGCTGGTGGAACGCGGATCGCTCACGCAGCGGTTGCGGGCGGGGTGCGATCGCTTTTCGGTCGAGCGCGTGCGGCAGCGGTGGGCGCGGCCTTTGCCGGATGAGGCTTTGCTGTTGAAGCTGCGACCGCACGAGCGCGCGTTGTTGCGCGAGGTGGCGCTGGTGTGCGATGGCACGCAGGCGGTGTTCGCGCATAGCGTGTTGCCGCGCCGCAGCCTCAAAGGCGCGTGGCATAATCTCGGCGGGCTGGGGAATCGCTCGCTCGGCTCGGTGTTATTCGCCAATCCAAATGTGGCGCGCGCGCCGCTCGCGTTTCGCAAACTGTTGCCGCGTCACGAACTTTACGCACGCGCGGTCGAGTTTTTGCCGGAAAAACCGGCGTGTTTGTGGGCGCGGCGTTCCGTGTTCACATTGCGAAGCGCGCCGATATTGGTCACGGAAGTTTTTTTGCCGGGAGTGTTGCGGCGATGAAAAAATGGATGGCGCGGTTTGATGCGTATGAGCGGCTCATGCGGCTCGACAAGCCCATCGGCATTTTGCTGCTGCTGTGGCCGACGCTGTGGGCGCTGTGGATTTCCGGCAACGGTCATCCGAACAAATGGGTCATCTGGATTTTCACGCTGGGCACGGTGCTCATGCGCTCCGCCGGATGCGTGATGAACGATTACGCCGACCGCAATTTCGACGCGCATGTGGAACGCACGCGGCAACGTCCGCTGGCGACCGGCGAAGTGAGCGGCAAGGAGGCGCTCGCTCTCGCTGCGGCGCTGAGTTTGCTCGCATTCTGTCTGGTGCTGTTTCTCAACGCGCTGACCATTTGGCTCTCGCTCGCGGCGCTTTTTCTCGCGATCAGCTATCCCTTCACCAAGCGATTTGTTTCGATTCCGCAAGCCTATCTCGGCATCGCCTTCGGTTTCGGCATCCCGATGGCTTTCGCGGCGCAAACCGGCGAAGTGCCGCCGCTCGCATGGGCGATGCTGGCCGCCAACATTTTCTGGTCGCTCGCGTATGACACCGAATACGCAATGGTGGATCGCGACGATGACATCAAAATCGGCATACGCTCCACCGCGCGGCTGTTCGGGCGTTTCGATGTGGCCGCGATCATGGCGTGCTACGTTTTCATGCTCGCGATTCTGGGTTATGTGGGCTGGCAACTCCACCTCGCCTGGCCGTGGTTCGCGGGGCTGGCAGTGGCGGCGCTTATCGCGCTGTATCACTACACCCTGATCCGCAACCGCGACCGCGCGCGATGCTTCAAGGCATTCATGCACAACAACTGGCTGGGCGCGGCAATTTTTGCCGGGCTGGTGGGGGGTTATTGGGTTTAGGGTGGATTGCGCCTCAGAAGGATTTCAAAGTGAACGAAGAGAGGATTGCAACTTTAAACTTTGGGGCATACTAGAACAGATGTCTTAAGACTATTCATATGGAAAAAAATGAATTGAAATCTATGCCGTCTCTGGAAGAGACTTTGCGTTCACTGGAAGGCAAAGTGTGTTGGTCTGTAATCGCAGGTCGCGGCACGGGGTCTCATGTTTCCATGCATTTTGGAAAAAAGATTCCCATGAGCCGCCCACTAAAAAACACAAAACTTACCGAAGAAGAAAGGAATTTCGAGGGTGAGTTTGGCTTATTCATACAAATGTGTAGCTGGCGTCTGGAAGATGGCGAAAGCGTAATTTGTTCCTGTCATAGCCCCAATGACGAGGGAGAAGAAATGCTCTTTGGACTGAAATTTATCATAGGCAAAAAACTGCTATCAGCCAAGGTTAAGAATGTAGGAAAAGATTTGGATTTGCTGTTTGAGAAAAATATTAAATTGTTAATATTCAGTACTCAGATGCAGAATGGCTATCACGATTACTCCGTATTCCACACTGGAAATTTTTCATTAATTGTAGGCCCCAAAGGACATGTGGCGTATGAAACAAATGAGCCTACATAGCTTGGATTTGGCACCGTAGGTTGGGTTCCCTACACCTTATTTTGTAATGGAGACACTAACGTATGCAATGTCCAAGTTGGTTGCGAACAGGATCAGCCATAGTGCTAACCGCATTAGTGTGTTTGGCGTTAGGATTTTATTTTGGGCAACGCTCTGAATTGCAGGATACCAGATTACTTTTGGATGGTACTTTGCTAAAAATTTCTATGAATCTTGATGTGGCAAAGAGTATTCGTAAAGGGGAAACAGACGAGGCGCTTGGGCTTATTGACTCAATGCACGCGAGCGATTTGGTGCTTATTAGAAGCTATGACTCGATAACTTTTAATGACCCGAATACATAAGTTGGAAGCAAAAAGTTTTAACCTCGCTTCGCAAGGAATGGAAAGAGCATCCAGAAGTTTGGGAGGCTACGCTTCAGGTGCTTGAGAAGATACCATCTGCAGGAGATCCAGCGTACTACCAAAAATTTCGCCAAGAGTTGGAACAATATCTTGAGCAGAGATCGGCCAGATGAAAGGCTAGGCCGCCCTTCTGAGAGGTCTGATCAAATTGCCGAGCAGTGACCAAAAGACGATAGGAGTTTTTGTATTCTCAGCATATGCGGATTGCCAAAATCAAAATTGGAGTGGGAGCTGCCAAGCATGTTTTTGATCGCTGCATTGGCTCGCAAAATAAAGACTAGCCATTCCATATGTGCAGCCCTCGTATATGCAAAAATGAGGATTAATCAATGCCCTCTTTGAAGGAAGCCTTTGAGTTTTTCTTTGAATTCAAAGCCGGAAATATCGAGATTGAGAAGCCCGTTACTGTACAGCATGCAATGTATATCAAATGGCTCGCGATGGATTTGTTGGCTAAAGAGGTTGAGGCATCTGAATTGCCGGAATCAGCGCTTAATGAATTATTGACTAAAATGACTGACTTGGATTCTCAATGGAATCACTCCTTGCAACGATGTTTAAATCATGCATATCGGCTTATAGAACAAGGGTTATTGGATGACGCGAGCAAGTTACTAGCGTCATTTGTGAAGAGCTGTCCTTCTCGTTTTTACGCAGAAATAGCTGCTGGCGTAAAAGAAGAAATTTTTGAGAAGAAGCGCAGTAGGTAGGGGTAGGTTTTCACGAGTCCTAACATTTAATTATGATATGGCGAGCTAACTTCATCAACTTACAAGCCAGTGCTGAAATCATTGGCTCAGGTTGCCAACACAACAAATAGCCCGCTTGTTATGAAAAACTTGGTAAAAAACTCAGGACTCTTTTTCTATTCTTCAGCCTTCATTTTCAATGCGGGGATTGTGATTGTTTTGCTCCATGGCGGCGGAAGCGCGGCGTTTACAACGCGTACTGCCTGGATTTGCTCCGCGCTCGCTGCCTACTTTTTGGCAGTCATTGGCGTTGTCATTAAAACAAGACGGCCAAGCCACCCACTTCTTGTTTATGGAATCCCATTGGTTTCCGCCATGCTCATTACACACGAAGTAATCCACGGGCTAACCTTGCACCTGATAACGCTTGCTATGATGTGGCTTGGGCGAATTATGGATATTCGATATGAGCGTCGCAGGTTGGGATGAGGTTACGAAGCCCAACATTGCATACGTTGAAATGCTGGGCTTCGCAAAGCTTGTTCTGAGCGTGTCGAAGTGGCTCACCCAACCTGCAATTAATATTCCCTGTCTGCGTACTCGCCAAATTTCTCCATCACAAAATCAATATCCTTGTCGCCGCGCCCGCTCAAGTTAATCAAAATATCCTGCGTGGGACGTTCCTTGGCGAGCTTGATTGCGTAAGCCACGGCGTGCGCGCTCTCCAGCGCGGGGATGATGCCTTCCAGCCGCGAGAGGCGGAAAAAGGCATCGATGGTTTCGTCGTCGCTCGCCGTGCCGACGGTGGTGCGGCCTATGGTTTTGAGGTAGGCGTGTTCGGGGCCGACGGAGGGGTAATCCAGCCCGCTGGCGACGGAATACACCGGCGCAGGTTCGCCTTTTTCATCCTTGAGCATGATGGAATGGAAACCGTGCATGGTGCCTTCGCTGCCATAGCTTAATGACGCGGCGTGGTCGCCCAGTTTTGTGCCGCGCCCGAGCGGCTCAACGCCGTG
>JAITWS010000063.1 GCA_031285185.1 Methylobacillus sp.
GCCGCAGCCGCCGAGTGGTATCGCAAGGCGGCGGAGCAAGGCGATCGCGAAGCTGCCGCAGGTCTGGGTTCGCTGTACGCAGATGGCCGGGGCGTTGCGCGCGATGCGGCGCAGGCCGAAAAATGGTATCGCAAAGCCTATGGCGACTCTTATGACGAGCGGCTCTTTGGGACATCCGCATTGCCGGACGACGAGCAAGCGGCTCTGAACGATCTGCGCGCGCAAGCCGAGCGCGGCAACGCGGAGGCGCAATACATGCTGGGCGCGCTGTACGAGAACGGTATCGCCAACAACGGAAATCGGGATTCCGCCCAAGCCGCCGCATGGATCCGCAAATCCGCCGAACAGGGGTATGCCAAGGCGCAATTGGCATTCGGCTTGATGCTCGCGGGCGATCTTGCCAAATATGGTGTTGAAAAGGACGAAGCGCAAGGTGCCGCATGGCTGCGTAAAGCCGCCGATCAGGGCAATGCCGACGCGCAATACTGGCTTGGCCGGTTTTACGCGCAAGGTCACGGCGTTGAAAAAGACCGGGATCAGGCGCGGCTCTGGTACGGCAAGGCCGCGGAGCAGGGGCACGCGGAAGCGCAAGAGGCATTGCGGGATTGGGAGACGCATGAGCAGGAAAAATAAGCATGATGTAAAGTGTCGTCATCGCGCGGATTTTCGTATGCTTGGAACTCGGTCGCGAAACGGATGACCACCCTGAAAACCACCACGAGGAATCGCAATATGAAACACATCATCGCCGCATTGATTTTCGCCTTCTGCTTTGCCGCGCCGGTTTGCGCGCAAGCGGAACCCGACGTGATTGAGCAGACCCTCAAGGAAATCACCGCCGAAAATTTGCCCGCCATACGCAAGGCCGCCGAACAGGGCGATGCGGAAGCGCAATTCAAACTCGGCATCGCGTATCTTGATGGCGGCGTCATCGAAAAAGACGGCAAGCAAGGCTTCGACTGGATGACCAAGGCCGCCAACCAAAACCATGCCGCCGCGCAATTTTTCCTCGGGATATTTTATGCCTACGGCGGCGATGAGGCGCAAAGCATTGCGTGGATGCGAAAATCCGCCGCGCAAGGGTTTCTGCCCGCGCAGCAGGTCATCTCCGAATACGACAAGGAACAAGCCACGGATAAAAACAAACCGCAGGAGTGATCCGTGAAAAACTGCCATCGCTTTCCCCAACGGATTTGTAAAGCATGTCATTGATGAGAAAAAATCTTGCCGCAGTGATGCTCGCATTTTGCGTCGCGCTTGCTGCTTGCGATCAGCCGGAAGCGCCTGATGCGCCGCTCACGCCCGCCGCGCGCGCGTTGCGCGAGCAGGCCGAGCGCGGGAACGCCGAGGCGCAATTCAATTTGGGCGGGGCGTACCGCTCCGGCACGGGTGTCGCGCCGAATGCCGCGCAGGCGGTTGCGTGGACGCGCAAATCCGCCGAGCAGGGCTACGCGCCCGCGCAGGCCGCGTTGGGCGCGATGTACAAGGACGGTTTTGGCGACATCAGGCGCGATGACGCGCAGGCTGTGGTCTGGTTTCATCGCGCGGCGGAGCATGAGGAATTTGCCGCGTATCATCAACTGGGTCTGATGTATGCGGAAGGTCGCGGTGTCGCGCAGGATGCCGCGCAAGCCGCGGATTGGTTGCGTCGCGCTGCCGAGAGCGGATACGCGCCTTCGCAATATCAGCTCGGCGCGATGTATGAACAGGGGCAGGGCGTGACGCGCGACGATATTCAAGCCGCTCACTGGTATCGCAAAGCTGCCGAACAAGGTCGCGCCGACGCGCAAAACAAAATCGGCATGATGTATCGCGACGGACGCGGCGTGACGCAGGATGATGCCGAGGCAAGCGCGTGGTTCCGCAAAGCGGCGGAACAAGGTTGGGACGAAGCCGCGAACAATCTCCGCGCGATGGAAGCACAGGTAAAGTAAGATGACAATATTTTCGCGCGTCGCAATGACGATGACGGAAACGCGCAAATCAACAAATACGCATCACACGGGAAAGGAACTTCAATGAAAAAAATCGCCGCTGTTTTTCTCGCATTTTTCGCAGCGTGCATGTTCGCGGCTTGCTCCAAAACCGATCCGCCGCCCGTGGCTCCGGCAAAGGATGACCACGCGGCTGCCGAGCGCGAGGCCGCGTTACGCATAGCTGCCCTGGTGGATATTTTGCGCGCCAAGGCCGATCAGGGCGATGCCGATGCGCAATACGCGCTCGCCTCGTTTTACGCATCCGGCGCGGGCGTGAAGGAGGACGCGAAACAGGCCGCCGTGTGGTACGGCAAGGCGCTTGCCGCCTACCGCAAAGCCGCCGAGCAGGACGATGCCTATGCCCAGTTGAATCTCTGCACGATGATAGGCGCGGGTCAGGGCATCGCGCAGGATGAAGCGCTGGCCGCCGACTGGTGTCGCAGGTCGGCGGAACAGGGCAACGACGAAGCGCAATATCAATTGGGCGTGATGTACGAAGAAGGCCGCGGCGTGAAACAGGACGACGCGCGCGCGATTGCATGGATACGCAAATCGGCGGAACAGGGCAATCTCTACGCCCAGCGCGATCTGGCCGAGCGTTACAAAACCAAGGATGCCGCGCAAGCCGCCGACTGGTATCAACAGGCCGCCGAACAAGGCGATGCCGATTCCCAATTCAATCTCGGCATGATGTATGAAGAAGGCCGCGGCGTGAAACAGGATGCCGCGCAAGCTCTCGTGTGGTATCGCAAAGCCGCCGAACAGGGCGTGGAAGACGCGCAAAAACGACTGGCGGAGTTGGAAAGCAAGCCGAAGGAATAATCCGGCTCGCCAAAATCAAGCGTCCAAAATCAAGTGCGGGATTCACCCACTCCCGTTAGCGAGAGTGGGCGCGGATTCAAGCCGCTTCGCTAAATTCCCCGAACGCCGCCATCGCATTCGCCGCATACATCAACGACGGCCCGCCGCCCATGTAAACGGCCACGCCCAGTACCTCCTCCACTTCCTGCTGAGTCGCTCCGAGTTGCGCCAGGGCTTTGGTATGAAAACCTATGCAGCCATCGCAGCGCATGGCCACGCCTATGCCCAGCGCGAGCAGCTCCTTGGTCTTGGCATCAAGCGCGCCCGCAGCCATCGCCGCCTGACTGAGCGCCCCGAAACCGCGCATCATCTCGGGCTGGCCTTTACGCAGCCGGGCAAGATTGGCGGAAATTTCGCCGGTTAATTTCGCATAACTGATTGTGCTCATAATGAGTTCCCATCTGGTTTATAATGAGACCATTATATTAGAAAACTCTAAATTAGTAAGTCCTGATACAATGGCAACAGGAGGAACTCTCATGAAAACGATTACCGCGAATCAAACCAAGGAACTGCTCGATCAGGGCGCGCTGCTGATAGACATCCGCGAACCAGCCGAGCACGCGCAACAAAACATCGCCGGAGCGATCAGTCTGCCGCTGGCGCAATTGCCCGGACTGCTGCCGCTGGTGACGGGCAAAACCGTGATTTTCCACTGTCTCGGCGGCAAACGCACCGCGATGAATGCGGAAAAACTCGCGGCCTGCACGACATGCGAAGCGTATCTGCTCGAAGGCGGATTGCAAGGTTGGTTGGCCGCCGGACTGCCGGTGCAAGGGCGGCAAAAACAATCGCTGGACATCATGCGTCAGGTGCAAATCGCCGCCGGTTCGCTCGTGCTGCTCGGCGCGATACTCGGCTACGCCGTATCGCCGTGGTTTTATCTGCTTTCGGCGTTCATCGGCGCAGGCCTGACAATGGCCGGATTGACCGGCTTCTGCGGCATGGCGATCCTGCTGAAAAAAATGCCGTGGAACAAGGCGTAGCCCGCCAAATTCATCGCCCGCGCTCCGCCATCGCTTGCGCGTAGGCGGTGTTGATCTCTTTGGTTTTGCGTTCGCGCAGGTCGTGTTCGGACGAACCCAGCACGGCGTTTTTGTCGGGGCGGTATTGGTTGAGCAGGGTTTTGTGGGCGCTTTCGATTTCACGCTCGGTGGCATCCGGCGAAACATTCAGCACTTCGTGCCACGGCGCGGAGGTTTTGGATTGCCATTGCTTCTCATCGGGTTTGGGGTCGGGCTGGGAGCGCGGCGGTTGTTTGTCCGTGTTGCCGAAATCGAGTTGGGAGACGACCCAATAGCCGACGGCCAGACAGACGACGATTACGAGGATTTCGATGCTCGACATAATGCGCTTTCGATGGTTTGCAGATGGGCGGCGAGGGCGGCGGCGCGGGGGGAGTTTTCGGCTTCCCAGTCCAGCGCGTGCCGCAGACGGCGGGCGATTTTGGTGAGCGCGGCTTCGCGTTCGGTTTCGCCCAGGCATTGATTTATCACCGCGATGAAATCTTCCGCAGGTTTGAATTGCAGGCTCAAATGCCGCACCAGATTGAGCGCGAACGGCGGACAGGCGAGGCATTCAAACACGAGCGCGGCGAAGCGTTGCTTGCCAACCGCGTAGTTGGCGCGGTTGAGCCACACCAACGTAAGCGCGAGTAGGGCATTGACGTAGAAAAGCGCCATGCCCGCGAGCCACACCCAAGGGCCGAAAACAAACACCCCCAGCGGGAACAGCACAAACAACCCAAGAAACATAAACCAGATCGGCAGCGCGAGTCGCGCGTAGCTATTCACGGGCGGCGTCCACGGCGGGGCGGAGCCGGATGATTGCCCTTCCATCTTCCACGAAAAACGATAGAGCGGGTGATGCGGCAAAAGCGGGTTGGGGATGAGCGGTTCCTTGTTGCGTAGCGGCACGTTGTCCGCGCCGAACAGCGCGCCCCAGCGTTTTTTGCCGCCGGATAAAACCGCTTCGTTGCTGGCGAGCAGCAAGGCCGAATCGTAGAGATACAACGCGACCATGCCGATCACCAGCAAAACTTCCGGGTGCGGAATCAAGCTTGTTCGTTCTTCTTACCGAACATTTTCTTGAAGAAAGCCACGACTGCGGCGAACGCGGCGGCGATGCCCGCGAGGATGATCTTCAGGAAGCCTTTCTTGGAGGCGACCGCAACAGCACCGCCCGCAACCAGCGCAGCCAAACCATATTCGGCCACATGATCGCCTTCCTTGAATTCCGCGTAACGCTCGCCGGAATTGAAGTCAAATCCTTGCAGAACTTGTTTGAACGCGGCCACATCCTTGTCCAGTGTTTCGGGCGAAGTGACCAGCGTGGCGCTCATCACGCCGCGACGACCCAGCAGGCGCACGGTGTAGTTGATGTCATTGTTGCCCTGATCGTCGCGCAGCTTCAACGCCCATTCCAGCCGCTTGGTTTTCTCGTCGTAATGCGGCGGCACAAACCAGCTATCGGTATAAAGCGCGGACATGCCGAGGCGCTGGCGTTCCTTGTTGGCTTCGGCATCGCCGGATTGCAGATCTTTCAGCAACGCATCGGCATCAATTTTCTCGTCGTCCTTCACATAACCGCTTTCGTCGAAGGAGAACGCCGCCCACCAACCGTCGTCGGTGGAATAGATGATGTTGTTGCCGGCTTCGGGCAAGTTGCCGGAAAGTTCCAAAAACTTCATGGAGTTGGCTTCATCAATAAACAGCACCTTGTCATCGGGCAGATTGAGCGTGGCCTTGCCAACCACATGCTGGGCTCCGGGACCGGCTTGCCAATTAAGCTGGGCGAAGGCATTCGCATCGGCATCGGCTTCATCCGAAGCGCTGTTTTGATCTTGCGCGTCCGGCTCGGCAGGCGCGGGGGGAGCCGCCAGCGCGAACGTGGGGACAGCTAAAAGTACAACGAGAAGTTCCTTGAGACTCATGATTGTGTTCCTTGGGTTATTGACGTGGATAGCGTGACCCCGCCTCACCTTCACCGGGATCACCGGCAGAATACCATCGCGCGGCGGGTTCCATCAAGGTTTTGGGCGTTTCACTTTTTCACTTCCAGCGTCTGGCTGAACATGCCGCCTTCGTTGTCTTCCGCCTTGACTTCCAGCGTGCCGGAGCTGTCAGGGTGGTAGTTGAAGCGCAGGTAGGGGTCTTCCGCCACGCCGACGGCGAAGTCGGCGGTCATCACGGGTTTGCCGTTGTGGGTGAACGCGACTTTCTGGATGTAGAACGCGGGTTTGTAGCCGCCGGAAACGAGGTCGCGTTGCAGGCCGGTGAACATCGGGTGCTTGATGTGGAAGGCGATTGCCGTCGGCGCGCCCGGTTGCGCGGCGGGTTCGGCGTTGAGTTTGATTTTGCCTGCGGCGGCGCGCACGGCGGTGTCGTCGCCATCCACCGTGCCGCCGCAACCGCCTGCGGCGCGGATGATGGTGTCGGTCACGAAAAAGCGCCCGTCCGCCGTTTCGCCCACGGCGTGGATGTAGGAATCGGTTTCCATGCGGATGCGGGTGGAGAGTTGCGGCGAGCCGGTCATGTCGGTGAAGTGGTAGATCGCCGCGAGCGGAATCGGGTTGGCATCCACGATGATATAAACCGACTTGATCGCGTCCTTGTCATTTGCCGCTTTGTCTATCGTGAGCGTGATCGGCACTTGCGCGCCGCTTTCCGCGCGGCGCGGGCCTTCCAGCTTGATGAAGGTCGCGGGTTCCAGCGTTTTGCCCGCGAAAAAACTTTCCTTCAGCGACGGCCAGAGTTTGTCGGAAGCCTCCGCCCACGCGTGCGAAGCGGAAGTCAAACCAAGGACGAGCAGCGAGAGTGCGGGGATGCAATTCCGAATGGCGCGCATGATGTTTTCCTCCAAAAATGATGGCCTATATTAGCAAATTCTCACATGAAAAACCCGCCTTGGGGCGGGTTTCGGGCATTAAACCCGCACGGAGATGATCGTCAGGCGATGCTAAAACTTGTAGCTCGCATTCAAACCCAGCAGCCAATTGCGCGTCGGCGCGGGTTCGTAGAATTGCTGGTTGATGTCCGCGACGCGCACGGAGCCAACGTAACGCTGGTTGAACAGATTTTCCACGCGCACAAATTCGCTGAAATTCCAGTCCGCCACTTTTTGCTTGAATCCGCCACGCCAGCTCCACACGGTATAGCCTTCGGCGAAGCCGTTGCGAGAATCGTAGTTGACGTAGGTTTTGCTGTTTTTGCGGACTTCAAGCGCGGTGGTGAAGCCGATGGGCGCGTATTTCCACGCCAGCTCGCCGTACAGGTTGTAGCGATAGGTTCCCGGAATGATGCTGCCGGATTGTATGGTTTGCATGTCGCCCGCGTTGCAGATGTTGGCTGCGGCGGTGGGCAGGCGGCACGACTGGAACGGCGCGGTGAATTTCGCGTCCAGCAAGGTGTAGGCGAGATACAGATTGAAGTTTTCGGGCAGACG
>JAITWS010000074.1 GCA_031285185.1 Methylobacillus sp.
GTCGCGTCAAATCCGATCACGTCGCCGACGTATTGGCTGCGACCCGATTCGGAAAATCCCTTGAGATAATTTTGATGTTCGGCGGTGTGGTGGCGCTCGTAAAATCCGTCGGTATAGCCGCGATTCGCAAGTCCTTCCAGCTCGGCCAGCAAGGTGTAATCGAACGGCTTGCCTGCCGCCGCGTCGTCAATCGCGCGACGATAAACCTGGCATGTGCGCGCGACGTAATAGAGCGATTTGGTGCGGCCTTCGATCTTGAGCGAATCCACGCCGATTTCCATCAATCGCGCGACATGTTCCACGGCGCGCAAATCTTTGGAATTCATGATGTAGGTTCCGTGGTCGTCCTCCATGATGGGCATGAGTTCGCCCGGACGATTGCGTTCCTCGATGAGATAAACCTTGTCCGCCTCAGGGTGCCGGGGCAGGTTGCCGCAATCGGAGAGCGATGATTTTTCCATCTCCGCGCGGAAGTCGAAATCCTTGAACCGGATGACGCCCGCCGGGTCTTCCTCCGCGTCATGCACTTTGTAATCCCAGCGACACGAATTGGTGCAGGTTCCCTGATTCGGGTCGCGGTGATTGAAATAGCCCGAGAGCAAACATCGCCCGGAATAAGCGATGCACAACGCGCCGTGGATGAACACTTCCAGCTCCGTCTCCGGGCATTGCTGGCGGATTTCGGCGATCTCGTCCAGCGACAATTCGCGCGATAAAATCACCCGCGTCAGCCCCAGCGCCTTCCAGAATTTCACCGCCGCGTAATTCACGGTATTGGCCTGCACCGACAAATGAATCGGCATCTCCGGCCAACGTTCGCGCACCATCATAATCAGGCCGGGATCGGCCATAATCAGCGCATCCGGTCGCATCGCGATCACCGGCTCCATATCGGCGAGATAGGTTTTCACCTTGGCGTTGTGCGGCATAAGATTGGACGCCACGAAAAACTTTTTGCCGCGCCCATGCGCCTCTGCAATCCCCGTCGCCAATTGCTCCAAACCGAACGTGTTATTGCGCGCCCGCAAACTGTAACGCGGCTGCCCCGCATAAACCGCGTCCGCGCCGAAATCATACGCCGCGCGCATTTTTTCCAGCGCCCCGGCGGGAGCGAGCAGTTCGGGGGATTTAAGCAAAGACAACGCTGGTCTTCCCGCTGGCATGGTTGCGCGATGCTTTTTTCACCACGATTTGAACATCGCGCCCAAGTTTGTTGAGGCAGTCCAGCATCTTGGCTTCGGAAATGCCTCTGAACTGTCCGCGCAACATACCGGACAATTTTGGCTGCGGCAACCCGATTATATTGGCCGCCTCATTTTGCGTCATGCGGCTGTGTTTGATGATCTCGGAAATTTTGGCGGCCAGTCGGGCTTTAACCAGCATCTCTGCCGCATCGGCCATTCCAAGATCGGCGTAAACATTGTCGCCGCCTTGCTCAATCTCAATGTCGGTATCGTTCATTTTGATGTTCCTTCCGCATGATTCCTTGCCGCTTTCAAGCGCGCGCGGATTTTTTCCATGTCCTCTTTCGGCGTTTCACGGCCTGAATGGGATTTTTTCTGGAAACAATGCAGCACATAAACCGCATTTTCAAACCGAATCGTGTAAACCGCCCGAAAGGTTTCGCCAGACCAATCCTCGACAACCTCCAACACCCCGGCTGATCCGAAACCCTTGAGCGGTTTCGCGGCCTCATGCTTTGAGCCGGTTTGCGCCAGGTGAAGCGCGTAGCCGAAAGTGTCTTGAACATCTTCCGGCATATCGCGCAGGTCTTTTTTGGATGAGCCTACCCAATAAATCGGCTTTTCCTTGCCCATGATTATACCTGTATGGGTATGGGGCGCAAACCGCTAATCGCCAATAATCTTCACCAACACCCGCTTCTTGCGACGACCGTCAAATTCGCCGTAAAAAATCTGTTCCCACGGCCCGAAATCCAGCTTGCCGTTCGTCACCGCCACCACCACTTCACGTCCCATTACCTGGCGTTTCATATGCGCGTCCGCATTATCCTCGCCGGTATTGTTATGCCGATAACCGCTCACCGGCTCGTGCGGCGCCAGCTTTTCCAGCCACACGGCATAATCGTGATGCAGCCCGCGTTCGTCGTCATTGATAAACACGCTTGCCGTGATATGCATGGCGTTCACGAGCACCAAACCTTCCTGTATGCCGCTCTCGCGCAAACACTCCTGCACCTCGGATGTGATATTGATAAAGGCCATGCGGTCGGGCGCATTGAACCACAACTCCTCGCGGTAACTTTTCATGATTTATCCTTAAATTTGGGGAAAACCGTGATTATACAATGAGGCGCGGCGCGTGCCGTTTCGGACAATTTCTTGCAAATCATGAATTTCCCTATTCATAAAAGTTGCAATTTCGAGCAAACTACGCAACCTTGAACCGAGGTCTGACTTACTTAATCATGCGAAAAATTTTAATGTTGCTGGCTTTGCTGGTTTCTCCCGCGCTTTATGCCGCGCCGCTGGCGATGGAGGAGGTCGCGCCGGGGGTGTTTGTGCATCGCGGGGCGCATGAGGATTTGGACGAGGGGTATCACGGCGATATTTGCAATATCGGCTTTGTGGTGGGCGCGAAGGGTGTGGCGATTGTTGATTCGGGCGGCAGTCTGGCGACGGGTCAGCGTTTGCGCGAGGCGGTTCGCAAGGTGACGGATTTGCCGATTTTGTATGTCATCAACACGCATGTGCATCCCGATCATATCTTCGGCAATGCGGCTTTTCTTGAGGATAAGCCGGTGTTTGTCGGTCATGCCAATCTGGCGGCGGCGATGGATGCGCGCGGTGAGGCTTATCTGCGTAATCTCAATGCCTGGCTGGGCGATGCAGCCAAGGGCAGCGTGATTGTGAAGCCTTCGCAAAGTGTCGCGGATACGCTGGAGCTTGATCTGGGCGAGCGCGTTTTGCTGTTGACGGCGTTTCCAACGGCGCATACCAATACCGATTTGACGGTGTTTGATCGCGCCTCCGCGACTTTGTGGACGGGCGATTTGCTGTTTGTCGAGCGCGTGCCTTCGCTTGATGGCGATATCGCCGGCTGGCTCGCGGCAATCGAGAAATTGCGCGGCGTTTCCGCGTTGCGCGCGATTCCGGGGCATGGGGCGGTGGTGGCCGACATCAATCTCGCGTTGAGCGATGAGCAACGTTATCTGGAAACCTTGCTCGCCGACATCCGCGCGGCCATCAAGCAGGGCAAGAGCATGGAGCAAACCATAGACAGCGCCGCCGCGTCCGAGCGCGAGCATTGGGTGTTGTTTGATGCCGTCAATCGGCGCAATGTCAATCTGCTTTTTCCCAAGCTGGAATGGGAATAGGCGCGTTTCGATAATCCACGGCAAAAATTTTTTAATATGGCGCGCGCTGATTTATTTCGTCGTCTCAAAGAAAACATCCTGAGCTGGGTGGCGCTTTCCGTTGCGGCGCACATGGCGCTGCTGGCGTGGGCGCATCCGTTCGCCTCAGCCACGCCGACGCCGAAACCGGCGATCACGGTGCAGCTCGTGACGCCGCCGCCCAAGCCGCCGGAACCGGAACCGGAGCCGCTCAAACCCGAGCCGCCGCAGCCGGATAAACCGCAGCCTCAAAAGCCCAAACCCGTGCAAGCCAAAACGCTGGATACAACTCCGCCGCCGCGCGAAGAAACGCCGCCGCCGAATGTGGTCGCCGTCGCGCCCAAACCGGAGGAGCAAGCGCCGCCGCCCGATACCTTCAAAGTTCCGCCGCCCGACCCCAAACCCGAGCCGCCGAAACCCGAGCCGAGCGATGCGGATATCAAGGCTTACGGCAAGGCGCTCAGTCAGGAGATCGGCAAATACAAAAGCTATCCCCGCATCGCGCAAATGCGCGGGTGGGAGGATCTGATTATTTTGCTGCTCGACATTGACGGCAGCGGCAAAGTCATTTCCGTGCGTATCGAAAAATCCGGCGACCATGAAGTGCTCACCACTGAAGCGCAGGAAATGGTCAAGCGCATGTTGCAGCCGCCGCCCATCCCCGAAGGCTTGCGCGGTCACACTTTCGTCGCGCGGGTTCCGGTCAACTTTCGTCTTGAAAAGTAAGGTGATCGCGTTTGAACAAGGCAAAAACGCGCACCCAGAAATCGCTCCGCCAACTGCTGCTGCGGCATGATCTGATCTTTGTGCTGCTCATCGTGTTGACCTGCGTGGCGGGCGGCGCGGGGATTCATTTTTGGCAGCAGTCTTCGCGCGAGTTTTCGCGCATCAACCGGCTGATTCAAGAGATACAGCAAACGCGCGGCGATCTTTATCGCCAGATGAAGGAATTGTTCGACGCCTATTTTCTCGATGACACCAAAGCCGGGCAGGAATACGACGAATACACGCGCTCGGTGGAAGCGCATTTCACGCAGTTGCGCGGCATGGCGAGCGGCAGGGACGAGCAGGATGCCGTGCGGCAACTGGAGCAAAATTACCGCGATTTTTTGCGCGAAACGCGCGATTTGCTTGAGCGCCACAACACGCTGCCCGACGATCAACTGCGCCGCGCGCTCAACACCGATCTCGAAAGCGGCGTGTTCAATCGCTACGAGGCAATTTCCACCCACACGGAACAGCTGCTGACCCAAAAACAAAGCGAGTTGCAAAGTCGGCTGGACGAAGCCAACCGGCTGGGCATCGCCTTGCTGTTGCTGCCCGTCGCGCTCGCCGCGCTGCTGCTGATGTTTTCGCGCTTTTATCTCAAACGCGCCATCGCCCGCCCGATTTCCGACATGCTGCGCGCCACTTCGGAAATCCGCGCCGGCCGGCTCGATCACACGGTTCCTGCGGCGGAAGTCACCGAACTTGCAACGCTGGGCGAGGCGATCAACCACATGGCGAATGATCTCGCGCGCAGTCAGGAGGCATTGCTACGCAGCGAAAAACAAGCCGCGCAAGGCGCGCTGGTTCCCATGCTCGCGCACAACATCCGCAATCCTCTGGCCGCCATACGCGCCACGGCGCAAGTGGCCGATTCGCCCGAACTTTATCCCGAAACGCGCGAGGCGCTGAGCGACATCATGGATGCCGTGGACAGGCTGGAACGCTGGACGGGCGCGATGCTGGCCTATCTGCATCCGCTGAAACCGAACCCCGCGCCGTGCAAACTTTCCGCGATTTTGCAAGGCGCGCTGGCGCCGTTGCAGAAAAAACTCAAGGAAAAAAATATCACCATCGCGCTTGAATGCGACGCGGACGACGACACGCTTTTTCTCGATGAGCATCTGCTCGAACAGGCGCTTTACAACCTGCTCGCCAACGCCGCCGACGCAAGTCCGCCGCATTCCGAAATTCACATCGCCTGCCGCCGGTCAAACGCGCACGTGGAAATCCGCATCGCCGACCGCGGCCACGGAATGCCCTTCAAACCCGACGCCCGCGCGCAAACACCCAGCCCCTCCACCAAACGCTTCGGAACCGGCCTCGGCATCCCCTTCGCCTTCAAAGCCTGCGAAGCACTGGGCGGCCACCTCACCTTCCACGCGCGCGAAAACGGCGGGACGGTGGTGGTGGTTGAAATGCCGAGGATGATTGCGGGATAAGCGTCTCGTTCATCTTCGCGCAAAAAAATGCCGACCGTTTGCGGGTCGGCGGTGTGAGAAGAGCCGCAGTTGCGCTAGCGCACCCAGCATTCGGCTGCGGATAACGTGCCGGAAACTGTGTCCCGTATCCCGGTATTGGTCAGCGTGTAATCGCCGCATTTATCGTTGACCTGGCTGTCCTGACGTGTGGCGAGGAGCGTGAAAGCGCCGTCGGAAGATTTGGTCTTGTCGAGGACGATGGTGTAGGCGTTGGATTCCACACTTTTCAGGGCATCCGGCAAGGTCGCGGGATACGCGCCTTGCGCGGTTGCCGTGCGCTCCAGCCATTGTGCGGCTTGCAGCAGCGCGGCGCGCGCTTCGGCGCGTTTGGCGCGTTTGACGTATTCACCGTAGGCGGGCAGCGCGATGGCGGCCAGTATGCCGACCACCACCACGACGATCATCAATTCGATGAGCGTGAAGCCGCGTGTCAGTTTTCGCATGTCAGCTTCCTTTCCCTTTCGTTATCCGCATCAGCGGGCGATGTGCCATCCGGCGCGTCTGCCCGGTTTGGTGGGCAGCATGAGTTTGACGGATGAATCCGTTTCCACGCCGACCAGCGTGTCGGTGTTGTCGCGCAGGAAGGTGTTCGTGTCGTCCAACTGGAAGCGGTTGCCCTCGCCCGATTTGAAGAAGAAGGGCGTGCCGTTAATCATGACGCGAACGGTGACGAGCGGATTGCCGCCGCTGAAAATGTCGAAGAAGTTGATGGTGGTCTTCGGCGTGATGGCTTCGGGCGGTTCGCAATTTGCCTCGTTGCCCGTGTCGGTGCTGCCCACGTTGACTGAATAGAAGGCCAGCGTGTTGCCCGGCATCACCAGCAGATTGGCCAATACCTTGGCCATGTTGCCGTTGGCTTCTTCCGGGATGTCGTAATACCAGCCGTAAACCTTGGCTCCGCTGCCGACATATTTCACGGCATCGCCGCCGCTCGACAGACCCGCGACGAAGCCGGTTTTCGCATTGTTCAGCTCGCCGTTGGTATGCTGATACAAACAACCTTCGTAACGCCCCGCGCCCGTGCCCGTCTTGCAATCGCCGGGAATGGGCGAGTCCACGCGCACTGTCGCGCTGGCGGTATCCGAACCCAGCAAAATCTGGCTGGTGGTTACCTTGGTGGTGGCATCGGTCGAGGCGAGAGCCTTGACCGGGGTGCTGTCCCACACGCCGTAAACCGAGTTTTGGTTCATGTCGGTCTGGTCGGTTACGGACAGATTTTTGCCGGTGGCGAACGCCACCATGAAGCCGCCTTTGGGCGTGGCCACTGCCACCGGCGCAGCGGTGATGGGCTGCGTGTCGCCGCTCGGGCTGACCGCCGAGAACAGCGGTTCCGGGATGCTCGCGCTGCCGTTGGCCACCTTCCATTGGTCGGTGTCCGGGTTGGCGATGTTGAATTTCCACAGATTGCCTTCCAGATCGCCCGCATACACGATGTCGGCGGTTCCGTTGCCGTCCACGTCTATGGTGCGCGGCGCGCCCAGGCCGTTGCCGTCGGCCAGACAGACTGCGGCATCTTCGGCTTTGCCTTTTTTCACGCACGCGCCGACCACGGTGTAGAGCGGCGTGCCCGAGGCGAACGATTGCACCAGCAACACCGGCAAGCCGCTGTCGTTGTAATAACCGTTGCCCATGATGACCGCCCATTCGGGTTTTTTGGAGACGGAGTTGATTTTGTTGATCCGCACGATTTGCGACGACTGGTTGGTGATGGATTGATCCATTACCGGCTGGCTGAACTGGCTGCCGATATGGCTCCATTGCGTCGCCGAAATGCCCTTGGCAATCGCCGCGCCTCGCTCCGTCGCGTCCATCATCACATTCGATGCGAACGTGGCGGGCGGGGTTTCCGTGAAGGTGTCGGGTTTGGTCACGTTCAGCACAAAGTAACCGCGTCCGCCGCCGCCCAGCGCGCCTGCCAGAACGGAAGTCCATGCGCTGCCGCTGCCGGTTTGCGCGTCGGCGCTGTACGGGCTGCCATCCACCCAGTAGCGATGCTGATAGGCGCTGGTGGTGAGCAGGGAGAGTTGATTGAGCAATCCGCGCGGGATATAGGCCATCAACTCCGTGCCGTTGCCCGCGTCAAAGCCGTGCAACATGCCGTCGTTGGCACCCACATAAACCACGCCTTTTCTGCTTGCATTGGCTGTGACAAAAGCCTGATAGCTCGCATCCGGCGTGGAACGCGCGGGTTTGCCCGGCACATAGGTCAGTTGCGAATTGAGAATATCGCCCAGCGGGCTGTTGCGTACCGCCGTGACAATATCGTTGCTCAGATCCGGGCTGGCCCAAGGGTCAGTGGTCAAACTTCCCCATGTGAAGGGGATGCCGCTGTTGCTGCCGTTGGCGGTAAAGATATTGCGCGCGGACGGAATCGCGGCGTTCCACTTCGCCGTGCTTTGGAGATCGTCGGCGGAGTAGGACGCCAGTTTTCCTCCCCAGCCGTTGATCGTGCCGGTAATTTTGCCGCCGCTGACTTTGCCCCACTGCACCACGGAGCCGCCGCCCACTTTGGTGGGTGCCGCTTTGTTGTTGTCGTAAAAATAACTGGCGACAAACGCGGTCGCGCCGGTGGAAAGTCGGCTGCTGGAAGCCGCCGCCGAGACAACGCCGCCCAGGACAACCTGAGGCATGACGCATTTCGGGGTAGAGAAACCGGCGTTACGCATGAGCAGGACTTCATAAGCATACTGGTCATACTGGCCGTCGCGGGCGTTGCCCGTATAGGCGTATCTTGAATCGAAATCCTCGCCGTTGCCCCAGGAAAGCGTGCCCGAGCCGTCATAAGCCCAGCGGAAGAGATTGCCATCGTAATCCAGAATGCCGTAGGCCGAACGCGAGCCTATGATGCTTCTGATCTTGGGCAGCGGCTTGAACGCCATCTCCTTCCATTTCTTGCCGTATTCCGTGCCTTGATACTTGTCGTCATACATGGTCGGGTGCAGCGGGTTGACGTTGCCATAGGTGCCGTAGGGACTCTTGTACGCGCCGGCAGCCGGGTCTTTGGGATCGGTATCATAGATTTGCGAATCGCCGTCGCCGACCACCTGCGGGAATTGATACGCCTTGGTGGTGCGGATGTCGTTGGAGCTTTCGTAACCGCCTTCGCGCCCAAAGCCGAAGTAAAGGTTCCAGCCCCAAGCCCACGAACGACCATGCTGATCTATGAAGTAAGAGACGTTTTCGCCCGCGCCAATACCATAGGCGACAGGCGTATAACCGACACGGGTTTTTTCCGACGGCTCAACCTCCACTTTTTGCGGAGTTGCCGCGGTGAATCCGGTGTAGGCACCGCCCCATTGCCACACATTGTGTTCCTCGTCCAGCGCCAGGGTGGTTTCAAACGATGTGCTGATCTTGGTCACCTTGCCCATGCCCGTCGGGCGTACCAGCAGCGTCGGTTTGTTGTACCGGGTGGCTCCCGCGTTACCGAGGTTGCCGGAACCCCAGGTCCAGACATTGCCCGCGCTGTCGAGCGCGGTGTTGTGATAATCGCCGCCCTGAGCCTCAACGATTCTTGTGCCGGCCGGAAAAAGCACTTGATGCGGGGTGCGGTCTGCCACCTCGTTCGTCGCCGAGTCTATGCCTTGTTTGCCGAGGTAGTTTGATCCCCAGCTCCACAATTTTCCGTCGCTGGTCAGGGCGAACGATTGGCCGCGGTCGAGATAGCCGTTGTGCGCCCAAACGCGGACGATGTTGGCGGGCAGCCCGGACACGAGTTGCGGGAAGTTGTAACTGTCCGCGCCGGTTTTGCCGACCTGCCCGACGTCGTTTTGTCCCCACGCCCAAACGCGGCCTTTGGCATCGAGCGCCACCATGTGGTGATAGCCCGCGCCAACGTCAATGACGGGCGTCGGCTGCGTCAATTCGGGCGCGATTCCCATCGCGGCATAATTGGATGCGTATTTTCCGGGGTTCGAGAAAAAATCCACCAGCAACCAGCCACCGGCGTAACCCAGATTATTCCATTCATACGCGGGGATGGCGGCTTTGGTGGGATAAAACCCGATCACATTGTAGGGTTTGCCCACGCCCAACTGACCCCAGCCGTTCCAGCCCCAGGTATAGACATTGCCTTTGCCGTCCAGCGCGATGCCGTTCAGTTGGCCGAAGCTGACCTTCGCCACCTGCATTCCATCCGCCATCTGGTTGCCGTAACTCGGCGCATCCTTGTCGCCGAGGCTGTTCACATAGTCGGGCGATGTCGAATGCAACTGCGCCGGGCTGTAGTATATTTCGGCCTGCGCGAACGGAATCGCGCCCAGTGTCATAAGCGCCAGCGCGCCGGTCACCGATAATCTTTTAACGAGTTTCATGTCCACTCTCCTTGTTCCCTTGAAAATTTTGAAATTTATTTCTTCCCGCGCTCAAACTTCATTCGCCAAAAGCGGCGCTGCCCGCGCGCGGATAGGGCACGTAATAGGTACGCAAGACTGAAACAGTGCCGCCCCGCAGCCCTTGCGCCATGGCTGTGATGCGGAAAATAAACGGATAGGCGCTGTCGGGCAAAGGCACGCCGACAGGCACGCCGCCGCCCAACGCCGCGGTCGAGGGGTTATAGGGGAAAACCTCGACCCAGTAAGCGCCCTTGAAATTTTTCGTGGCATTCAGCTCCAGACTGGTATCGCCGGTTTTCACGCCGTCGCCCCAGTTTTTGTCGTCCAGCTTGGTGGAGCCTGCGGTAAATTCGCCATAGCTCGCGCCGTTGTCCAATTGTTGCGCGCTGCCGCTGACATTGACTTTGGACGACATGAAACTTGCCGAAACCGGCGCGCTGGAAATGCAAACGCCTTTGAAGATGCTTGCAAGCGTGCTATCGGCAGCGCCGCAGCTGTCCAGCCCGATGAGTGTGTTGTGCATGGCCACGAAATCGTCCATGTCCGCCGGATAACGCGCGGTGCAGGCCGCCGCGCTGCCGTTTTGCTGCGTGAGCGTGGTGTGCGTGCCTGTGGCACCCAACTTGGCCTGACATTGCCAGCCGTTGTTGAGCGTGATGTCGCGCTGCGCGGAATTGAGCAGCGCCTCGGCGGCGGCATAAGCGCGTTGCTGGTCGCTCTGGTTACCCACGAGCGATTCATTGAGATTGGCCACCGTCAGCCCGGCCAGCACGAGGATGAGCGCGAGCACGAGCACGATGAGCACAACGAACAGCGAAACGCCGCGCTGCTTGCGCGCGATTCCATGCGCGGACACTTCCGCGAGATTCATGTTCAGAGCCTTTATGTCGGGATGGATACGCATGATTTATCCGCCTCAACTGTTGATGTTACGCAGGTAAAAAGTCTGGCGCACAACGCGGTGCAGCCGACCGTCGCTGACCGTTTTGTCGCGCGTGGAAATGTCGTTGCTGCCGCAGCTCGCGAAATTCTGCTCGGCTGCTTGCGTCGGATCGCCTTGCACTTCCAGACAAACTTGCACGCCGACGACCTGATTCCATTTTTTGTCGCTGGTGACGGCATCCGCTTTCAGCAGCGAGACCTGGCTGCCACCCACGAGCACGTATTTGAACTGCATGTCCACCACATTTTCGGCAAGGGGCAGCGCATCCTGCGTGGAAGGAGCGGAAGTATCGTCGTTGCAAACCAGCCTGTTGTCCTTGATGAAAAACTGGCTGACCACGCGCTCACCGGGAAGCGTCGCATTGCCAATGCAGTTGTGCGATTTTCCGCCGCTCACCATGTCATTGGGCGCGGTGTAGCTGACGACGAGATGGTTGGGCGCTTCCGTGCCGAACACCGATACGCCGGTGGCATCCGCATTGACGCCGCCGACGGCGCTGGTGTTGAAGGAAACATAAGGCAAATCCGCGCCTTCCGGGTTGAGCATGGCGACGACGGAACCCGCCTGCGTGACCTGCTGACCGATTTGCAGCATGACGAGCGAGGCTTTCTGTTCCAGCGCCGCGCTGTCGCTCAGGGTGCGCCCCGCGCTGCGCGTCGCCACCAGACTGCCCGTGGCCACCATCAGCACCAGCAAACCTATGGTCAGCCCGACCATGAGGTCTATCAGCGATACCCCGCGCTGGCGTTTTGGATAAATGTTGATCGGCTGTTTCATGGCATCGTCCTAGTGGGTGGGGATGTCAATAAAGTCAACGTGGCAAATCATGCCGCCGGTATTGCAGCGGTCAGCCGCGTTCGTGCCGGTGATTTGCAACGTACCGGCGATGTTGGCATTGGTATCGGTGGCGCCTTTTTCGTTGGCTTGCCAGGCAACGACGACGCGCAACTGTTGCGGGCCGATCTGGTAGATATTGGCGGAACCATTCATCAACGATGCTTTGACTTCCTGCTGCCAAAACCACACATCGTAGCCCGCCTGCTCCGCGAGCGAGCAGGTGGCTGCGGCAGCGCCGCAGTCCTTGACGAGCGTCGGAACGCTGAAATCATTCGCGCTCGTGCTGGCATAAGGTGATGCCCCGTTGCTATGCGCGGCGGCGTTGAGACGCACGCGATCAGCCAGATCGCCGATCAGCCGGATGGCGGTCGCGCGGCTGTTGCTGGTGCGGGTTTCGACCAACATGCGCGCCTGCACTTGCGCCAGCGCCAACACGCCCAAAACCAGAATCAGCAGCGAAATAAGCGCCTCGATAAGCGCGAAACCGCGCTGACCGGATTTTTTGTTTGTGCTCTTTGTGATGTCAGATTTCATTTGAGTCACCTCGCCAAATCAACCGCACTGATTGCCGGATGTGATATCCACCCAGCCCGATACGACGCTGATTTTTCCGCCCACGCCCAGGCAAATGGTGTGGGTATATTCCGGGCGGGTTTGCGGATCGTCCCAATCGGCAGGCCAGACATAAATCGCGCTGGTGGCGGCCACCACGCCGTTGGCACCCACCGCGAATCCCAAGGGGCTGTAGATCACGTTTTCCTGCCCGCTGGAAGAAACAAAGCGCGCGTTCACCCGCTTGAAGCTGCTTGCATCAATGGTTTTGCGCGGATTGACTTTGCTGGTCGGATCGTTCGTATCCTCAAGCAAGGTAAGATCTTCCTCGCCCTTGTTTTCGGGGTCGCGCCAGACATGGACACCGCAGCTCCAGTCGTCCTTTTCAAGGCATTGTGCGGCACTGCTCACGCCGGTGTTGCTGCGGGAACTAATCGCGCTGGCACGGGCGAATTGCAGCGCATTGGTGATTTGCGCCGAGGCCGTGCTGACGCGGTAGCGCATGAAGAGATCATTGAAACTGGGCAGGGCAAGCGCCAACAAAACACCCATCACCACGATCGCAATCATCAACTCGATCATGGTGAAGCCCCGATAACTTCCAAGGCGTGCCGCTTTAGAAGTCTTGTGCATAATGTGCGTGCCTCCAATAAAACGGACTGCGCGATAGCACACCCCCGTTGTAGATTGAATCTTCACACTTTGCTCAAGCTGGCGCTTGTATATTCGGACAGAAATGTGCGATTAGTACAAACATTTATGTCCGATGCTTCTATTTTACCTCATAAGGCGCGCGGATGCAGCTCCGCAAGGCCGCGTCCCGAGGCGGAGCGCAAAACACACGCGCCACCGCCCCGATGTCAGACTCTGAAACGCGCGCTCTGACAGACGGAGCTTATGCGCCGATAAACGGAGGAATTTTCGATTCGTGCCGCTCAAAACGCTGTCCGTTTGAACAATTACCCATTTTGGCGGCGACAAATATCAATTTAAGCGGATTTCGCGCGGAAATTGTTCACAAGCAGGTGGACAGTAGCGGGAAATTCCCGTATTTTACGCAAATGCTCGCACGCTGCCCCGTCAGGAGCGTAGCAATTGCGGCAAAGCGAGAGTAGTTTTTCAACCAACCCATATTGCAAGGGAGTTTACTTATGGAATCTTCACAAGACAGCCGCACCATGGCCATGCTGGCCCATCTGCTGGGCATCATTAGCTGGTTTATCGGCGCATTGGTCATTTGGCTCATCAACAAGGATGATCCATCCAAGGAATTCGTCGTGGATCAGGCCAAGGAAGCGCTGAATTTTCAGATCACGGTGACTATCGCATGGATTATTTGCGTTGTCCTGAGTGTTGTGCTCATCGGCTTGTTCCTGATGCCGTTGGTTGCGCTGGCAAACCTGATTCTGTGCATCCTCGCCGGACTCAAAGCCAAAGATGGCGTGGCCTACCGCTATCCGTTCACACTGCGTCTCATCAAGTAAGCCGATGCGGCAAAAACAGCAGTAAGACAGAACAGCAGTAAAACAAAGGACGCCCCGGCGTCCTTTGTTGTTTTAAATTATCCTCCTGACATTTTTGTTACTGTTTTCTCCCTGCCTTTCGGCCACCCTCCGTTTATCTTCACAAAAAATGTAATCGGTTGAGCAGAAACAATTCCAGCCGCAACATAACTATCCTTCAAAACCTGCAAGAAACATGTACGTTTTTACATGACAGCCGCAGAAAATTGCCCGACCATGGCCGCAAAAATTAAATTAAATCCCGCAAGAAGCGGAAACATTTGCCTTGTGACAGGCCACTTAGGGGTATTTTCATGCTTATCAATAAGTCATCCATTTCTTCGTCCACGCGCGCAGCCATCAATTTCCGTGCCCGAAATCTGCTTTGTTTGATGGTTGCGATGGTTGCGGGTTTGCTCGCGTCGTCGGCGCACGCCGCATGTGATCTCACGAGCGGCTCCAGTTACACATGCTCCGGCACTAACACGACGCCTCAGAGCATCAACGCCGACGATGCCGCCGTTATCACCTCTCCCGGTTTCAGCGTGGATACGTCGCCAACGGGAGATGACGCTCTTTTCATTCGAGGCTATGGCAGCCTCAGTTACACCGACACCAACGCGGCTTCCTTCACGTCGGGCGGACTGTGGCTCCAGTCGGATGGTGATAATGGGGCAACGTCCGGCGCGGTCACCATCCAGACCAACGGAGATATCAACAGCGACCGTAACGGCATTACCACTCTCACCACTTTTGGCTCCACCGGCGCGACCACGGTTATCACGACGGGGCAAGTGATCGCGGGCAATGAGGGCATCCACATCAATCATCTCGGCTCGGGCGACCTGACGGTGAACGCGGCCAGTGTCACCGCCGTCCGCGATGGCATCAACGCATGGAATCAGGGCGTTGGCGGCGCGACCAACATCACCGCAACCGGACTGGTGACGGGAGATATCGGCATCAGCGCCACGAATGACAGCCGCGCAACCAACATAACGGTGAATGCGAGCGATGTCGTTGGCAACAGCAACCAGGGCATCATTGTGCGGAACCGCGGTTCCGGCGCGACCAACATAACCGCGACCGGGTTGGTAACTGGAGGCAGCAATGGCATTGACGTAGAGAACCAACCCATGGCAACCGATTTGATCGTGGTTGCCAACAACGTCACCGGCAACACCGGCACAGGTATTCGCGCCTACAACATGGGCTACGGCGCAACCACCATCACCGCAACCGGACTGGTGACGGGGAGGTTCGAAGGAATCACCGTCAACACGTATCTTTCTGGCACTGAGCTGACGATAAATGCGGTTGATGTCACCGGCAGCTACATCGGTATTCTCGCCACGCACTTCGGCTCCGGCGCGGCCAGCATCACCACAACCGGCCAAGTGATGGGGACGAATGGCTACGGTATCAGCGCCCGAAATTATGGCACTGAGCTGACGCTCAATGTGGTCAATGTCACCGGTGAATTAAACGGCATCTATGCGCAGAACCAAGGCACCGGCACAACCAACATCACCACCCATGGCATCGTGGAAGGCGGAGTCAGCGCCATCTATGCGGATTCCGTTGAAAAGATCACGCTCGTGAACACCGCCTCCGGGCTGATACGCAATCTGTCACAAGCCTCCACCGACCTTGCGATCGAAACCGCCACCGGCGCGGTTGATCTGAGCAATGCGGGGACAATCACCGGCATTGTGCGTTTCAGCGCTCCCGTTTCCGGCGTCAACGCCATGAGCAACACCGGCATCTGGAATACCGCCGGGGGCACGAATGCGTTTGGCAACGGCACGCTGATCAACAGCGGTACGATCAACGCCGCCGCCGTCGGCGCGCCCACGGCGGTGACAACCGTGTTCGGCGGGCTGAACAGTTTCACCCTCGCCTCGCAAGGCACGCTGAATCTGGGCAACGGCATCGTGGGCGATGTCGCCCGGATAGACGGCAACTATATCGGTCAGGGCGGCACGATCACGCTCGACACCACACTGGACACAGACGGCTCGCCTTCGGATCGTCTGGTTATCAATGGCAACGCCACCGGAACCACGCGCATCATCATCACCAATGTGGGCGGCACGGGCGATGAGACCACAGGCAACGGCATTGAGGTCGTGCAGATCAACGGCACATCCACGTCCACCGCCTTTGCTTTGGGCAACCCCGGCGGCTACGCCGTAGGTGGCGCTTATGCCTACACGCTGCGTTATCAGGATGCGAGCGGTCTTGGTCAGAACTGGTATCTGGTCTCAAGCCAGCTTTGCATTGTTGATCCGAACAACCCCGTCTGCGCCTCGCCCACCGGCGGCGGTGTCCCTGACATCCGCCCCGAAGTTTCGCTCTATACCGCAATCCCCAATCTCGCGCTCACCTACGGCAGCGCCTTGCTCAATACCTTGCATGAGCGTACCCCGACGCGGCCTTATCAGTATGCGCCCAAAGAAACTGGATGTGATGTCAAGAACGACGATTGGGCGGAATGCGACCAACCCGCCGTCTGGATGCGCGCATTGGGCGGCGGCGGAACGCGGGATGGCGGTTCGCCCGGCATCTACGGCAGTCGCGGGCCATCGTATGACTATGATTACGCCATCGCGCAGCTTGGCGTGGATGTCATGCGAAGCCAGACTACGGAAGGCACGCGCAATCATCTCGGGGTTTATTACGCCTATGGCCAGATCGAGGGGGATGTGGGGGATGTCAATCGGGGGCGTGCCGGAGATGCGCGGCTGATCGGCAACAGTTTGGGGCTTTATTACACCCGTTTCGCATCCGCAGGGGCTTATGTGGATGCGGTGGCTCAGGGGACATGGTACGACATCGCCGCCGATCGGCGTGAGTCGGGCTTGAGTCTGGATACGCATGGCTTTGGTTTCGCGGCTTCGCTTGAAGGCGGGTATCCGTTCTGGTCGGACGAAGATCAACGCTGGGGGCTGGAGCCGCAGGCGCAACTGACTTACCAAACCATCACCATCGCCCGCAAAGGCGAACAGGGCAGCGCGACGCGGGTGGGTTTCAATGATGTGGAGAGTTTGCAGGGGCGGCTGGGCTTGCGTCTGGTACGCAACTGGAAGGATTCCGCGCAGGCCATCGCATCCAGCGGTTCGGGGTGGTTGCGCGCGAGCCTCATCAATGAGTTTATCGCCCAGCCGGAAACACGCTTTTCTTCCGCGAGCGGAACGACGCCGTTCGAGAGCAAACTGACCGGCGCAGGCTTTGAACTCCGCGCGGGGTTTGATGGCTGGTATTCCGGCATCGCCCTCTC
>JAITWS010000112.1 GCA_031285185.1 Methylobacillus sp.
GATGAGCGGATTCGTTAGGACGGGTTTGAAACCCGCCTCTACACCGAATGTCGCTTCACCGAAGGGGAATTATTGGATGCCGTCATTGCGAGGCGCAAAGCGCCGTGGCAATCCAGAGATTCAACCGGGTTATCCCCGCGAGCGGGGACTGGATTGCTTCGCTGCGCTCGCAATGACGGCATCCAAGTTTCTCTCTACGGGAAAGGGGAAATCAAAACCTGCCGGTTCTTTTGTTCAAAAAATGACATTTAACCTCACCCTCACCCCAACCCTCTCCCACGAGTGGGAGAGGGAGAACGGCGTGGCATCCCTCGCGAAGGGGAGAAGGAGAACGGCAACAGCCTTCACAAGAGAGGGAGAATAGCGCGGTGGTCTGGTTTTGCAGTTCCCTCGCTCCTTGTGGGAGAGGGGAACTTCCTACAATCTTCGCCTTCGCGGGGAGGTGAGGGGGCTTCAACATTCCTCGGAAAGAGGTGGGGCGGTTCCTCATGTGTTAGAATGCGCGCCTTTTTCACGCAGAGTACACAACAATGTCGCGCGCGCTTCGTAATATCGCCATTATCGCCCACGTGGATCATGGCAAGACCACCATGGTTGACAAGTTGTTGCAGCAGGCGGGGACATTTGCCGCGCATCAGCAGGTTTCCGAGCGGGTGATGGATTCCGGCGACATTGAGCGGGAGCGTGGCATTACGATTCTGGCGAAGAATACCGCGGTCAATTACGAAGGCACGCACATCAATATCGTTGATACGCCGGGTCACGCCGATTTCGGCGGCGAGGTTGAGCGTGTGCTGGGCATGGTGGATGGCGTGGTGTTGCTGGTGGATGCGGTGGAAGGGCCGATGCCGCAGACGCGCTTCGTTACCAAAAAGGCGCTCGCGCTGGGTCTCAAGCCCATCGTGGTTATCAACAAGGTGGACAGACCCGGCGCGCGCACCGATTGGGTCATCAACCAGACGTTTGATCTGTTCGCCAATCTCGGCGCGACCGATGAGCAACTTGATTTCCCCGTGGTTTATGCTTCCGCGCTGAACGGTTACGCCAAGCTGGAGATGGGCGCTGCGTCCGATTCCATGCGTCCGCTGTTCGAGACCATACTCAAGCATGTGCAGCCGCCGCTGGGCGATTCCGGTGCGCCGTTGCAACTGCAAATTTCCGCGCTCGATTATTCCAGTTATACCGGCCGTCTCGGCGTGGGGCGCATCCGCAATGGCCGCGTCAAACCGGGGCAGGTGGTCGCAGTGATGAATGGCAGCGAGCAACTGGCGCAAGGACGCATCAATCAGGTGCTGGGTTTTCAGGGGCTGGAGCGCGTGCCGGTGGAAGAGGCCGAGGCGGGCGACATCGTGATTGTCTCCGGTCTTGAAGATATCGGCATCGGCGTGACCATCGCCGATCGGGATAATCCGGTCGGGCTGCCGTTGCTGGAGGTGGACGAGCCGACGCTGACCATGGATTTCATGGTCAATTCCAGCCCGCTCGCGGGCACGGAGGGCAAGTTCGTCACGAGTCGCCAGATTCGTGATCGTCTGAGCCGCGAATTGCTCGTCAACGTTGCGTTGCGCGTCGAAGATACCAAGGATGCCGACGTGTTCCGCGTTTCCGGTCGCGGCGAATTGCATCTCACCATTTTGCTCGAAAACATGCGCCGCGAAGGTTATGAAATCGCCGTCGGCAAGCCGCGCGTGGTGGTCAAGGAAATCAACGGCGAAAAGTGCGAGCCTTATGAAATTCTCACTGTTGATCTGGAAGACGATCATCAGGGCGCGGTCATGGAAGAGCTGGGTCGGCGTCGCGGCGAACTCACCAACATGGCCTCCGACGGCAATGGTCGCACGCGGCTCGAATACCGCATTCCCGCGCGCGGCCTGATCGGATTCCAAAGCGAATTTCTCACGCTAACGCGCGGAACCGGCCTGATGGCGCACATTTTCGACGATTACGCGCCGCTCAAGGCCGACATGCCCGGTCGTCGCAACGGCGTGCTGATTTCGCAGGAACACGGCGATGCGGTTGCCTACGCATTGTGGAATCTGGAAGAGCGTGGACGCATGTTCGTCAGCCCCGGCGACAAGCTGTACGAAGGCATGATTATCGGCATCCACAGCCGCGAAAACGATTTGGTGGTGAACCCGATCAAGGGCAAAAAACTCACCAACGTGCGCGCCTCGGGAACCGACGAAGCCGTGCGTCTCACACCGCCGATCAAGCTCACGCTGGAATACGCGGTGGAATTCATAGACGACGACGAACTGGTCGAAATCACCCCCCACTCCATCCGCATCCGCAAACGCCATTTGCAGGAACACGAACGCAAAAAGGCGGCGAAGGAAGTGGCGTAAAACAAAAACCCGGCAATGCCGGGTTTTTGTTTTCTTATGTTCCCATCAACCGCACCAGCACAAAAATAACGATCATCAGCACGCCTATCGTCACTTTCAGGGCGATGCCGACGACCATGCCTATGGTTGCGCCGACGCCGGCGTAGCTTGCTTCGGTGACGGTGCGTTTTGAGGCGAGGTCGCCGATGACGGCGCCGGCGAAGGTTCCGATGATGAGGCCGATGGGTCCCATGAGCAGGGTGCAAACCAGCGCGCCGACGGTGGCGCCTATCATCGCGAGTTTGCTCGCGCCCATGCGTTTCGCGCCGAGCGCGCCGGAGAGAAAATCAACAACGTAGGTGAGCAGCGTGAGCGCGATGAGCGCGGCGATTGTCCATTTTCCGACGTGGGTGAAATTTTCCGCCCACGCGCCGCAGATCAGGCCGAGCAGCAGCAGGGGCGCGCCGGGCAGCATGGGGAAAATCATGCCGACCAATCCGGTCAGGCTGAGGATGACGGCAAGCGTCCAGAGCAGGGTGGGTTCCATGATGATGACAGTTTACAGCACGCTGCCGGGAATGGCGCATACGCTATAATCAGCGGCATGACAGACACCTTGATTCTTCTTCTGGTCGCGCTCACGCTGGCGGTTTCCCTGTGGCTTTTGTGGCAGACGAAACGCCAGCGCGACATTTTGCCCGAGCTGCGCGTGCAGCTTGAGGAGAAACATCGCGCCATGTTGCTCGATCTGCATCGTGAATTGCAGCAGACGCGCGACGCGATGCAGAGTTTGCAACTTTCGCAGGCGCAAAGCCTCGCGCAGACGCGCGAAACCGTGCTGGAAAAACTGCATCAAACATTGGCGGAGCAGGGCAAGGCGGAGCAGGAATTGATCCAGGCCACGATGCGTAACGCGACTTTGCAGCTTACCGCAAGCATCGAAAGTTTGACCAAAACGGTGGATGCGCGTCTCGAACAAATCGGCGGCAAGGTCAACGAGCGGCTGGACGAAGGTTTCAAGAAAACCAACGAAACATTCGTGAGCGTGATGGCGCGTCTTGCGACGATAGACGAGGCGCAAAAGAAGATAGACGGCCTCACCACCAACGTCGTGAGTTTGCAGGAACTGCTCGGCGACAAACGCTCGCGCGGCGCGTTTGGTGAGGTGCAGTTAGAGGCGCTGGTACGCAACATTTTGCCGTCCAGCGCTTATGAAATGCAGCACGCGCTGCCGAACAACACACGCGTTGATTGCGCGCTTTTTCTGCCGGAACCGACCGGCATTGTGGCGGTGGATTCCAAATTTCCGCTGGAAAATTATCACCGCATGTTTGAACCCGGCCTCGCGGAAACGGAACGTAACGCGGCGCAAAAAATGTTCAAGAGCGATGTGAAAAAACATATAGATGACATCGCCACCAAATACATCATCCCCAATCACACGTCGGACGGCGCAGTGATGTTCGTCCCCGCCGAAGCGGTGTTCGCGGAAATCCACGCCTACCATCCCGATCTCGTGGATTACGCGATGAGTCGGCGCGTGTGGGTGGTGTCGCCGACCACGCTCATGGCCGTGCTCAACACGGCGCGCGCGGTACTCAAGGATGTCGAGACGCGCAAGCAGGTACACATCATCAAGGACGAACTCGGCAAGCTCGGCAAGGAATTCGGACGCTTCGACGAACGCATGCAAAAGCTCGCCGATCACATCCGGCAGGCGCATGAGGACGCGCAGAAAGTGCATATCACCAGCCAGAAAATCAGCCAGCGTTTCGCCACGATAGAGCAGGTTGAACTGGACAGCGTGACCACAAGCGCGGCGCTGCCGCCCGACGAAACTACGGAGTAATTTATGGAAAACGATGATAACGAAAGCATCGTCATCATGCTGGTGCAGCAATATGCCGCGCGTTTCGGCATCACTTTCAGTTCCAGAGCGATGGAAGTTGAGACGACCAAACAAAAAGCCGTGCAATTGATGTCGGAGGCGCTTGCAGGCAGACGCGGCGCGGTGACGGACGAGGATTTGGGGCTGTGAGCGTCACGCTGCTTTATTTCGCCCGCTTGCGCGAGGCGTTGAGCGTGAGCCGGGAAGAAGTCGCGCTTCCGGCGGAGGCGCGCGACATTCAATCGCTCATGGCTTGGCTCGCGCAACGCGGCGGAGTTTGGCAGGAGGAATTTGCCGGTTGTCGCCCGCTGCGCGCAGCGGTGAATCAGGAATTGGTCGCCAATGATGCCGCATTCGGAGAGGGCGACGAAATCGCATTTTTTCCGCCCGTGACCGGAGGCTGACGTGATCCGCGTGCAGCATGAGGATTTCGACGCGGGCGCGGAAATCAGGCGCATGAGATTGGCGCGACCGGACATCGGCGCGGTCGCCGCATTTGTCGGTCAGGTGCGCGATCTCAACGAAGGCGACGCGGTTTCCGGCCTCGCGCTGGAGCACTATCCCGGCATGACCGAAAAGGCGCTGGAGAGCATCGTGGCGCAGGCGAAAAATCGCTGGAAGATTTTCGACGCGCTGGTCATTCATCGCATCGGCCTGCTCAAACCGTCCGATCAAATCGTGCTCGTGGTTGTATCCGGCGCGCATCGCGGCGAGGCTTTCGCGGCGTGCGAGTTCATCATGGATTTTCTCAAAACCGACGCGCCTTTCTGGAAAAAGGAACAAACCGGCCACGGCGAGCGCTGGGTGGAAGCGCGCGCGAGCGACGAATCGGCCAAACAACGCTGGGCGGAACCGGATTGAAAAACGACGACGACAAGGCCAAAGTCCGCATAGACAAATGGCTGTGGGCGGCGCGGTTTTTCAAAACGCGCGGACTCGCGGCGGAAGCCATAGACGGCGGCAAAATCCGCTACGACGGCGAGCGTCCCAAAGCCGCCAAAGAGGTCAAGCCCGGCGCGGTGCTGCGTATCACGCGCTCCGACGGCGAATGGGAAGTGATCGTGCGCGGCCTTTCCGCGCAACGTCGCGGCGCGCCGGAAGCGGCGTTGCTGTACGAAGAAACCGAAGTCAGCCGCGCGCGCCGCGAGCAAATGCAATTGATGCATGAGGCCGAACATGGCATCCGCGACCGCGGCATGGGGCGACCCACGAAGCGGGACAGGCGGCTTATCAAGCGGTTTAACGAAGGATATTGACGCGGGAAGCGCGCAGGATGGAAGAGCGCCCGCGAAACCCATCATGTAAAATGCAGCAAATCAAAATTCAAGGGGGTCGCATGAAAACAATCGCAGTCGTAGGTTTGGGTTATGTGGGTTTGCCGTTGGCGGTGGCGTTCGGCAAACTGGGCAAAACCACGGGGTTTGATCTTTCCGCCGAAAAGGTCGCCCATTACCGGCGGCATACCGATCCTTCCGGCGAAGTTTCCGATGCGGATTTGCGCGCGGCGATTCATCTCACCTGCACCACCGATCCCGCTGCGCTGGCCGATGCTGATTGCTTTATCGTCGCGGTTCCCACGCCGGTGGATGCCGCGCATCAGCCGGATTTTTCGCCGTTGGTGGGCGCGAGCCGCGTGATCGGCCAGCACATGAAACCCGGCAGTCTGGTGATTTATGAATCCACCGTGTATCCGGGCGCGACCGAGGAAATTTGCATTCCCGTGCTGGAACAAACATCCGGTTTGAAGTGGCTCAAGGATTTCAACGTGGGTTATTCGCCCGAGCGCATCAACCCCGGCGACAAGGAACACGGCCTGCACAACACGGTCAAGGTGGTGGCGGGAGATACGCCGGAAATTCTGGAGCGCGTGGCGCAGTTGTACGAAACGGTCGTCAAGGCGGGCGTGCATCGCGCGTCCGGCATCAAGGTCGCCGAAGCCGCCAAGGTGATCGAGAACACGCAGCGCGATCTCAACATTGCGCTGATGAACGAGCTTTCCATCATCTTCCACAAAATCGGCATAGACACGCTGGAAGTTTTGCGCGCCGCCGGAACGAAATGGAATTTTCTGCCGTTCCGCCCCGGTCTCGTGGGCGGCCATTGCATAGGCGTGGATCCGTATTATCTGACGCACAAGGCCGATATGCTGGGCTACCATCCGCAGGTGATACTGGCCGGTCGGCGCATCAACGACGGCATGGGAAAATTCGTCGCCGAACAAACCGTGAAACGTCTGATTGATTGCGGCAGCCCGATCAAGGGCGCCACGGTTAACGTGCTCGGCCTGACCTTCAAGGAAAATTGCTCCGACCTGCGTAATTCGCGCGTGATTGACGTGATTGAGGAACTGAAAAGTTACGGCATCGAAGTGCGCGTGCACGACCCGGTCGCCGATCCCGCCGAAGCGCGTCACGAATACGCGGTCGAACTGGCAAGCTGGGATTCATTGCGCGCCGCCGACGCTATCGTTGTCGCCGTCGCGCACCAATACTACCGCGAAATCCCGCTCGCCGAACTGCAATCCAAAGTCAAACCCGGCGGCGTGTTCGTGGATGTGAAAGCGCAGTTCGAGGCGGCATCTTTGCAAGCAGGCGGGCTGTCGGTCTGGCGCTTGTAGCGCGGGCAATAAAAAAGGCGCGCGAACAAATCGCGCGCCTCGATAGCGTGGAACGGCGGTCAATCCCTGAGGCAGTTGCTCATGAAGTGTTTGCGCTCGTCGCCCTTCAACGACTTGTCCGTGGCTTCCTTGTTGCAAGCCTTCATTTTGTCCTGCTGCGAAAGTTTTTCTTCTTCCGCCTTGCCGCTCAGACAGTGTTTCATGAACTTCTTGCGCTCATCGCCCTTGAGCGATTTTTCCGAAGCCTCCTTGTTGCAGGTCTTCATCTTTTCCTGTTGCGGAGTCGGCTTCTTTTCCGCCTCGGCGCCCAGACAATCTTTCATGAACGCCTTGCGGTCATTGCCTTTCAGCGATTTTTCCTTGGCTTCCTTGTTGCAAGCTTTCATTTTCTCCTGCTGCGCGCCCGCAAACGCGGAGGCGGAAAGGGTCAGCGCAGCACCCATGCAAACCAAAACGATCCAGTTTTTCATGCAATTCTCCTTCACTCATGGTAGTTATGCCGAAATCCGGCAGCGCTGAACGCGCGAGCAAATTATAGTCCCCGAATGGCAAAAGCGGATGATGCGAAGCTAAAAAAATCGCGCATCTTTGAATTTGCGCGGGCGGGATCAATGTCGCGCGCGCAATGCCAAGCTTGGCGAGCGCGATTAATGATTGGTTCGGATTGACCCGCCCCGGCCACTATGATTTAATACGCGCCTTCCCGGGCGGTTAGCTCAGCGGTAGAGCACTGCCTTCACACGGCAGGGGTCACTGGTTCGATCCCAGTACCGCCCACCATAAAAAACAACTAAAAATAGATAGTTGCAATATCTGTAATCTTGATCAAGTTTGATCATTTTAGGTTGATTTTGACTACTGCTTGTTCCCAAATTGTTCCCGATTTTTCATTCGCCCCTCTTTCAATCGTCACCAACATAAGGCACTGCGCACAAAAGCCCCCAAAAACGATGTTTTAAGCTAATACGCAGGCAAATAAAAACCAGCACAATCACTGCTAACTATTTAACTGCCGTAGGTCGGCAAGGATTGTGATGATGGAACTTCTAACCGTTAGTCAATTGGCAGAGCGCATCCACAAAGCTCGCTCATCAATATATACCGATATTTCGAGGAACCCTGATCGGTTGCCACCGATTGTACGATTGCCAGGCAGTAGGCGTGTGCTGTTTTATGATTTCGATATATGGGTCAGTAGCTACTCAACAGGATCTAACTTAATGCTATCCGATAGCATTATTCCGCGCCGAAAGCGTGGACGACCATCTCGCATCAAAAAAATGATTAGAGAACATAACAAAAGGGGCTGAGGTAGATCCGACTTAAATTTCCGCCCACTTCTTCAGTATTTTCAGTTGCTGTTTCGGCGTTCCGTAGTTGAATCTGAATTCGCATTCCTTGAGGAAGAGCGGAAACGATGTTTTCGGAATCCCATTGTACTTTCTCAACACACACTTGGCCTGATTCCAGAAGTTCTCAATACCATTGATGTGGTTCCTGCCCTTGGCAAACAGAAGGGAGTGATTCACCCGCATGTGGTAGAAGTCGCTCACATCCAGCTCATTATAGCTGCCATAGCTGTCCGTATAGACGATGCTGTCAGGCGCAATCTTCCTTGCAATCAGCGGCATCAGGGTCTCGCCTCGGGTATCATTGACCACCTTGATGAA
>JAITWS010000101.1 GCA_031285185.1 Methylobacillus sp.
ACAGAACGGAACGAAGTCAGCGCGGCGTATAACCACGCCCTGTATCTGTCGCAACGCACGGCCATGATGCAGCACTGGGCGGACTATCTGGACGGGGTACGTGCTGGCGCGAAGGTTATTCCCTTTCGCGCTACTGGTGGATAGACGAAACAGTTTTGCCGCGCCCTTTTCCTTCATCCCATTTCGTAAAAAGACCAAAAATACAACCGTTTTTGTACGCATATTACCGCGCATATACGCAATGGTATAAAAGCGTTCCCATACCTCCTATTTCGTGTCATATCATCCATAACGACCCGCAACTTGTCGGGTGAATTTATGGAGATTTTATGAAGTACAACACAATTCAGGCCGGGGCAATTCCGGCCACAGGGTTTGTTCGAATCCATCAACTCGCTGGTGGAGTAGTTCCACTTTCTAAGTCATCTATTTGGCGGCTTGTTAGCGTCGGGAAATTTCCAAGACCAGTTAAATTGTCCGAACGTTGCACCGCATGGCGTGCTGAGGATGTCCGCGCTTGGATTGAATCCCATAACGCTACGGCTTCGGCATGATCGGAGGTCGTCATGATATCCAAAGAAAAAGCCGCTGCTGGCTTGGGCACCAGCGCGGCTCTAAATAAACAATCACGGCAAAAGTATAACACTCAACCCGACACCATCAAAGACTGGTTTAAATGTGCCAAGTCGTCAATGGCATATCGCGCACGGCGTGACAAGTCTGATCGTGGTCGGAAGGGAGGGCGGCAATGAGTGACGTTAGTCGGATAATTTCAGCCCTTCAATTCATCGACAATTCCGACCGTGAGGGTTGGGTTCATGCCGGTATGGCCGTTAAGTCGGAACTCGGTGATGCTGGTTTCGACGTTTGGGATAGTTGGAGTTCCAGCGCCGAGAGTTACAGTCAGGACGACGCAAAGAGCGTATGGCGTAGCATTAAGCCGAGCGGCGGGATAAATGTTGGATCGTTATTCTACGAGGCTAAACAAAACGGCTGGCATGATGACCAGCCTTACCAGAAACCTTCACTAGCGGAGATTGCAGAGCGCGACAGGAAGGCGAAAGAGCAAGCCGCGAAAAACGAAGCCGAAATAGCAGCAGAGCGTAAATCCACGGCGGAAAAGGCAGCGGCAATCTGGAAGGCTGCGGCACCAGCACAGGCCGACAATCCTTATTTGGTACGCAAGAAAGTCCAACCCGTTGCAACGCTGAAAGAAATTGACGCGACTAAAGCGACAGAGATATTGGGCTATGTCCCCAAATCGGGCGATGAGCCGTTGCAAGGTCGCTTGCTGGTGGTTCCGGTTTCTCAGGGCAAAGTAATATCCACGCTTGAACTTATTGATGGCGGTGGACGCAAGGCGGCACTTGCGGGACGTGGCACAAAGTCGGGTGGTTATTGGGCAACAAGCCGATTGCCGGATAGCGATGGCGAGGGACTAACGCTGCTGGTTGGCGAGGGTACTGCGACGTGCCTATCCGCACACGAGGCGACCACACTTATTTCTGTTGCAGCATTGGCAAACAGTAATCTTCCCAAGGTTGTGGCGGAGCTTAGAAAGCGTTATCCAAAGGCTAAGCTTGTGGTTCTCGCGGACATTAATAAAGAGACCGGCAAGCCTGACAAATTCGCAACACAGGCAGCACGGGAATATGGCGGGTATTTAGCTGTGCCTGATTTTGGAGACACCCGGCCAGAGGGCGTTACCGACTTCAATGATTTGCACCAAGCGAAAGTACTGGAAGCGGTGAAACGCTGCATCGAGGCGGCTCTTACCATTGCGCCCGAAAATGATAATGCTGGATGGCCTGCTCCTCAGCCGCTGATCTCCAAGATTGAGCCGGAACCGTATCCGCTTGATGCGCTTCCTGCGTCCATTCGATCAGCGGCAGAAGAGGTTGCGGCTTTCGTTAAAGCTCCAATTCCGCTGGTAGCAGCTTCTGCATTATCGGCGGTATCTATTGCTTGTCAGGCTCATGTTGATGTTAAACGATCCGAAAAGTTGACTAGTCCGTCAGGGCTTTTTCTATTAACTATCGCCGATTCTGGAGAGCGAAAGTCAACATGCGACAGTATGTTTACAACCCCAATTCGACAACATCAGGATTTGCAAGCCGAAAGGATGGCTGCTGATTTACGCAGAAACAAAGCAGATATTGCAGCATGGGAAGCTAAGCGCGATGGGCTGCTACTCGCAATCAAGTCAGCGTCAAAAAGTGGCGATACGCCCGAAGTAGAAAAAAAACAGACCGATCTTATTCAGTTGGAATCAGAAAAACCGGCTTCACTTCGCATACAGCGTCTTTTGTTCAGTGATGCCACACCAGAAAGCCTTGCATGGAACCTTGCAAATAAATGGCCGTCAGGTGGGGTTATATCAAGTGAAGCGGGCGCTGTTTTTGGGGCGCATGGAATGGGCAAAGATTCGATCATGCGGAATTTGGCCTTGTTAAATACCTTATGGGATGGCGGCATTCATACCGTTGATAGGCGCACTTCCGAATCATTCACTGTACAGGGTGCGCGGCTCACGGTTGGGTTGCAGGTACAGGAGGCAACCTTGAGGGATTTTTTTAGCAGGTCAGGGGAGCTTGCGCGGGGAACTGGATTCCTTGCTCGTTTTCTTGTGGCATGGCCTGAATCCACACAAGGGACTAGGTTGTTTACAGAAGCCCCTAACAAATGGCCGTCCCTTGAGGTGTTCCATAAACGCCTTGCGAAGATATTAAACCAACAGTCGCCGATTAACGATGCAGGCGGGCTTGATCCATTGATGTTGACGCTCACCCCAGAAGCGAAAGCTGCATGGATTAAATATCACAATGATGTGGAAATTGAGTTATTCAGAGGTGGAGAACTCCACGACATTAAAGACGTGGCATCTAAATCAGCAGATAACGCGGCGAGGTTGGCAGCACTGTTCCATCTGTTTGAAGGTCGGGACGGGGCTATTGGACTTGATGACTTTAATGGTGCAAGCATGATTGCCGCGTGGCATTTGGGAGAGTCTCGTAGATTTTTCGGAGAGTTGGCATTCCCCCCGGAAATTGCCGATGCGGTTAGGCTTAATGATTGGCTTGTTGAGCGGTGTCGTAGCAGTCATACCCACATGATCCCACGTAGAGATGCACAGCAATTTAGTCCTGTTCGCGACAAGCTGAGACTGGATGCGGCAATTAAGGAACTGATCGAGCTTGATCGCGTTGCGCTGGATGAGGATGGGCGTAAAAAAACGCTTAGAGTAAATCCCATACTTCTGTCGGAGACTGACAAATGAGCATCCTGACGAAGCTGAGGGAAAGACAAAAAACTGAATTTGCTACAGCTACAGTTGCTACTTTTGCTACAGATAGCGGTGATATTTCAGGAAGTGTAGCAACTGTAGCAAGTGTAGCTGTAGCAAACTCAGAAGATGATGACGCTTTCTACTGGTGGGAGATTCATTTTTCTGACCGTGCCCCTGTGACGGTAAGTATTGGCGGTGGGCATTCCGCTGAAATAGCGATGTCATGGTATCCCAATGCGATAGCGGCTGTTCCTATTAATTCCCCAATACCCACCCACAAGCCTACTTGTTCATTGTCAGCCGATGAAGAAAAGGCAATCCGCTCAAGTGCTGGAAAATCTTAACCAAGCGGCCAAATCTTCCAAGGTATTACAGCGTGACCCGGATACGTTTGAGGGGTTTGTAAAAGACGCGGCGGATGCTCATGGGGTTCCGCCTGCTTTTATGATTGATGCGAATGTGTTCATGCAATCTGGTATTGCCGATCAGGTGATTGCTGCTTCGCCTTCGGTGGCTGCCCAGATCAATGATGCAGTTAATACTGGCGGGCAAATCTCCATTCCGACCGAGGAGCTTTTAACGCGCATTGCGCCGATTGAAGGCTCTGAAACGCTGATTGATAACTTGATAGACCCCAATGTCGGGATGAGCCGCGCAGAGGCTAAAGCATGGAAAGAGGGCGGCGGACAAGCTGAGCTTGAGGCGCAAATAGGGAAGGCATTGCAGGATAAAGCCGATGATGATGTTTTTCAGGCGAGCCGTGGAGTTGTTGAGCAAAATTTGCTTGATATGCAGCGTGAAGCGGTGAGGTTGGCGAATGAGGCTAATCCGGGGTCGGTCAATATCCGTGATGAGCAGTTGCAAGTGGCGGCAAGGATTAATTCCTTGTGGTTTGCTACCCGCGCGGCGGTGATGGGGATTACGCCTGAGCAGGTGTATGCAATGTATCCGGTGACATATTCGGATGTGGGTGGAGGTCAGCTTAATCAATCCTTAGCCGCCCAACCTCCTGCGGGTTGGGTGCATTCTACTTCCGGGGCGGATGCTGCGGCATTGTGGGACGCGCCCTCAAGTGATACAAGTGCGGTGTTTTGGACTGATCTGCAAGGAAAGATTGCGGTTGATGCGCCAGCGATTGCCGGGTATTCGCATTCGGTGAACAAGAATGCAATCACGCACATTCGCAATCGTCATGGGGATTCAAAAACAGAAGCCGCACATGGTCAAGTTGCCATTACGGGAGATGACATGGCGCGGATACCAGAAATTGTTACGCACTACGATGATGCCAAATGGGAACGTGAAACTATTGGGACAAAATCAAAAGTAATCGGATTTGCCAAGACAGTAGATGATGGCGTACTGGTTTATATGGCGCGTGTCTCTGACAAGCGGCAAAACATTGCTGCGGTTTCAATGTGGAAATATCGGGATGGCGTCAGTGTCCAAGATGCACTTTCACGAGCCTTTCAAGAACAATCCCCGCGAAAAGCGGGGATTGAGTCCAAACCCAGACCTCTTTCTGTTTATGAGACAGATTCCGTGGAAAGGACAGGAGACAGTGTAGCCCAAGATGGCGCACAGTTCAATCAGCAACCCTTCGACGGATCGGAACAGGCCACTACACAGCTACCCGAAGGCACAACTCATATTGATGTTGACGGCACACAGCGTCCGGCATTAAACAGCAACGGACAGCCTATACATTGGAGTGAGGAAGGTGTCCGCAACTTCTGGCGGTGGTTCGGTGACAGCAAGGTGGTGGATGGAGATGGTAGGCCGTTGGTGGTGTATCACGGTACGGTAGCGGACTTCAATACGTTTTCTATTGATGCTTCATCAAAAGGTTTGCTATTTACCACACAAGATAATTTTTTTGCAGAAGGGCTAATGAGTGGACGGTCGGAATCTGGTATTCATTACCCAGATGGAACTAATACTATGCCCGTGTATGTTCGGGCATTAAATCCTTTCGATTATGAAAACAGAAAGCATGTTAATAAACTGGCCGAAGCAGCTAGTTTAGGAAGCCTTGCTATCCGTGAAATAAGTAAAGGTTCATGGGAAAGAATAGAGGATAGGACAACACTTTATTACATCAAGTCGCTTGGGTTTGATGGGGTGTATGTTGAAGAATCTGAACGTAAAAACCTTGCTGCATTTTCTCCAGAACAAATCAAATCCGCCACCGGCAACACCGGCGCATTCGACCCGAATAAGACGAACATCCTGCACCAAACAGGCTGGCATGGTTCCCCACATCGCGGCATTGAGAATGAAGGTTTCAAGCTTAATAAGATAGGAACTGGAGAGGGTAACGCGGCATGGGGGGAGGGAATTTATTTTGGAGGGAAAAGAGAAACTGCGGAATATTATCGAGAGGCTCTTTCTGCACAATGGCGTGAATCGAATGACATCAAATGGAATGGTAAAACTGCTTTAGAGCATTACAACACTGCCGAAAATCGCGGCGAATATGGAAAGATGTTGGTGCTTGAGCAGATTATGCTGCACAAGACAAAACGCCTGATAGAGGATCAACTTAAGGAAGGCGTTGCCGAAGGGAGCCAGCAATCTAAAGATGGGTTGGAGTATCTGGAAACGCTACCTAAAGAGGCATTTACAGAAACTCATGGGCAACTCTATTCAGCAGATATTCCAGAAGATCACGAACTTCTGGATTATGACAAGCCGCTTTCTGAACAGCCGGATATGGTGCAAAAGATCGTTTCCAATGCTGTTGAGCAAGGCCATGATGTTGTTATTGGTGTGTTGGGGAAATTGGGCGCGGTAACGCGTAATGAAGATACTGGCAGTATTGAGGTTGCGAAGGATGGAGATCGCACCGGAGGAGATTTTTATTCAGCGTTGAGTAATGAGCTTGGCTCACCTAAAGCGGCCAGTGAATATCTGAATAGCATAGGAATCCCCGGACTACGTTACTTTGATGGTAGCAGCCGCGCCGTTGGCGAAGGAACGCACAACTACGTCATCTGGGATGAATCACGACTGAACAAGGATATTCAGACTTACTACCAAGGCGCTCGCGGCTCCTTCAGCCCTGAACGCTTGCTCATCTCTCTTTTGAATGGCGCTGACTTTTCTACGGTCAATCATGAGTTTGGGCATTTTGCGCTTACGGCTGATATTGATATTGCCGGGAGGATACTTGCCAAGGGTGAAATAACTTCCGGTGAGCAGCAGTTGCTGGATGATGTTTCAGGGGTGCTTCGCAAACTTGGGAATCTGCAAGGTGACATTGGTG
The DNA here is from genome assembly GCA_031285185.1 of Methylobacillus sp. GTDB lineage: Bacteria > Pseudomonadota > Gammaproteobacteria > Burkholderiales > Methylophilaceae > MM2. The sequence continues at coordinate 6,552 of JAITWS010000101.1, forward strand.
AGCAGCTTAATCAGTGGTATTCAATGTCTTTTGAAGAGCAAGAGGCGATTCAAGAAAACTTTACCGAGAACCTTGAGAATTACCTTATCAACGGGGAAGCGCCCAGCCTTGAGTTGGCTCCTTATTTCCAGAAAATACGTGCGTGGATGTTGAATGTTTATAAATCCATTACCGAGTTTTTGCGTCGTAATCCACGGGCAGGAAGGCTAGACCCTGAGCTTAAGGCAATCTTTGGTCGGATGCTGGCGACAAATGAGCAGATTCAAATGGCGGAACAGGGCAGGAGCATGATTGCCTTGTTTACGGCTCCCTTTGAAGAAGGCGGGATGACAGCGGAAAGCTTTGCCAATTACCACGCGGATGGGATTAACGCGACGAATACAGCTATTCAGGAACTGCAAGCGAAGGCTTTGCGGGATTTGCAGTATGCGCGTAACTCAAGAACAAAAGAGATTGCGAGACTGCAAAAGAAAGCCAAAGGTTTGCGGTATGAGTTGCAAATGGAATCGCGGCGTGAGGTGATGTCTCAGCCGGTTTATAGAGCGTGGAACTTCCTTACGGGGCGTATTGGAGCGCAGGATAGGATTGCCGCTCCACAAACCAGACAATCAAGCCCTAACGCACCGTTGGATGAAACAGTGGATTCCCTGTTTACGGCGATTGCCAAGTTGGGCGGTATTAATCGTGCTGCGGCGCAAAGTGAATGGGGGATAGACCCCAAGGATAGACCTAAAACGGAATCTGGTCGCCTTGTGCTGAAAGACAAGGGTGGATTGTCCATAGACGGGATGGCTGAGGCTTTGTTTGAACGTGGTTATCTATCGCCGGATGATACGGGAAGTTGGGATATAACCGAGCTTGAGGAGAAGTTTGGAGAAGAGGCAAGAGGGAATACTCAATACTCTTTGGCGTATGACTATGCGCCTGAGCAATTGGCCGGTGGACAGCTTGCCAATCCGCAAGCGTTGGGCGCTGGAAGGCTGGATATTGGTGCGCTAAGGGAGATGTATGGGGCTGGTGAGCCGCATTTTCCACAGCGTCGAGCAACGACTCTTGATGAGGCAAAAACTGAGGCCGAGGCATTTACAGGGAAACCTTTAACAAATAGTCGTTTTAATCTCACGGCGGTTGTTTCAAAAGCGACTGTTGGGAAAATGACCAGTGAGAGCGCTGTTAAAAAATCTACCAGCCCTGAAGATCATGCGCTGGCTGTTGCTAATCTTGACCAGCTTTTTGAGAATGCCTCTATAGATGAGCCTCATGCAGATAAGCGTGGCGAACCAACTATTGCACAAATTCACCGTGTTTATGCGCCGATGGTCAGTAGCAGCGGAGAGGTGCTTGTTGTAAAGATGACGGTAAAGGAAACAACGAGTGAGAAGAATCCTAATCCGTTGTACTCCGTAGAAACTATAGACGTAGAAAAGCCCGTCAGGGAAGCCCCTTCACAGGAAGGGATTGAGCGGGATACCGGCAGCAGTGCTGTTGCGGAAATCCCCACAGACGGGCTTAGTGACAATGTATTGCGAATGATAGCGGATGTCAAGGCCAGAGTTGGCGCTGGTAGCTTTTTACCAGAAATGATGTCTTCTCGCGGCATGACTGCCGATACAGGCCTTCATCCTGACATTGTTGGCGATCTTTATGGCTTTAGCTCCGGCGATGAATTGGTACGCGCTTTGTCCTCGGCTATTCCTCCCAATGAAGCGATTGATGCTTTGACTGATCGAAAAATGCTTGATCGTTATGGGGAGCTTTCTTCTCAAGAGGCGATAGAACGCGCTGCTGACATGGCGATTCATAACGATGTGCGGGCACGATTTACGACAACGGAAGCGAATGCGCTTGCTCAAGCTGTAGGGAATCGAAAGATACTTGTGTCTGCTGCCAAGGAGTATGCGGCAAGGGGGGTATTGATGGGGCAGGCTCAACATTAACTTGGAAGCCTGCTAACAGACAAATAACAGGCTAAAACAGGAAGCAGGTTATTGCTGGTAACAGCGAAATAACAGCGAGATAAACAGATAAAAAGGCGACGAATATGGAAATGCCCATCGGGAAAAAATACAAGGGTCAGCGGGTGGAATCCATCCCAACTGCTTATCTGTTATGGTGCGCAAGTCAAGAAAACATCAGGTTCACACGCTGGCCGCTGGTGGTAGAAATGCTAAAGGTGTTAGGCGAGCGGTTCACAAGCATGGGCGATCTGCAAGCTGAATTGCGCGTTGAGAAAGAACCGCCCAAATACTGGACTCCGAAGAAAGAGGCAAGAAAAGAGCGCATTGCGAATGAAAGGAAGCAGCTTAGAGAGCAAGTAACCAAGGCGCAGGCTGAGGCAATGAGCCAGTATAGAGCCAGATGGAGAGCGGAGAAAGCTTTGATAAGGGGGCAGGTTATGCGGGGGGGTATTTAGGAGATAGGATTATTTTCGCGCAGTACGCACGGGTGCGCGTGTGATATAGGTCTTACTGGCTGTAAGATTATTGGGTTGTGAAAAAGAAACCCTTTCTAAACCCTTTAGAAACGGTTACGAAACCCTCAAGCAAACAGGATTTATTGCCAAGCGCGCAGGCGCGCGCGCTATATAGAAGCATAACTTTCTGAACTGCTAATAGTAAGAACGCATGATTTGTTTGCTAACAATGAAATATCAATGAAAGTACTGGCAACTAATAGCCAGATAAACGCCTGAGGGTAAGGCGGAACGCTTACAAGGGCGGAGAGCGGAAGTTGTTGAGGAGGCTTCCCAAGTTGCTGAGAAGGCAAAGGCAATTTCTGGAATATGGTAGCCGATTCAGTAGAGTCCCCGGGCGTGATTTCTGAGTCGCCGCCACGGGATACTGCGTCTGACGTGTTGCGTCAAACGAGTCAGTCTGAACCGGCTGAAACTACTGTATCACAACATCCTCCATCCATCCGAGCGATTAAGTCGATTGAGGTTTTGGCAAAATGGTTATGCTGAAACGTGGTGCGCCAACGGCGTAATTTTGGGGCGTGGCTGTTGCTTGGTGCGCCAGAGGTCGAATTGCGCTTGCATGTTGACCCACATTTCGGGAGACGTGCCTAACCATGCCGCCAAGCGTAGCGCAATATTGGCTGTGACATTGCCTCGCCCGTTAAGCAGGTTGGAAAGCGTCACGCGGTTAATGTGGAGCGCACTTGCTGCCTGTGCCACACTCATCCCTTCCGGTAGCCAGTCACGCAGGACTTCGCCGGGGTGGGGTGGATTGTACATTCTGCCCATGCTCATTTCCTCTTAGTGATAATCCTGATAATCAACCAGCACGGCATCTTGCCCGTCAAACTTGAAAGTCATGCGCCAGTTACCATTGACCCAAACTGACCAGTGCCCTTTCAAGTCCTGTCCCTTGAGCGGGTGCAAGCGCCAAGCCGGAGCATTCATGTCTTGCGGGCTGGTGGCGGTGTCCAGAGTACCCAACAGGATGCGTAGCTTGTCAGCATGATGTGGCTGAATGCCCGCCTTGTTGCCGGTGGTGAAAAACACTTCCAGCCCTTTGTGCATGAAGGTCTTAATCATGTTTGGATTGTAGTCTATATGACTACATAAGACAAGTTGGAAGGTAAGCTATTCAGCCTGTAGTACGTTTCAACACAGACCGGTTGATCCTATCCACTGCCACCATAGAGCCACAGCAGGGGCAGGGTTGCATGGTGCCTTTGGTGGCTTCTCGTTTGATGGCGAGGTATAGCGTTGTTGGAGTTATCCCTGCTTCCTTGGCGGCAGCATAAGCCGTTAATCCTTTGTCGCGCATTAGGCGCAATGCTTCTTGTGTCTTGCTCATATCAAGCCTTTCAGAATTTATTTTAGTATATTCCTTTATAAAGGGCTTGACAACCTATATTTAGTCCTGTATATTGTAATCATCAGAGGGCAGCAAGGCTTCTGAAAAAGCGAAGCCGGTAAGTGTTACCAGCACCCACCGGCCTCTAATCACCAAATGAACTAAGAAGGAGTTTCATCATGGCAACTGCATTCAATCGTACTAACCTTCGCGCCTTGGTGCAAGACGGGCAAATCTTTTCCGTGGAATTTATCAAGCGCACCACCGGCGAGCTTCGCAAGATGACTTGCAGGCTTGGGGTCAAGAATCACCTGAGAGGCGGCAGCACCAGCTACAACCCTTCCGAGCATAACCTGTTGACGGTGTTTGACATGGAGAAGGGCGGTTACCGCTCTATCCCCGTGGAAATGGTGCAACGCCTGACGGTTCACGGTCAAACCTTTAATTTCGTGGGGGCTTAATCATGACGACCAAGAAAACAACTGTAGCAGCTGTAGCAACTGTAGCTGTAGCAAAATCAAAAAATAGAAAACCATGCAAAGTATCGTAACAGTAACTTTGACAGTAACAGAAATTTACCAACCGGCGGAAATGGCTTCAAATAAGGCTTAAGGGGCAATAGTAGTAATCCCTCTCTCGCCACCGTTCAATCCAGCAACGTCCAACGAAGTCCAACAAACCCGCGTAAATCCTAGTGATTGCGCGGGTTTTTAGTTTCAGGGAGTCTGATACAGTCCATTGGTATTCGGGGATAAGTGGGGGTACAAATGGGGGTAGATCGCGTATCCGTCATTTCCGCTCAACTCTCCCGCGATTTTTGACCAAATGTGCAATACCCGATACGCGTTGGCGCGTAAAATGTACGGTCGCCTTTGTGGGCGGGACGATAATTTCAACGCATCCGAAGTGAGGAAACATCATGGCCAAATCGAGTTTTGACGCAACCCCGGAAGACGCTTACACAGACCCCGGCATCATCGCGCCGCTTATGCTGCTGACGGTCGTCGCGCTGGGCGTGGGCGGATGGAGCGTGTACGCGGCGCTCTCTTCCGGCGATATTTCGCGCGCCGCGATTCATGGCGGCTACACCCTCATCGCCATCGTTGCGCTGATGGCCGCTTCCAACGTCATTCGCTATCTGGCGAAGATCGAATTCAACACGCGGAAATAGGCGACTACTCTTCCACTTTTCCCCGCAGCGCCTTGAGTCGGCTGCGCTGGATTTTATTTTCGATGCGTTTGCGGACGGAGCCTGCCGTGGGGCGCGTGGGCTTGCGCGAGACGGGTTCGGGTGCGGCGCGGTTGACGAGCACATGCAAACGCGCGATGGCGTCTTCGCGGTTTTTTTCCAGGCTGCGCGTGCGTTGCGCCTTGATGACGATGGTTCCCTGCGTGACCGAAATGCGGTGATCGCGCATCGCGAGCAGACGCGATTTGACGGCTTCCGGCAGCGAGGACGCGCGAATGTCGAAGCGCAGATGCGCCGCGTTGGAAACCTTGTTGATGTTTTGCCCGCCCGCGCCCTGCGCGCGGATCGCGGTGATCTCGATTTCTTCGTCGGGGATGATGAGAGGCTTCATACGACTTCGACTTTCGTCATCGCTTCCGGTTCAAAAAACGCTTCCACATCCGCGATTTCGCGCGTGCGTTTCATCGGTGGCAGGCTTTGCCAGACGCGCCGCCCGTAGTGTTTTTCGACAAGGCGCGGGTCGCAGATCATCAGCACTCCGCTATCCTGCTCGTCGCGCACGAGCCGCCCCGCGCCTTGTTTGAGCGCGATCACGGCGTAGGGCAACTGGTATTCCATAAAAGCGTTTTTGCCCTCGGCTTTCATCTTGTCAATGCGTGCCGCGAGCACGGGATCATCCGGCGGCGCGAACGGCAACTTGTCTATGACCACGAGCGACAAGGCTTCGCCGCGCACATCAACGCCTTCCCAGAAACTTTGCGAACCCACGAGCACGGCGTTGCCGAGCGCGCGAAAACGATCCAGCAATTCGGTGCGCGAAGATTCGCCCTGCATGAGCAATGGCCAGGGTAGGCCGTCGCGCTCGAACGCGTCCTTGAGCAGCGCGTGGATTTCGCGCATCGCGCGCAAGCTGGTGCACAACACAAATGCGCGTCCGCGACTGGCTTTGAGCGCGGGCAGTGCGGTCGCGGCAACGGCGGCGGAATATCCGGCGCTGTTGGGTGGCGGCATGTTTTGCGGCACATAAAGCACGGATTGCGCGGGGTAATCGAACGGGCTGTCCCACCGCGCGGTGACGGCCTGCGGCAAACCCATCTGTCCGAGATAATGGCCGAAATCATTTTTCACCGCGAGCGTCGCGGAAGTGAAAATCCACGCGCGCGGATGGCCTTCCATTTGTTTGGCGAAAATGTCGGCGATGGAAAGCGGCGTCGCGTGCAGTAGCACAGAATGCGCGAACACTTCGACCCAGCGCACCAGATTGCTGTCCGCGCCGACGTGCCAATTTTTGAGTTGCGACGCAAGTGTTTGCGCGCGCTGCCAGCAATTTTCCAGCGCGGGATCGCGCTCGGCCTGCGTTTCGAGAATCTCCGCGAGCGCCTTCAGTTTTTGCGCGAGCGTATCAAACGCCGTGTCGAACCCTTCGCGCTCCAACGCTTTTTGCACCGGCATACGCGCGCCGTCCTGCGCGAAAATCAAACGGAAATCGCGCGTCGCTTTTTCCAGCGCGGCGGTCGCCTTCGGCAAAGCCGCGCAATCTTTGGCGCTGGTAAGCGCCTCGGCATGGGCATCGCGCGCGAGATCCATGATCTGGCCGGTCGAAACATCCTCGCCGAAAAACAGCCCGGCGGTTTCCGGCAGTTGGTGCGCTTCGTCGAAAATCACGGTGTTCGCTGCGGGCAACAACTCCGAAACGCCCTCGTCGCGCAACATCACATCGGCGAAAAAAAGATGATGATTGACCACCACCACATCTGCCGCCAACGCGCGTTTGCGCGCCTCCAGCACGAAACATTCCTTGTGATACGCGCATTCCTGCCCGATGCAATTTTCGCGCGTCGAAGTCACGAACGGCCAGATCGTCGCGGTTTCCGGCACCTCCGCCAGCTCGCTCTTGTCGCCCGTCCCGCTGTGCTCGGCGAAATTTTTGATGACGTGGATGTAACGCGCATCCTCGCGGCTGGGGAAACGTCCCTCGTTGGCCGCGCGCTCAAGATGAAAATGGCAGACATAATTCGCGCGTCCCTTGAGCATCGCCACCGTCACCGGAACCCGCAACGCATCGCGCACGGCGGGCAGATCGCGGTTGAACAACTGATCCTGCAAGGTGCGCGTGCCGGTCGAAATAATCACCTTGCCGCCCGAAAGCAGCGCGGGAACGAGATAGGCAAATGTCTTGCCCGTGCCGGTTCCCGCCTCCGCCACCAGCACCCTGCATCCGGTGATCGCATCGGCAATCGCCTCGGCCATTTCAATCTGCTGCCGACGCGGACGATAACCGGGAATGGTTGCGGCTAACTCGCCTTCGGCGGAGAAAATGCGGGTGAGGTCAGTCATTCAGATGTGCCTGCCGCTCTGCGGACAAGTTCTTCTCCAGCAGGCGAAAACTGCTGTTGTTCTCCCTCTCCCGCTTGCGGGAGAGGGAGAGGGCGGGGTTTCGCAAACAAATTCCGCTCATCCCCGCGCAGGCGGGGATCCAGCAAAAAAACCGTTCGTCCTGAGCCTGTCGAAGGATGAACGCACATTCTCGGCGAAACAAGTTTGGGCAGGTCGGGTCTCGCCCCGACAGGCGAGTTACTTTCTTTTGCTTGTCCAAAAGAAAGTAACCAAAGAAAACGACCCCCTGCTCCCGCGGCGCTTTGCGCTTCCTTGCGCTGCTCGCCGATCCGGGCGGCTCGCAAGAACTCGCTTTGGCTACGCCAAAGCTCAAACAGTTGCGAGCCGAAATCCCCCGGCTCGGCTGCGCTGCTCAGCGCGGCAGAAGGGAATTTAAAAACGGTGTTGTGCGCTACGCGCGATTTGTGTTTGAATACCCTCACCCCAACCCTCTCCCGCAGGCGGGAGAGGGAGAACACCAGCGGTTCTAGCCCAAATGTCGCCAACGCGCTCAGACTTTCCCCAGCATTTCCGCCGCGTGGCGGCGCGTGGTTGCGGTGATTTCCATGCCGCCCAACATGCGGGCGATTTCTTCCGTGCGTTGTTTCGCGTCCAGCGCTTCGATGTGGCTCAGGGTGTTGCCGTCTTCGGACGATTTGCTCACGCGCAGATGGCATTGTCCAAGCGCGGCGACTTGCGGCAGGTGGGTGATGACGAGCACTTGTCTGGTCGCGCCTAGCGATTTGAGCAACTGGCCGACGATTTCCGCCACGCCGCCGCCGATGCCGACATCAACTTCGTCGAAGATCATGGTCGGCGTCGCGCCCTGGCGCGCGGTGATGACGCGGATGGCGAGGCTGATGCGCGACAATTCGCCGCCCGAGGCGACTTTCGCGAGCGGGCGCGGCGCGATTCCGGCATGACCGGCGACTTGAAATTCCACGGATTCCAGACCGTGCGCGGTTTCTTCGTGCGGCGGCAGGGCGACTGCGAAACTTCCGCCCGAAAGCGCGAGGCGCTGCATTTCCGCCGTGACTTTTTCACCCAGCGATTTCGCCGCTTTCGCGCGTCCTGCGCCCAATTTTTTCGCGTGTGCGAGATACGCTTCATGCGCGGCGCGTTCCTCACGCGCGAGCGCGCCGTTGTCCCCCGCGCCTTCCAGCTCGGCCATGCGCGCGAGCCATTTCGCAAGCAACGCGGGCAATTCTTCGGGACGCGCGCGATGCTTGCGCGCGGCGGCGTGGATGGTCTGAATGCGCGCTTCGATTTCATTCAGACGTTCGGGGTCGAGTTCGGCGCGCGCCAGATATTTGTTGAGAAAGCGGTCGGCTTCCTCAAGCTGGATCGCAGCGGCATCCAGACTTTCCAGCGCCTCGCGCAACGCGGGATCGTATTCGCCCAATTCCCGCAATTTGTGCTGCGCTGCGTGCAGTTGCCGCGCGGCGGAAGTTTCGCCTTCCGCGAGCAGTTCGCGGCATTCCGCGCCGCCCGCGATCAGGCTTGCGGCGTGGGCAAGACGGGTGTGGTCGTGTTGCAAATTTTCCCACTCTTCGGCGGAAGCGCCGAGCTGTTGCAATTCGCGCGTTTCGTCGCGCAACACGGCCAACTCTTCCGCATACCGCGCTGCGTTGCGTTCCATTTCGTCGCGGCGCTCGCGCAATTCGCGCCAGTGTTTAAACGTGGTTGCGACTTCCCCGGCAAGCGCGGAATTGCCACCAAAATCATCAAGCAACGCGCGTTGCGCCGCCGTTTTGAGCAGTGAGTGGTGGGCGTGCTGGCTGTAAATATCAACGAGAAAATCCCCGGCTTCGCGCAGTTGCTGCATGGTGGCGGTGATGCCGTTGATGAAGCCGCGCGAGCGACCGTCGGCATAAACGATGCGGCGCATGAGACAAGCGTCGTCTCCGTCCGCGAGTTCGTTGTCGGCGAGCCAGCGTTGCAATTCCGGCAGATCGGCGGTGGAAAACTCGGCGCTGATTTCGGCTTTTTCGCAGCCCTGCCGCACCAGCCCGGATTCGCCGCGCTCGCCCAGCGCGAGCGAAAGCGCGTCAATCAAAATGGATTTGCCCGCGCCGGTTTCGCCGGTGAGCACGGTGTAGCCCGCGCCGAACTCAAGATCGAGCCGGTCAACGATGACGAAATCCTTGAGCGAGAGCGCGCGCAGCATTGAAAAACGATCAGCCCCAGCGCAGTTTTTCGCGCAGCATCGCGTAATGGCTGTGGCCGCGCGGATGCAGCAGCGTGACGGTCTCGGGTCGCCGCTGCGCCACCACCTTGTCGCCCGCATGAAGATCGGCGTGTTGCTGACCGTCGAAATGCACACGCGCGTCGTCGCCATGCAGCAGCGTGATTTCGACCTTGCTCGCGCTGTTGATCGCGAACGGACGATTGGACAAGGTGTGCGGCGAAATCGGAACCAGCGCGATGGCTTCCAGCGTGGGATGAAGCAAGGGGCCGCCCGCGGAAAGCGCATAGGCCGTGGTTCCGGTCGGCGTGGCAAGTATCAATCCGTCGGAACGCTGGCGATGCACGAACTCGCCGTCAATGTGCAATTCAAGCTCAATCAGCCGCACGCTCGCCGTTTTGCTGATGACGACATCGTTGAGCGCGCGTCCTTCGCCCACCACGCGCCCGTCGCGCATGACGCGCGCATCCAGCAACATGCGCTGCTCGCGCGTATATTCGCCGTCCAGAATCGCGGCGACTTTTTGCACCATGGTCTCGGTCGTGATGTCCGCCAAAAAACCCACGCGCCCGCGATTGACGCCGACCAGCGGCACATCATGCTCGGCCAGACTGCGCGCCACGGTCAGCATCGTGCCGTCGCCGCCCAGCACGACGACCATATCTGCATGAGCGCCGATCTCCGCCATCGGAAAAGTTTTGCAACCCGGAATATCAAAAAATGCCGCCGTGCGATCTTCCACCAGCACCCCCGCGCCGCGCCCGTCCAAAAAACGAGCCAGCGCCAGCAAGTGTTCGCGGATTTCGGGATCGGTGATTTTCCCGACCAGGGCGATTTGGTGAAATGCGTCTTTCATGGGCGCATTAAACCACAGAAGAGGGGGCGGCGCGAAGTCCCGCATTGGCGATTTTTCCCGTCGAGCGGCGAGGGGAGAGGCTCTCCCAACAAAATCGCCGTTTTCGCATACAATTCACCCATTATTTCCAAACTCCAGCCTCATGAAATTTGCCTTTGTCATTTTCAAGTATTTCCCGTTCGGCGGTGTGCAGCGCGATATGTTGCGGATTGCGCGCGAGAGCATGAAATTGGGGCATGAGGTGCATATTTTCACCGGCTATTGGGAGGGCGAAATTCCGGTGGAGCAGGGGTTGCATCCGCATGTTATCGAGGCGCGCGGGTGGTTCAATCATTGGCGGTATCGTGATTTTATCGGCAAGGTTGAGGCTTTGCTTGATGCGGGGAAATTTGATTTGGTGGTTGGTTTCAATCGGTTGCCGGGGCTGGATGCGTATTTTCAGGCCGACCCGTGTTTTCTTGAACGCACGGCTCACGCGCGGCCGCCGCTTTATCGTTTGACCGGGCGTTACCGTTTTTTCGCGGAGAGCGAGGCGGCGGTTTTCGGACGCGATTCCCGCTGCGAAATTTTGCTGCTTTCGCCTTCCGAAAAACTTGTGTTCCAACGCTGGTATGACACGCCCGACGCGCGTTTTCATCTTCAGCCGCCGCCCATCGCGGCGGATCGTTTCGGGTTGGGCGACCGGGAAAAATTACGCGCCGAGGTGCGCGCGGAATTTGGTTTTGATGCCGACGACAAGCTGATTTTGATGGTCGGCTCCGCCTTCAAACGCAAGGGATTGGATCGCGTGATACAGGCGGTCGCGGCTTTGCCCGATGCGCTTAAATCGCATGTCCGGCTGCTGGCGGTGGGGCAGGATGACCCCGCGCCTTTTCTCAAATTGGCGCAGTCGCTGGGCGCGAGCGGGCAGTTGAGAATTTTGTCCGAAGGCCGCGATGATATTCCGCGTCTCATGCAGGCCGCCGATCTGCTGGCGCATGTGGCTTACAGCGAAAACACCGGCGTGGTGCTGATCGAATCCATGGCTTCCGGCCTGCCCGTGCTCGCGAGCGCCGAATGCGGCTATGCGTTTCATGTGCGCGCATCCGGCGCGGGCGGCGTGACGGGCGCGCCGTTCGATCAGAAAGAGTTCAACCGACAACTGGCGGATATGCTGGTCTCGCCGCTGCTTCCGGTGTGGCGCGAAAACGCGCTGCGTTACGTCACGGACATCATGGCTGCGAACAATGGCGGCGCGGAGGCACGGATGCTGGAAACGTTCGCGCGGCGCAAACAGGAGCACGCGCGATGAGCTGTGACACGCTCGTGATCCCCGACGATTTCGCGCAAGCCTTGGGCGGCGGTGATGTGTTTGAGCGCGTCATGCGCTTGCAAGGCGAAATTTTCCGCGATGCACCCGCGCGTAAAACTTTGCGCTTCCATCTCGACGGAAAATCCTGTTTCGCCAAATTGCACAGCGGCGTGGGCTGGCGCGAGATTTTCAAGAATTTGCTGACTCTGCGTCTGCCCGTCGTGAGCGCCGCGACGGAGTGGCGCGCGATTCAAAAACTGGATGCGCTCGGCATCCCGACCACGCCGCTCATCGCTTACGGCAGCCGCGGATGCAGCCCGGCATCGCGGCGCTCTTTTGTGATTACGGAAGATTTGGGCGACATCGTTTCGCTCGAAGATTTTTGCCGCGACTGGCCGACCCAACCGCCGCCGCTTTCGCTCAAGCGAGCGTTGCTGCGGCGCGTGGCCGAAATCTCCGCGACGTTGCACGATCACGGTCTCAACCACCGCGATTTTTACATTTGCCATTTGTGCCTCGACCAGCCGCGTTTGCGGAACGGCGAAATTCATCTTTACCTCATTGATCTGCACCGTATGCAATCGCGTCGCGCAACGCCGACGGAGGCGCGCATGAAGGATATGGCCGCGCTGTATTTTTCCGCGCTCGACATCGGTCTCACGCGGCGCGATTGTCTGCGTTTTCTGAAGCTGTATCGGCGCGGGCGACTGCGTGATATTCTGCGTGTCGAAGCGGGTTTCTGGAAACAGGTGGATGAACGCGCCCGCAAGTTGTATCACAAATATCACGATCACTGGCCGGACGTACCATTTGACCGGCGGCCAGAGGCCGACCACGACCGTTTGACCCATTGACCAACCATGACATCGCTTGATCACATCAGCCGCGAAGGCGGCGTGAATTTTGAAGTGGCGTTGGAACACGCGCCGCCGCTGCAATGCCAGCACGTCGCGCGCCGCGTTCCGGGGCGGCGCATCGTATGCAGCGCGCTCTGGCAGGGACGCGCGGTTTACGCCAAACTTTTCATCGGCGAAAAAGCGGCGCGTTACGCGAACCGCGACGCGCGCGGCGCGAAGGCGCTTATGGAGCGCGGGCTGCCCACGCCGGAATTGCTGCATCAATGCGCGATTGCCGGGGAACAGGGGCAGGCGCTGATCTTCGCCTTCGTGCCGGAAAGTCGCAATCTCGAAGAAGTCTGGAACGCCGCCGGGCCGCGTCAGCGTCATGTGCTCGCCGACAAATTGGCGCGCGCCGTGGCCGCGCATCACGCCGCCGGAGTGGTGCAGACGGATTTGTATCTGCGTAATTTTTTGCTGGCCGCCGATGTGCTTTACACGCTGGACGGCGACGGCATTCGCGTTCATCCCGAGGGTGTTTCGCGCGAAGCGGCGCTGGAAAATTTCGCGCTGCTGCTTTCCAAACTCAACGCGCCGGACGACGTGCGAACGGCGGAATGGCTCGCGCTCTACGCGCAGGCGCGCGATTGGGACGGCCCCATCCCCTTGCAGGAACTGCAAACGCGCGTGCGCGCGGTGCGCTATCGCACGGTGCAAAAATTTGTCGCGCGCAAGGTGTTGCGCGATTGCACGGATATTTTTGTGGAACGGCGTTTCAACCGCTATCTCGCCGTGACGCGGGCGGAAATGGACGATGATCTGAAGCGTGTCATCGAAAATCCCGACAGTTTTTTTCAAGCGCCGGACAGCGCGTATCTCAAGCGCGGCAACACCTGCACGATTGTGCTGGCGCAATCCGGCGAACGGCGCGTGGTCATCAAGCGGTACAATATCAAAAATTTGCGGCACGCCGTCGGTCGCGCATGGCGGCCTACACGCGCGAGCGTTTCGTGGTCGAACGCGCATATGTTGCGGGCGTTTGAAATTCCCACGCCCATGCCGCTTGCCCTGATCGAACGGCGCTGGGGCGTGTTGCGGCGCGAGGCGTGGTTGTTGATGGATTATGCCGAAGGGGCGGACATCGCGGACGTGCTCGCCGATGCTTCCCTGAGCGATGAGCAAAAACAGGATGCCGCAGTGCAAACGGCGAATTTGCTGTACCAGTTGCGCCTGCTCCGCATCGAGCACGGCGACATGAAGGCGGACAATATCCGATGGGTGGACGGCGCGCCGATGTTGCTTGATCTCGACGCGATGCGGTTGCACCGCGACGAATACCGTTTCGCGCAGCGCCATGAGCGCGACTTGCGGCGCTTTTTGAAAAACTGGAATGATGCGCCCGAGATTTTGGAGAGAGTGAAATCCGCGCTGCGGCTGGCGTATGGCAACGATCCGTTGCTGGCGCGGGTGGGTGTGGAAAAGACAGACGAAACAACAAGCGAAAATTTATGATTATTCTGGGTTTATCCGGCGCATTGACGCACGATCCTTCCGCCGCGCTTTATATTGACGGCAAACTCGTGGCGGCGGCGGAGGAAGAACGTTTCATCCGCGACAAGCACGCCAAGCATCGTATGCCTTACGAGGCGGCGAAATTTTGCCTGGAATATGCGGGCATCAAACCCGCGCAGGTGAATGCCGTGGCGATTCCCTATGCGCCGATTCCGCTGTTCGGCAGCGCAGCGCGGTGGCATTATGCGCGCCGTTACTGGTACGCGCCGGATCGCGGGCTGGATGCGATCTTCGCGGGCAACCGTCGTTTTTATCGCTACAAAAAACATATTCAGTGGTGCTTGCAACAACTCGGTTTCGACCTCAAAAAAATCGAAATCGTGCCGGTCGAACATCATCTCACGCACGCTTCCAGCGCCTATCACTGCTCCGGCTTCAGCGAAAAAACCGCGATCATGGGCATAGACGGCAAGGGCGAATACGCGACGACTTTTTTCGGCGTCGGTGAAAACGGAAAAATCCGCAAGATCAAGGAATTTTACGATCCCGATTCGCTCGGCGGATTGTACGGCGCGCTGACCGAATATCTCGGCTTTGAAATGCTGGACGGCGAATACAAAGTCATGGGCATGGCGCCCTATGGCGACGCGGCGAAATACGATTTCTCGCGCCTCGCAAAATTCGAGAATGGCGAACTCGTCATCAACACCGCCTACGCCAATGTGATCGGCTTTCGTCGCCACAAGGAAAAAGGCAAGGGCTATTATTTTTCGCCCAAACTCATCGAGTGGCTGGGGCCGATGCGCGAAGGCGACATCGCTGATGACCCCTATGTGCATTACGCCGCCGCGATGCAGGCGCTGTTTGAGAAGCTCGCGCTGGAGATGATGGATTACTACCTCGGCGACATTCTGCGCGAAACCGGCAAACTCGCTTTTTCCGGCGGCGGCGCGCTCAACGTCAAACTCAACCAGAAAATCATCGCGCGTCCCGAAGTGAAAGAGTTGTTCGTGCAACCCGCATCGGGCGATGCGGGCACGGCGGTGGGCGCGGCCTCGTATGTCTCCGTGCAGCGCGGCGTGCCGGTGGAAAAAATGGAGCACGTCTATCTCGGCCCGTGTTACAGCAACGAAGAAATCATCGCCGCGTGCGCCAAACACGCATCGCAACCCCGATGGAAAAAAATCGAAAACGTGCCGCAAAACATCGCGAAAATTCTCGCCGACGGTAACCCCGTCGCGTGGTTTCAAGGCCGCATGGAATTTGGCCCGCGCGCGCTCGGAGGCCGCTCCATCCTCGGCTGTCCCAGCGCCCCCGGCGTGGCCGACCGCATCAACGAGCAGATCAAATTCCGCGAACGCTGGCGGCCTTTTTGCCCGAGCATGTTGGATACCGTCGCGCCAAGCATGTTGCAAACCGACCATCCCGCGCCGTTCATGACCTTCACTTTTGAAGTCGCGGAAGCATGGAAAACACGCGTGCCGGAAGTCGTGCATGAAGACGGAACCTCGCGCGCGCAAGTGCTCAAGCGCGAGCACAATCCGCGTTATTACGACCTCATGCTCGAACTGGAAAAACTCACCGACAACGGCGTGGTCTTGAACACCTCGCTCAACCGCCGTGGCGAACCGATGATCTGCTCGCCGACCGACGCGCTCAACATGTTCTTCGGTTCGGATTTGCAATATCTCATCATGGAAGACATTCTGGTCAGCAAGGTGTGAAGCCGTGAGCGACACTACTCCGCGCGTCATCCAGCTTTGCCACTGCCACTATCCGCCTTTTCTCGATTGCGCGCGCCAATACGCCGCGCTGTTCCGCGATACGCCGTACAAGGTCACCACCGTCTATCTGACCGGCGAACCCGACGATGAAGTGGCGCGCGCTTCCGAGTCGGACGAAGTGATTTTTCTCGATTACGACAGCAAGCAAGTGCGCGGACTCAAGTTCGCCGCCATCCGCCGCTTCCGCGAAATCGTCGCCGCGCGCAACGTCAAACTCTGCATCGCGCACCGCACCAAACCGGCCTACGTTGCCCTGCTCGCAACCCGCTTGCCCGTCATCTGCGTGCAACACGCCTTCGACACCTACAAACGCCGCTCGCGCCAATGGTTCGCCAATCTGTTCAAACGCCG